>NZ_CP039890.1:0-300000 GCF_005221325.1 Agrobacterium tumefaciens | reverse complement strand
TCCAACTGCGACGAGGTCGCCCACCTTGTAGCGCGTCACCTCAGGGCCGACATTCGTGACGCAGCCCACGATCTCGTGCCCGGGGACTACCGGATAGGTCGTCCATCCCCAGTCATTACGCGACTGGTGCAGATCCGAGTGGCAGACGCCACAATAGAGGACCTCAATTGTTACGTCATTGTCGCGCACTTCGCGGCAATTGAACGAGTGCGGCTTCAAGGGGGCATCAGGCGCGGTCGCAGCGTATCCGTATGTTTTCATGGTGCACTTTCCGAGTGGACGTTTTGGGATTTGTTTCGGCGTTCCGGCGGCGGTCATGAGGTTTGCAAAGCCATAGGCCGTTCGTTTCGTCGATGAAAATGTCTTGCGTTTCCGCAAAGCAGTGGTAGTAAGAGGAGGAGTCCTCCGTTTTATATACGGAGAATTCCTCCGTTTATCAAGCTGGAAAAACATGATGACCGCTGAAAAACAAACACCGCGCAAACCGCGTGCCGACGCCGAGCGCAATCGGCTGAGGCTGATGGCTGTGGCGAAACAGGTGTTTGCGGATAAGGGAACGTCTGCGAGCCTGGACGAGATTGCCCGCGCGGCCGGAGTGGGCATTGGTACGCTCTACCGACACTTCGCGACACGCGAAGCGTTGATCGGTCAGCTGTACGAAAACGAGGGCGATCAGCTCGCGGAAGCAGCCAACAATCTCTCGCAAGGCGAGCCGCCCATCGAGGCTTTGCGGCAATGGCTTTTGTTGTTCGCCGACTATCTTGCGACCAAGCGGATCATGGCCGATGTCCTGAGTCTGCTGGGTCCCAATGCCGACGAGATCTGCGCGGCCTCGGCCGAAAGGCTTATCGCAGCCTGCGGCTATCTTCTCGATAACGCGACAGCGAGCGGCGACATCCGTCGCGACGTGGAACCTCTCGACCTGCTGATGGCGATCGCCGGGGGCGCAAATCTGGGGCACGCGCCTCAATGGGAGACCGGCGTTGCGCGGGTCATTGGCATCATGATCGCCGGCCTCATCCGCGAGCCCTGACACATTCATCAACGCAACAACGGACAAGTCCGCCGCACCGGGCGGTGCGCTCATGGTCGGCAGCCGACAGGAAGTGGCGTCCAAATTCTTGATCGCCGCACGACGCTCCGCATCGTCCGGTTCATGGGACAGGTCAGTCTCGGCGGAATGTCCAAGGACATGATCGAACTCCGTCCGGCTGTTCGGCGAAGCGGACATTCCAGCCGTGCGGCATGTCCGTCGCATGAGAGAGGCCCCATGACCAGGATCAGCAAACCGTCATCCCATCAGCGTTTGCGTGTGCTGACGGCCGGGGCCTTGCCAACAAATTCACGGCTATCGATCTGGTCGAACATGAAGATCGCAATGTCTTCGCGAGACACCGCGAGGGAGTGGCGGGTGCGGCCGTAGAGGCCCACGTTCAAGAATTTGGAGGCAGGCCTGTTCTTGAGGAAAGCCGCGCGCACTATGGTCCAGTCGAGACCGGAGGAACGGATTGTGTCGGCGAGCCCCACGATGTCCTGATAGACGCCGGGAACCAGACGCTTGATGACTACAGCCGGGAGCCACGCCTTCCAGTCGGACCCATCGGCCGGATCGACGGCCGTACCGGTCGAGATGGCGATGAGGCGCGTGACATTCTCTTGGCTCATCGCCGAAATGATGGCCTGCGTCGCCCGCGTGATTGGACGATCTTTCGGGTGCGGGGTTTTCGACGGCCCGAGCGCCGACAGCACCGCATCGGCGCCGCGAACGGCCTCGCGCAGGACCGCACTATCCGAGAGATCGCCCCGCACCACACGAACCCTGACGTCCTGGAAAGGTGACGAAGAGCGGGCAAACACCGTCACCTCGAAGCCGCGCTTCAACGCTTCATCGATCAGATAGGGACCGGTTTTGCCGGTCGCGCCGAAGAGGGTGACTTTCATGTTTCGAGTCCTTCCTGAAGCGGGTGCGACGGGTTCGCCGCCCCCGCACTGTGAGATTATTCCTGCACGAGATCGAATTTGTTGCCGTCCGGATCGGTCAGCGTCGTGTAGCGGATCTGCGGCAGCTCGAACTTCTCCACGACCGTCGCACCAAGCTGCACCAGCCGCTCGGTCTCGCCATCGAGATCGGATGTCTTGAGATCGACATGGACGCGGTTGCGCTGTGTCGGCACGTCTTCGACTGGAAGGGCGGGACATCAGGCGACGCGGCCAGTTGAACGATCATGCCAAAATCATTGGCGACTGCGATACCGAGAGCTTGCGACCACCAGGTGGCCAGTTTCTGCGGGTTGGCAGTGTCGATGGTGACAGCGTGTATCTTCATGGTCTGTTTCCTAGTTTCTTTGGACAGGGAGCGGTCCTCGCCCTCGCATATGCTCACTTGCGAGGACCCCTCCGGTAGCTCAACGGGCACTGTCGATGATCGACCCGCCATCGGGCGCGAGTGAGTAGCCGGTCAGGAACTGGGCGTCCTTGCTCGCCAGGAACAGCACCACGGGCGCGATGTCTTCCTCCGGCGATCCGTAACGGCCGAGTGCATTGGCCGGCGGCGGGACATCGACTTCAGGTCCCCATGTCTCAGCCACCGGCAGAACATTGTTGACGGTGATCTTGTCCCCCGCCCACTCGCGGGCGGCCGTTCTCGTGAGCGCCCTCACGGCTTCCTTGGCCATGTTATAAGGAGCCATGCCTGCCAGTCCCGAGACGCCGGCAAGGGACCCGAAGTTGATGACACGGCCATGCCCGCTCACTTTGAGATGCGGATAGGCCGCCTGCATGGCCCGCAGATAAGCGATCGGGCCAATCTCGAAATTGCGCTGGAGCTGTTCCGCCGTGAGGTCGAGCACAGACGCATAGGCAACGGTTGAGTCGAATGCGTTGTTCACGAGAATGTCGAGGCCGCCATAGGTCTCGACAACCTTGTCCACTGCTGCCTTGATGTCGTCGGCATTGCCCAAATCGGCTGGAAGCGCGAGCGCCGTGCCGCCGGTGGCCTCTATCTCAGCCACGACGGCTTCAATGCCAGCCAGGGTGCGCGATAGTACGCCGACCTTTACGCCTTCGGCTGCAAACAGCTTGGCGGTCGCGCGGCCAATGCCCCGACTGGCACCGGTGACGAGTGCGATTTTTCCTTCAAGTCTTGCCATTGTAGTTTCTCCTTAGTTGAGACTTGCCTGTTGGGTTGTCGCGACGAGGCCGTAGGGCGACGGCACATCGCGAGCGGCATTCTGCGTGGCGAAGGAAGCGGCGAGCAGTGCGGGGCCGATCACGGCTGGCAGCGCACCAGCAGGCTTGCGAACGCCCAGATGCGCCGATCCCGATAGGATCAGATGGAAGAAGATGCCCGCATAAGCCAGATCACTCAGCGGCACGCTGACCCGCGACAGGATCGCGAGCGGGCCGAGAACTTTCACCACGATCATTAGGGGCACGAGATAGGGTGCCGGATAGTTGAGCCCGGCAAGGGTCTGCGGAACCCAGGCGCCTCTGGTCAAAATAAAGAAACGCGGAACTTAGATAGAGCAGTGACAGCAGTGCTGTGCTGACCCAGTAGATGACGGTTGCTGTCATGACTATTCCCGTGGACCTCGCGCCCCCGATGAGACGGCGGTCGATTTCGTGTTTTCCTTCATGTCCTCATTGGCATCGTATCCGAGAACCTGTACGATAATTTAGATGTTGAACGAAAAATCACAAGTAGTATGAATTTATGATGATAAGTATGGAAAACCAGACTAATGACGATACGTGACGACTTCACCATGCAGGATGAGATGCGCCGCGCCTTCGCTATGCTCTCTGGCAAATGGAAGCTGGAGATCATGTGGCTGCTGCATCAGCGCACCCATCGCTTCGGCGAATTGCGCAAGGGCATCCCCGGCATCACGCAGCATACGCTGACGGTGCAACTTCGGGAACTCGAGGCCGATGGACTGGTGGCCCGAACGGTGTTCGCCGAAGTGCCGCCGCGCGTCGAGTATGCAATGACCGACAAAGCGCGGGGGCTCGGTCCCACCATGGAAGCGCTCACCGCCTGGTGGAATGAATATGGCAGGCAGTCCGCACCAAAACCAAAGCCGAGAGGCCGTAAGGCAAAGGATTAATGGAGCCGTCCGGTTTTAGGCCGGACGGTCTTAGTCTCACGCGGGTTCGGCTTTGTTCTTGAAGAGCTGTCCATAGGGCGACGGCTTGCGTCGCGCGGCATTCTGCGTGGCGAACGAGACAAGCAAGGCGATCAAACCGACCAAAGCCGGCGCGAAGCCATAGTCGCCGGCATTGAGATGCGCAGAAATCGCCAGCAGCAGGTGATAGAACATTCCCGCATAGGCAAGGTCCGACAGGGCGACATTGAACCGCCAGAGGATCGTGACCGCGGCGAGCGGCTTCAGCACAGCCAGGATCGGCACGAGATAGGCGGGGTATCCGAGTGTCGGGAAGATGCGCTGCACGCCGACGAGGTCGGAAAGATAATAGGCGCCGCCCGCCAGATAGATGAGAGACAAGAGGCCCGTGGAGGCCCAGTAAATCCATTTCAGCTTCATTGGTGATTTCCTGTTTACGAAAGAAGTTGGGTGGCAAGGACCTGCCGCAGGGCCTTGGGTGGACGGCCGGTGAGCCGCTCGACATCTCCGGTGACGATGTCGAAGGCCCCGCGGATGAAGCTTTTCTGGATGTCGATGACGGCATCCACCACCGTCTCAGGCAGTCCCGCCTGCGACAGGCCCGCATGCAGCTGCTCCTCTGGCAGAACGAGGAAGTTGAGGGGGCGGCCTGTGATGTCGGCGATGAGCGCCGCGCGCTCGGCGCCCGAGAGGCGCTGTTCTCCTGTCGCGTGGTAGATCGCGCCGTCGTGGCCATCGCTCACGAGAATGCCCGCAGCAGCCGCAGCCACATCGTCGCGCGAAACGAAGGAAACCCTGTTTTCGGCAAGGCCGGTGAGTACGCCACCGGCAAGCGACGCCCGCGCCTCATCGGCCAGCGCCTCGGCGTAATAACTCATGCGCAGGATCGTCCACCCAGGCGCTGTGGCGATCAGATGCTGTTCGCCCTTCCAGTACCCGGAGCCAAGTTCCGCATCGTCGGCCCGCTTCGTTCCCGCAGCCGACATGAGGACGATGTGAGGCACGCCTGACCGCCTCGCAGCATCGATAGCGGCGACCAATTGCACTGCACGCTTGCCCGGCTCCAGGTCGGCCGAAGGGATCAGCAGCAACCGGTCCAGCCCCACATAGGCTTCCCGAAGCCCGTCTGGTTCATCGTAATTGCCATATCGGGACTGGACGCCGTCTTTCGCTCCTTCCGGCGTTCGCGAGATCGCGACCACCTCATGTCCGCCTCCCCGCTGTAGCAATTCCACGATCACTGTCTTGCCGAGATGCCCGCTCGCACCGCTCACGCCGATTTTCATTGTTGGCCTCCTTGTTCGATTTAACGCACTATCTGTTCCTAACGTTGTATATGTTCCCAAAGAGAAGCGTAAGAATGTACAAAATGGTGCGTCACGCACCTTTATGTTCGTGGAGGGATCGACATGCCGGCGATGACGAAAGAACGCGATACGCTTGAGGATCAGCAGCACGCGAAGTGCAGACTGCTTGGCCAGATCCTCGACCGTATCGGCGACAAATGGACGATCATGGCGGTCGGCGCCCTATCCGACGGGCCAATGCGTTTCAACGCCATCATGCGGCGTATCGGCGGCGTGTCGCATCGCATGCTCACGCTCACACTACGTGGTCTGGAGCGCGACGGCATGGTCCGCAGGACGGCCTATGCCACCATCCCGCCAAAGGTCGAATATGAGCTTACACCGCTCGGTCGATCACTCACCGAACCCTTGGCCACATTGCTGGAATGGGGAGAGAAGCATAGCGAGGACATTGATGTTGCTCGCAAAGCGTTCGACAGCGATGCCTGATGTTGCTTCGGCGTAATGCGTTTCCACTGAGATCGATAAAGTGCCTATTGGGGACAGGGGAGCTGTCGGGTGGCATAGAGCACGCAGATAGCTCCTACATCAGTTTTGCCTGGGTCATAAGGAGTTTCAGGCGCAAACTCCTAGGTGCGTGCGCGAACGTGCAGCCATTGGCGCCGAAATAGCATTTAAGAGTAGTATTCTGGCGACGTCGCAACGGAGGACCGCCCATTTCGAGCGTAAAACGTGCCGCCCCTGTCCGAATTTCTACTGTGAAAGAAAGCCGTTCAGCCAGATCCTAGAGTCAGGGATCCTCTTCCGTGCCTGCCAGCCAGTGCGGTATGGCGCTGAGGGCAAGGGGGATTGCATCCTGACCGCGGCCGTTGCCTGTGGAACTAGGCACCATGCAGTCGACGATGGGCTCGGCTATCGAACGGGCGGTAGTGCAAACCCACCTATTCGCGAAGGGGTCGAACGGAACGGCGGGACCTCAGCCATGACGTAGGGTGAGCAGGTGCCGATAGCGATTGTGCCGGCAGCGCGCTGGTGTGAACTCACCGATTGCTCTCTCGGCATGTCGTGCGCAATCCGGTTCGGGCTGGCCACACCCACGCAGACCTCGATGGATCTGGTGTGACCGAAGGACGCCTTCGTCTCGATCGCCTTGGCCGCAACGGTCATACGCAACTTTCTTCCCCTGCGAACAGGTTCGCATTCCTCGCGGGCCAAGAAAGCCGCTCCCGGCCATCCTCCACTTCGTTCCGGCCCCGTAGGGGTGCGGCGTCGATCGCCGTCGGTCTTAACACCGTCATCGAGGCCGCGATGGGCGCGGCCCGAGCAAACCGGAAAAGGAACACGACAATGGCAGTCATCGGCGAATTCACCACCAACGGCAACAACTCCATCATCGGCAACGTGCGCACCCTCACCGTCAGCATGAAGGCCCGCCTGAACCCGATCGAACGCGTCTCGCGCGACGCTCCGGATTTCCGCATCACCGCCGGCAACGGCGTCGAGGTCGGCGCCGGCTGGAAGGCGGTCTCCAACGACGGCGAGGAATACATCTCGGTCAAGCTGGACGATCCGAGCTTCAACGCCCCGATCACCGCAGCCCTTTGGCCGAGCGAGAAGGACGGCGAATACGCCCTCATCTGGAGCCGCCCGAAGCGGGAGGCCTGATCACCCCGAAGAGCTCCGCCGAAAGGCGGGGCTTTTCTTCTTTTCAGATCATGAAGCCGGAGGCGGGCATCGAGCCCGCCTCCGGCTTCATGGTGCCATACGGAGAGGATGTGAGCTGCTCAGTTCGTCCAAGCGTGCCATGACGAACCGAAGGCTTCCAGCACGAGCGGCGCCTCCAATTTGCTCCTGCCGCCTTTGGCGGCTCCCGCAAATCGGTTCCTCCACTCGCCGCCTCTGGCGGTCGCGTCCCGCGCTGCTTGACCCCTCCGTTTCGCGATGACGCGCGGCGTCGTCTTTCACAAACGTCAAGTAGACGACGATGACGATTTCTCTCGAAATGCAACGCGAAGAACTCCCGGCCGAACTTGGGAATGCCTGCGATCCGGCCGAGCGCCGCCAGATTGCGGCGGAGCTAGAGATGGTGCAGGCGGAGCTTGCAACCATCGAGGCCGAGCAGGACGGGCGCATCAGCGCGGAGCCTCCTTTCTAGGGGGCTCTATTTCTGCGTCCCTTGTGGCTGTCTTGCCTCAGCCGTTCAGTGCGTCCTTGACCGCCTTGCCTGGCGTGAACGTCAGCTTTTTCGAAGCGGCGATCTTGATCGTTGCGCCTGTTGCCGGGTTACGGCCTTCACGCTCCGGCGTGTCCTTCAGCTTGAACTTCCCGAACGAGGGGATCGACGTTTCTGCGCCAGCAAGCGCCGCGTTGGTGATCTGCTTGAAGATGCTCTCGACGATCGTCTTGGCCTGCGCCTTTGTCAGATTCTGTTCGGCTGCGATCTTGTCGGCGATTTCGTTGGTCGTGGTCATAAGGTACGGTCCTCTTTCGGTTTTCGGGCCTTCAGCTTTGACAATGAAGATGTGGCGAAGAAAGGTGCAGAAAGGCAGGAAATCCCGCGTTGACGCGAAAACCACAGGAAATGCAGAAGTTCGGCCGATTGAGACAGGTTATTAGACACTGCTCGCGTCCCGATAGCCGCGTCGTCTCTTCGTTCGTTCGATAAGGAACAGTGCTGTGTCCGCATCGTCCGGATGATCGAAGGTCTCCATCATCGTCTGGCCGCCCGATCCGATCCGGCCCCAGTTTCGGATCACCGAAGCACCACCGAACAGCGTCGGCTGGATCGCAATGCTGTAGTAGCGCCGCATGTTCTGCGCCGCATCGATGCGGTGAAGATGAACCTGGCATGTCTCCTTGTCTTCCATGTTCCCATTGTCGCTGTCCCGGCAAGCAGCGTCCAACGAGTTATATGAATCGATCCGGTGTCACCGATTCATCGTGGTGATGGTTTCAGACGGGGATTGGCGAGGCGGCTTCGCCGCACGGCTCTTTGAGCAGGCGCACCGAACCCGCAAGTGGTTTCGTCCCATTCGGGTCACGATCCTCTCGCGGCCGGTTCTCTTCTCTCTGACTTTGTATTTTGCGCCCGCCAGTCCGGCGTTAAGGACGTCGGCACCTCCAAATCGCAGCCACCGTCTGCGACGGCTCCTGCAAATCCGCTCCTCCAATCGCCGCCTCCGGCGGTCGCAATGCGATCCCTGACCCCTTGCATCAGAAAGACGAAAGGAGATTGCCATGACAGAGCGGAAAATCAAATCCAGCCATGGCGGCAGCCCGGAATGCTGGCGTCAGCGCGAAGAGGGTTTCGGTTGATTCGAGAAGCCGAGCGTGCACATGGGCGCGTCAAGGGCGCGCCAATGTACATCTCAGGGGCTACGACGATGATGGCGACGTCATCCCCGTCGAAAACCTCTGTCAACGGGATGCGCTGGACGCGGCGATCCGTGCTATCGAGGCCAACGAGACGGCGGTCGATATTCTGGTTGCCCAGCGACGAACCGAGATTGCCGGCTGGCGCATCGACGCCGTGAGCCGTCAACTCAACAGTAGCCTCGATTGAAGTCGAGGACGAAAGGTGGTGGCACCACCTTTCGTCCTTGTCCTTTGTCTACGAGCCATGCCAGCCGGATCGACCGGCCGACATGGCTGATGAAAGAGGACAAGCCCCCTCTCGACCCTCACTCCCATGAAGTGGCAAGGCACCGCCCCGCCCCCTCAAACACCCCAACACATGGGGAAAGGGGACGGTTCCTCCTCCCTTTCCCCAAATCCCTATCCCTCTGCCGGCTGATCTATTGTTCAGGTTGGATCAGCAGCGCATGACTTTCGTCGTTTGCTGCAAGCCCTATAATGATAAGGAGTTGGGGGTGAAAAATAGAGGCCTGCAGCGGTGACGACAATTCTTGAAACTGAAATCCTGACGAACATGGCACTGGTCATGGAGCAGGAGCGGATAGAGCGTTGGATGACCACAACTGAACTGCTTAAACTCTGCGAACTGAGCGAGTCTAACTATCTTGGTATATTCGATGGCTCCGTAAAATTGCGATTGAGCGCCGTCGTCGGTACCGGTCGGAATCTTGATATTCCACTTGTTGAACTTTTCGGTCGACCATCTGTCAGATTCAATCGACACCATTGAAGACACTTATCCTTCTGCCAGTCTGAACCGGATAGTGCCGTGAGATGGTTCAGACAGAAGCAACGGTTGGTGGTACATCCTGCGTCGTGCTGGGTGTCTTTTCTTTTTCTGGCTGTCGCTTGCCTGTCGTTGAGCGAACGCGGTTCAATATCGGTGGCAGGAATGGCACATGTTCCCAGACGACATCGCCTTCGAAAAGGGTTTCGGTATTGCGGTTACGCCATCTGACCTCTTCCCTGGTCACGAAGGGTGGCGCAATTTCGGCGAGGGTCGCCAACGGTACGAACCCGGCCGTACAGATCAAAGCAATGATCCTCAGCGTCAAGTTAGCATTCTGTGTGAATACCTCAAGGGTAATGATTGCTTCGACAACAATGATCGGTGTGAAGGCCATGAACGCAGCCCAGATGATCAGCGGCCCCATCAGAGAGTACCAGTCTTTTTTCCAATGCATCCCTTATTGTTCCTTTCGACTTTTTGAGAGGTCGAGGGGGCTGATTGTTTCCAATGCCACGTTATATCGATTGCTCATCCCTGTGAAACCTATTCTCACCGACGCAGGCTTTCATATCGTCACGCCGGAACCAAATAGCACGGCCACACCGTAGCGGTGGGTTGCCGGAGGAGAACACGATCTGCTCGTCGCTGCGCATACGCAGCACTTCATGCGGCAGGATCAGCGGGCGGCGGCTGAGCTGCTTTGATCGCGAGCGCGACGATCCCTTCATTCCGGTCGAACGGTTGGTCTGATCGACCTCCACTGTGGTGTCGCCACAACGCTTGGAAATATAGTCCGCAGTATCGGGATCGTTGATCGCCGCAAACGAAATCCACGACGCGGATTCGAACCATTTGCTCGTCGCGTCACGTCCACCATAGGCCTCGCGCATCTGGCCGAGCGACTGGAAGATCATCGTCAGTGTGATGCCGTATTTGCGGCCCGCGTCTCGGGCGGTTTCGAGGATGCGCAGGTAGCCGAGACGTGCCACCTCGTCGAGCAGGAAGAGGGTGCGACCCTTCACATCGCCGTTGCGGTTATAGATCGCGTTCAGCAGCGAACCGATCACAAGACGCGCCAGTCCTGGATGGGCTTCCAGCACTTTCAGATCGAGCGCTATGAAGATGTCAGTCTCGCCGTCTGCGAGATCGTCGGTCGAGAAACTGTCGCCGGAGACCAGGCTGGCATAGTTGGGATAGGAGAGCCAGTGCGTATCCTTGACGGCATTGGCGTAGACACCGGAAAATGTCTCCGGCGTCATGTTGACGAAGACGGCGACGTTTTCCTTTACGAAGTCGGACCCTGACCCCTCATAGATCTTCGTTAGGCGTGCCCGAAGCTGGGGTTCGGGCTCGGACAGATTGGCGCGGACCCGGCGCAAAGTTTGCTCTTTTTCGTCCGTATGTCCTGAAAGGCAGACATCGGCGATCAACGCGGTCAGGAGCTGCATCGCCGAGGCCGTGAAGAAGTCATCGCGGGCGGACGCGGTGCGCGCACTGTCGGTCATGATCCACGTGGCGACGGCAACAATATCCTCTTCCTTGGTATTGCCATGGCGACCGATCCAGTCGAGCGCATTGAAGCCGACATCAGACGCGGTTGGATCGAGCACGATCACTTTGCGGCCGGCCGTGCGCCGATGTTCGATCACCATCGGCGCGACCTCGCTTGACGGATCCAGTACGACGACGCCGCCGCCCCATTTGAGCGCGGTCGGGATCGTCACTGACGTCGTCTTGAAACCGCCGGAGCCAGCAAAGACGATCCCGTGCGACGAGCCAAACGATCCATCGAAGCAAAGCAGCGACGCCTTGCCACCGCCGCCCCAGCTTTTTTTGTCATCGGCCCGGAACGGCATGGCGGCAACGCTATCGCGATCGACGCGATAGCGTTCACCGATAACGATACCGCCTGCTTCTGGAAAAAGTTTTGCGGCTTCGGGCAGTTTCATCCAGTCGGCCTCGCCATGCACAGCGCGTTTGCCACCGATGCGGCGCGGTCCGGACGCCACGAACGCAGCATTGCCTTTCAGCGCGATACGCAAGGCGAAGATACCGCTGAATAGTGCTGCGGCAGCACCCACCATCGTCGCCGGGTCGGAATAGGCGAGAACGGACTGTCCCGCCGGCACGTTTCCGGCGATACCGGCAAGTCGGACAATCTCGCGCACCACGGCGACGGCGCCGGTCACGGCGTTTCCCGCAAGCACGCTCCCGCCGGCCGTCTTGATGTTCGCGGAACCGTTGACGGCGAACAGCGCGATGACGCCGATCGCGGCTGCCGCAATGTAGGGTAATGCAAGGCCGGCCCGCCCGAGCATCAACTTCGCCTGCGGGGATGTTCCAAGTGCCGCCAGCCGATGCTCTAGGCCTGAAGTTAGAACCATCGTCACAAGCATGATGATCGCCGGCAGGACAGCCAGCAGTGTCCTATTCGCCGTCATGACCGAATGCCTCCACGCCAATCGTGGTCAGACGTGCGCGTTCCATATCGTCACCTTTGATGCGGCGGTTCGCGTCGATCAGCAGGCCGAGCAACAGCGCGCGCTTCTCGTAGCGCAGCCCGGCCTTGACGATCAGGCCGCCGAGCTCGATTTTTTCGCGCGTATCCTTTTTGCGCGCATCCGATGTCATTGCTTTCGCCATCCGCTCAAGCCTCACCAGCCCCGCCCGAATCCGCGCCAGGCGACTGCGCCGTGGACGACTCACCGCCGCTTCTGCTCTCGCCGGCATTCTTTCTCCCGGTCGCAATACCTTTGCCTCCGCGAAACTGTTTGGCGACGTCCTCGAAGGCAGCCTGAAGCTCTGCCTCGTCAATCTCGATATCCCCGAGGCCGGCTTTCAGCGCGATGCGACCAATACGCTCGGCCTCGCGGGTCTCGGCCTGCTTCAGCTGGTCCTGCAATCTGGCGATTTCTTCCCTGATCCTCGATGATGGCTTCTTCATTCCGGTCGCTCCTTTAAAGTCCGGGCGTTGCACTTGCGACGCCCAGACTCTTCCGGATGCTCTGAAAATGACATCTGCAGATCTGCAGATCGCCAAGGGCGATGCCTTTGTGAATGATCCCGCCGTTCCGAAGGAGCGGTTCCAAGGGCGCAATTATACGTCGCGATGCGACGCGTTGCTTCTCGGCCCGGTGGGTCCGAGCTTTGCCGCCACTCCCGACGAACTTGATTCTAACCGGGAGCGCTCTTCGCCGTGGCCATCGCCCATTTCTCAGCCAGCATCGTCAGCCGCGGCTCGGGTCGCAGTGTCGTGCTGTCTGCAGCCTATCGGCACTGCGCGAAGATGGAATACGAGCGTGAGGCCCGCACCATCGACTACACCCGCAAGCAGGGACTCCTTCATGAGGAGTTTCTTCTCTCGGACGATGCCCCGAAATGGGTGCGCAGCCTCGTTTCCGATCGCTCTGTTTCCGGCGCTGTCGAGGCCTTCTGGAACAAGGTTGAAGCTTTCGAGAAACGAGCCGATGCGCAGCTTGCCCGTGATCTGACCATCGCCCTGCCGCTGGAACTGTCTGCTGAACAAAACATTACCCTGGTGCGGGATTTCGTCGAGAAACACATCCTCTCAAAAGGTATGGTCGCCGACTGGGTTTATCACGACAATCCCGGCAATCCGCACGTTCACCTGATGACCACTTTACGGCCACTCACCGAGGACGGCTTCGGGTCGAAGAAGGTCGCTGTCATCGGTGAGGATGGTCAGCCGGTGCGCACGAAGTCCGGCAAAATCCTTTACGAGCTCTGGGCCGGATCGACTGATGACTTCAACCTGCTGCGGGATGGATGGTTCGAGCGGCTGAACCATCATCTGGCACTCGGCGGCATCGATCTTCGCATCGATGGGCGCTCCTACGAGAAGCAGGGCATCGATCTGCAGGCTACCCTCCATCTCGGAGTCGGAGCCAAGGCGATCGAGCGCAAGGCGGAAAGCCACGGTGTTCGCCCGGAGTTGGAACGGATCGAGCTGAACGAGCAGCGACGCTCGGAAAACACCCGCCGGATCATGCGCAATCCTGCCATCGTGCTCGACCTGATCATGCGGGAAAAGAGCGTGTTCGACGAACGCGATATCGCCAAGGTGCTGCATCGCTATGTCTACGATCCCGCAGTCTTCCAGCAATTGATGCTGAAGATCATCCTGAACCCGCATGTGTTGCGGCTGCAGCGCGACACGATCGACTTTACCACCGGCGACAAGCTGCCGGCGCGATATTCGACGCGAGCGATGATCCGGCTGGAAGCGACGATGGCGCGGCAGGCGATGTGGCTGTTGAACCGGGAGGGAAGGGGCGTTTTCCAGTCCGCTCTTGACGCCGCGTTCCGGCGGCATGAGCGGTTGTCCGACGAGCAGAAAGTTGCGATCGAGCGCGTTGCAGGACCTGCCCGTATCGCCGCCGTTGTCGGGCGCGCCGGGGCTGGTAAGACTACGATGATGAAGGTGGCCCGTGAGGCCTGGGAATTGACCGGATATCGTGTTGTCGGTGGTGCGCTTGCGGGCAAGGCGGCTGAGGGTCTGGAAAAAGAAGCCGGCATCGTGAGCCGGACGCTTGCGTCATGGGAGCTGCGCTGGAACCGCGGCCGAGACGTTCTGGACGACAGGACGATCTTCGTCATGGACGAGGCCGGCATGGTCGCGTCGAAACAGATGGCCGGGTTCGTCGATGCCGTGGTTCGGGCCGGCGCCAAGATCGTGTTGGTTGGTGATCCCGAGCAGCTTCAGCCGATCGAGGCGGGGGCCGCTTTCCGCGCCATTGTCGATCGCATTGGCTACGCCGAACTCGACACTATCTATCGTCAGCGCGAGGACTGGATGCGGAAGGCATCACTCGATCTGGCGCGCGGTAATGTCGAGAGGGCGCTCGTCGCATATCAGGGCCAGGGCAGGGTGCTCGGCTCGCGACTGAAGTCCGACGCCATTGCAAATCTTATCGGCGATTGGAACCGCGATTACGATCAGACGAAAGCGGCGCTAATCCTCGCCCATCTGCGCCGCGACGTCCGGATGCTCAATGTCATGGCCCGCGAGAAGCTGGTCGAACGCGGTATCGTCGGCGTGGGCCACGTCTTCAAGACGGCCGACGGCGAACGCCGTTTCGATACTGGCGACCAGATCGTGTTCCTGAAGAACGAAGGATCGCTTTGGCTCAAGAATGGCATGATCGGCCATGTCGTTGAGGCTCAACCGAACCGCATCGTGGCCGTGGTCGGCGAGGGGGATCAGCAGCGCCAGGTGATCGTTGAACAGCGGTTCTACAACAATCTCGATCACGGCTATGCCACGACGATCCATAAGAGCCAGGGCGCGACGGTTGATCGCGTGAAGGTACTCGCCTCGCTGTCTCTGGATCGTCATCTGACCTATGTGGCAATGACCCGCCATCGCGAGGATCTGCAGCTTTACTACGGGACGAGGTCTTTCTCCTTCAATGGTGGCCTGGCCAAGGTTCTATCCCGAAAGAATGCCAAGGAGACGACGCTCGATTACGAGCGCGGCCAACTCTATCGCGAGGCGCTGCGCTTCTCCGAGGCTCGTGGCCTGCACATCGTCCAGGTCGCACGCACGCTGGTACGCGACCGGGTCGACTGGACGCTACGCCAGAAAGCGAAACTTGTCGATCTCGGTCGGCGTCTTGATGCCTTTGCGGCGCGCCTCGGCTTCACCCGAATCCCTGACACTCAAACGATGAAGGAGGCCGCACCCATGGTCGCAGGCATCAGGACATTCTCAGGCTCTGTTGCCGACACGGTCGGTGACAAGCTTGGCGCCGATCCCGCGCTGAAACGGCAATGGGAGGAGGTCTCGGCGCGCTTCGCTTACGTCTTCGCTGATCCCGAAACTGCCTTCCGCGCGATGAACCTCGACGCGGTTCTCGCGGACAAGGAGATGGCGAAACAGGTTCTCCGGAAACTCGAGATAGAGCCGGCTTCGATCGGCCCCCTGAACGGCAAGACCGGCATTCTCGCCACCAGGTCGGAGCGGGAGGCGCGTCGTGTCGCAGAGGTCAATGTTCCGGCCCTGAAGCGGGATCTCGCGCACTATCTTCGGATGCGTGAGACGGTCAATCAGAGGCTGCAAACGGACGAGCAGGCCTTGCGTCAGCGCGTTTCGATCGACATTCCCGCACTGTCGCCGGCAGCGCGCGTGGTGCTAGAGCGGGTCCGTGACGCCATTGACCGTAACGACCTGCCGGCGGCGATGGCCTACGCGCTCAGAAACCGCGAAACCAAGCTCGAGATTGACGGGTTCAATCAGGCGGTCACCCAGCGGTTTGGGGAGCGGACGCTGTCGAGCAACGCCGCGCGCGAGCCGTCGGGAAAGCTATACGAACAGCTTTCCGAGGGTATGAAGTCGGAGCAGAAGGAACAGCTCAAACAGGCCTGGCCGGTCATGCGCACGGCGCAACAGCTAGCGGCCCACGAGCGTACTGTCCGATCACTAAAGGTTGCCGAGGAACAGCGCCTCACCCAGCGCCAGACGCCGGTGCTGAAGCAATGAGGCATAGGCGAGTTCTCCTGTTTCTGACGGGTGCCGCCGCCGTCATGTCCGCGCTGGCGGCGACTGCGCTCACAGGTGGCTATCGGCTGAACCTAACCCCAAGCGAGCCGCTCGGCCTCTGGCGAATCGAAATGCTTCAGCGTCCGGTCGCCGTCGGCGATCTGGTGTTTTTATGCCCGCCGATGACAGCCGTCTTTGGCGAGGCGTGGCGGCGCGGATATCTGCGGCAGGGGCTTTGCCCCGGCGGTTTTGCGCCGCTGATAAAGTCGGTCGCCGCACTTCCCGGACAGCGTGTCGACATCACCGATCACGTGTTCATCGATGGTCGCCTGGTTCCGGCATCGTCTGTATGGGGCAGGGACGGCGAGGGCAGGGCGATCACCCCAGATCTCGGCGGCGTCGTACCGCCGCATCATCTGTTCCTTCACTCACCTTTTGCGAGCTCCTATGATAGTCGATATTTTGGTCCGGTTCCGGATTCCGGTCTTCTCGGCCTGGCGCGGCCGGCCCTCACCTTCGATCCCTGATCGCGGTGACAATCATCCGACTGATCGCTGGAAATCCATCCTGCTGATCATCACGGCCATTGCCTGCGGGTGGGTCGGCTGGAGCGGCGAGGTGCTTCTCCTTCCGCTCGCCATGTTCTTTCCTTTGATCTGGGCGATCGCGCCGTCACGCTCGATCGCAGCACTTGTGGCAGCAGGATATTTCCTGGCGGCCTCCCGCGGTTTGCCGCGGGGCGTGGCCAACTTCTATAGCGCCGATCTCTGGCCGGGGCTTTTGCTCTGGGTAGTGGCTTCCGCATCCTTCGTCGCTGTCCACGCGGTGTTTTGGACGAAACCTCGGGGCAAAAACGCTTCCGAGAGAAAAGGAACGGATGCGGCGAGGGCGCTACGCTATCTCATTGTAATAGTGATTACGGCGCTGCCGCCATTCGGCATCACCGGTTGGGCGCATCCCCTGACGGCTGCGGGAGTGCTGCTTCCCGGCTGGGGATGGTGGGGACTGTGCGCGATGGCGACCGGCCTGCTCATCATGGCGACGAGGCTTTGGCCGGCCGCAGCCATCATCCTTGCGGGATTCTGGCTTTGGTCCGCCGCGACGTGGACGGAACCGAAACTACCTGATGCGTGGAGGGGCGTCGACCTTCAGGTGGGACAAAAACTCGGTCGCGATGAATCGCTTCTGTACCACCGTGACCTGATCCTGACGGTGCGTCGCTCAATTGCCGAGCGCCCGGACGCGCATGTTGTGGTGCTGCCGGAGAGCACGCTCGGTTTCTGGACGCCGACGGTGGAACGCGTCTGGCACGAAGGTCTTCGTGGCTCGAACCTCATCGTCATCGCAGGTGCCGCCGTCATCGACTCACGGGGCTATGACAATGTCATGGTCGCGATTTCGGCCGACGCAGCAAAGGTTCTTTATCGCGAGCGCATGCCGGTCCCGGGTTCGATGTGGCAGCCGTGGTTGCGATGGACCGGGCAGGGCGGTGGCGCGAAAGCCGACTTCTTCGGCAATCCGGTGGTTGAGGTCGATGGGGTCAGGATCGCGCCGCTGATCTGCTACGAGCAGCTCATTGTCTGGCCGGTCCTGCAATCGATGCTGCATGCGCCAGAAGTCATCGTCGCCGTTGGCAACGGCTGGTGGACGGAAAACACCTCGATCGTTGCCATCCAGAAAGCGAGCGTCTCGGCCTGGGCAAGGCTCTTCGGCTTGCCCGTTGTCATGGCATTCAACACATAGGAGTACCCAAGATGCTCGATGCCGTCCTTATCCAGCAATGCGCCGATCCTTCCCTGAAGCCCTCGATCGTTGAGCAGTTCATCGCAAAAGCCGGATCGCAGGACCCTCTCGCCATCACCGTGCGATCCGGCAGCCGGATGGTGCTGGTGCCGAAGCCGACAACCCCGGAAGAGGCACTGACTTTGATCCGCGACAATCTCGGTCGGAACACCGTTCGCGTGGGTATCACGCAGTATCCGGCAGGTCTCGGCATCGTCGAGGCCGGTCAATTGAAGCCGGATATGGTCGAGGCTTGCGAGAATATCCGCATGGGGACGGCGCTGTTCGCCAAGGTCTTTCGCACCGTTTTAAAATGGTATGGCAATCCCACCGCGAAAGAAGTCCTGCCGCAGGTTATGGATGATGCGGTCATCGCCTGGCAGACGGGGTATTTCGAAGGGCTGGCGGTGTTTCGGGCGGAGGATCCGCGGCGGGAAGAAACCGCTCGGCCTGAAACCGTCGATTCAGAGAAAGCCGAAAAGGATAGCGACCCTACTGAAGCCGGTGACACGGTGAAATCCGCGGCGGATGCGGATGCTTCCGATCCGAACAAAGCAGGCATCAGGATCGACCTTTCCGGGATCGGCGCGAGGCCTTAATCAGGATCACTCTGCAGATCTGCAAAGTGATTGTTTTCTATCGCTCTAGCGAAACAAGCATCGGCCCGTTATATGATGGAGCAGGGCAGTACGCGCTGCCCGGGGGTGTGGAAACCCTTACTCGGCGGTTGATGTCGGCCGATACGACATCAGAATCCTCTGGCCAGTGGCCGGTGGGCCTGCGACGTATGTCCAGGTGCTCCGGTGCTAAAGGTCGCAGGACTGTCCGAGTACAGTTTCCAACCCCCGGCTTGGGATCAGAGATTAACGTTTGCGGGGGCGCACCGCAGACTATACTCAAGGGTTGGATCACCAATGGATTTGAAAGATTCAGCAGTGTCGGACACATGTGAACTGCGCCCGGTGATCGGGCTCACGCGCGGACTTCCAGTCCCGGATATCGAGACCCTGGCGATTAACGCCATCCGGCTGCACAGACAACTCGTCGAAAAGGCGGATCAGTTTTTCCAGGCTTTGCCGAAGGATTATCAGACGGGCAAATCTGTTGGTGGAGAGCAGCATCTCGAATATATCGAAGCGATGATCGAGATGCATGCGCAGATGAGCGCCGTTAACACGCTGGTTGGTCTGCTGGGCTACATTCCGAAGGTGTCGGTCAACTAAACTCTTCGCCTAGATGAGGCCAGCACGAATGGCCAGGGCCACCAGGTGCGGCATCGTATGGATCTGGAAGCGCTTTCTCGCCTCCTCAAGTTTGCTTTTCACCGAATTGTATTTGACGCCTTCCAGATCGGCCGCTTCTTCCATCGTCTTGCCGACTGAGATCCAGTTGAGGTACGCGGCCTCCTTGGGATCGAGCCACGCCGGATACTGTGCACTCGGCGTTAGGCAATGTGATATCCATCCCGAAGCCACCAGCAGAATCGGGATCAACAAAGATATGATATCGATCCAGGCTTCCTCCTTCGCTTCGGAAGAAGTGCGGCCCCATCCGAGCGTCACAATGGGTGTCGGCGATTTGCAGCTCATTTGAATTGACGGGCATCTTTTGTTCCGAGAGCTTCTTTCCGTCTTTTGCGATATCCAGCCTTATGAACGCGCAAAGCTCGCCATCGGCGTTGATTTCGACATTATGGGCCACGATGCAAAAATAACCATTCGAGAAATGCGCGTCGGCGTACCACCATTCATACGCTCCGGGCAGAAATGGTTTTGAAAGCCGAAACCCGTCTTCCCAAGTCTGCGGCACGTCGCGATTGATCTTGAGTTCTGCGAAGCGTGCGTCATCGTCGAGCAGGCGAACTTGCTTTGTCGGGATAGCTATAGTCCTTCCATTCAGCCCCAAATCTGGGCGCACGATGCCTGGCCACCGGACAACGGCAGCAAAAAGCACGGCCATGTTTGGCGATTTATCGGCTGATCAGTTCAACCTACGCTCATTCTCTTCTGCTCAGAATTGATCGCAGGCGGCTCGTCTGCACGTCGATCGATTGTGGACCGTTGCCAGTCAGCAGCTTTAGGTGAGGTTCCCATTCGACACGGATCGCCGCCGGATTGAAGGACAGACGGACGTCGTAGCCGGCCTCTTTCAATGCCTCATCCACATAGTATGGCAATCTCGTCTTCTTGCCGGGAATTTTAGGATAGTTCGTTGAAAGAGCCACAAGCTCTCCGAACTTTGGCACCGTCGTGATCTTCGCACCACGAAACGGGTGGTTCGGGTAGTCGAAGGGGTTTCCACCGGAATCCACCCTCCACCTGGCCGAGGTCATTGCGATCGGCGCGTGGCAGATCAACGAAAGAAGGACATTTTCTTCATACGCCGTATTGATAATCTCGCCGAGCCAGGGAGCATCCTTAAAATCCACGACTGGTGCGTGTCCGCCGGGGAAGTGAATGAATTCAAAGTCCCCGATCGAAAAGGGATCGTCGGGATCACGATGGCGTTCGACGACTGTTTGGGCCGAGAGATAGTCTTTTTGCGGTAGGGCCGCAAAACTGGCGAACACTTCGTCAAACAAGGCGGCCGCTTCCGGGTCTGTGTTAGGCAGTACTTCGGATAGCGGCAGAGCGCCAAGATGTCGGCGGGCAAGTGCGAGTTCTGCGCTGCGGCGGGAAACCAGATCGGGATGGCGACGGGCAAAGCTCTTCGGGGCGAACATATTGGCGGCAGCGGCGAAGGTCATGCCGCTCGTTGCGAGAAAAGGGAGCGACAGGCCGTTTATATCGAGTTGCGGCAACGCGCCATCGGGCGTGCATAATGTGAACTCGTGGGAGTTTTCGAACTCCTTCAGCACTTGCGCCAGTTCAACAAGAAAAACTCCCGTTGAAATTACATGGCCCGCCGGCTCGCTGACCTGAAAATGGCGGGCAGACGACAGAATGATGAGGGCTTTGGGCTTGCCTGATGGGTGGGTATCGGCTGTCATATCAGCTCCTTTTTTCGTTATGGAGCAAAGCGCGCAAAAGGACGGGAACCATGCTCAACATGCTCCCCGGGCTGATCGCCCGGTCGAGGGTCACGCTGCGTTCCAATGCCATCAATCCCCCCGCGAGATCTTCCAATGCAACGGGCGGCGGCGCTTTGCTAAGATCGAAAAGCAGCTTTGCAAGCCGCGCATAGAGCGTGCGTTGCTCGGCCATGATGGCCCAATAGGCCTTGCCGAATTCGGGATTACGCACCGCGTGTAGTTGAAGTTCGGCGGAGACTAAGGCGTGCTCCGGGCTTTCGGAAAGTTTTTCCGCCCATGCATCTACGCCATCGAGAGCCGCTTTGAGGTCATCGCCGACGGCATCAATGATAGAAGCCACCCGTTCGGATTCCTCAAGCTTGTGCAGCTTCAGGACCTCCAGCAACAGGGCCTCGTTGCTCTCGAAATTAGAATAGAAGGCAACCTGCGAGTATCCGGCCGCCTCCGCGATATCGCGCATCGACGCCGCATTGAACCCCCGCGCAGCAACTTGCTGCCGTGCGGATTTTATCAAGCGTTGACGGGTCTGCTCTCGGGTCTCTTCACGAGTGAGTCGGCGACGGTTCATGTTTCTCATGAGATTCGAATATCAAATGATATTTGAATTGGCAATGCTATTCAGAGAATTACCCGCGCGGTCGTTATGGTTTGACATGCTGCGCCGGAAGAAGCCGCACATCATGCCCCATCTAGGTGACGACCAACAAAAACGATGCTGCCGATGCCGAAGCCATCTCCTACGCGGTCACTTGACCAACCGGACGGTTTGTTCCGATCAAGGAGGTCCAGCACCAGAAGGTGCTGGTCCTTCATCGCGTCCGAGAGATGCTGTTCCCCCAGAGGACACAGCTCATTATTCTAGGGTCATCTCGCTGAGTTCGGCATCATTGCTCCGAACCGCACCCAAAGTATCGGGCTTCTAACCTCGCTGATTGAGGATGAAGAATACAACGAGCTTCCGGCAGTGGGCGCGGCATGTGTTGCGCTCTCACCGAGCGACTGAGGGAGGTGAAGACAAAGCAATTGCGCACATATAGGG
The DNA here is from genome assembly GCF_005221325.1 of Agrobacterium tumefaciens. NCBI lineage: Bacteria > Pseudomonadati > Pseudomonadota > Alphaproteobacteria > Hyphomicrobiales > Rhizobiaceae > Agrobacterium > Agrobacterium tumefaciens. Next base: position 278,074 of record NZ_CP039890.1, on the reverse strand, counting down.
ATCTGATCAGGGTCGTACAGGGAAGCGAGGCTTGTCGATGATTGATGACCATTCCTGGCGTCGGTGTGGCTACAGCGACAACATTGGGTTCCTCCATGAAAGAAGCGTCCGACTTCAGGTCTGGGCGATCTTTCGGCCCTAGTCTCATCGAGTTCCCGTCATTTGTTATTGACCATCGCTGTGACCATGGCCAAGCACTGACAGCTTTTCTTGATACATTTCCCCTCATGCAAAAAAGAAAAAAGCTGCAGTTTTACCTGTCCGCGTCGTTGGCGACCCACTTGAAGAAGTAATAAACCGCGACCCACATTAAGATCAGCGGCATAAGATCCGATATTATTTGCATTGATGCGCACTACTATTTACATTGGCGCTCCCAAGCGGAAGCTATACTGGATTCAAAATTTGCCAGAGCCACCGACAGGCGGGGCACTCGCCGCTCGTCCCGTGTAAGTGGCAGCAGAGAGCCATCGCCGTCGACAATACTAACAAGATCAACCTCTCAAAAGATAACTGGATACGACCCAGCCCCTCATTGAAGAAAGATTCGCTATCGCCCAGCGTAACAGCAGGTTTTCTGAGAGTGCACCAGAGGAAACGTCGTGGAGTCCATAATTATCAAGAACGCTGTCGCGCACGATCAATTGTGACGTCTTTTCGGTCGTTCGGCTAATGGATAAAACTATACCAGACTAGCTTTTGCTCGACACTCTAGCAGGCCCGGAAAGTCCGTCTTTCCGGTCTCCTGGAATTGCAAGACGGAAGCTTAATTGAATAAGCGGCGTATTTAAATTAGACCATGAATATCAAGGTTTTATATTTTTTTGGCGTAGTTTTAGCCTCGATCTTGTTCCAAATTATGCTGTTCGGCAGCGTTTATGCGCTTTTCTGCTGAGCCAGCGCAACCGACGGCGTTTCCCGCTCACAAGAATTGGCTCTGCGATATTCACTAGGTGAAAGCCCTGTCCAGCGCCGGAACGCAAGGTTGAATGGTGGAGCGGAAGAATAGTCCAGAAGCTTGGCCAATCTGAACATCGGCACCTTGGTCGTTCCAAGGAGGCGAACCGCCTCACCTCGCCTGATATCCTCCAGGATTTCAACATAGGATGAATTTTCGTCAGCCAGTCTTCGTTGCAAGGTTTTCGTTCCCATGCCCATTGACCTTGCGATAACCTCCGCACTGGTCACTCCAACGCCAAGCATGCTGCGTATCATCGTCTCGACTGTTTTCTGTGCCGTGCCCTGAAATACCGGCATCCGGGAAACGCGCTCATGGAAATGAGCGGCGGCGCAAGCGTTGAGATATTCTTTTGAGCACGCGACGGGAAGATCGAGATGTCTGTCGTCAAAAACGATCTCATAATGCTCCGCATTAAATTCAATCGGGCATCTGAAAACCTCTTCATATATGCCCCGGTTGACGGAGCCACCGTGCCTGAAGCGCACCATCACATGATGTTTGTCGGCCAACCCTGTGAGAACCCGCGTAAGAAGGCTGATTGAAGCAAAAATCGATTCGATCTTTTGCCGGCGCAGAGCAGTCGAGTTATCGAACTCGAAGCGACAGGCGACGTAAGACGTACCAGGCATCTTGATGCGCCTGGGCCTGTAGGCATTGGTATGTGAATGCCAATAGGCCTCAATCCGCTGGATCCATTCACGCATGGTCCGCGCCTTTGTTGCCGCAAGCATTACAGGCCCGAGATTCTGAAAGAAAGGAACCATGTTTTTTGCCCAGTCAATGCCAAAGGTGGGTCGCTGCATATGACTTGCGGCAACCTCAAGCAATGTTCCGAACTTGTTTGCACTGATAAAAAGATCTACATCGTCCAGCGCAGATTGATCGATGCCTGCCAATACAAGCAACTCCTTGGGATCATAACCTGCTGATCCCACCATTTCGCTGAATCCGATGAGTGAGACCGCTCTTATGTAAAACTTTTCTGGCTGCAATGTCGTCGCTTTCATTTTTCCCTTCGATCCTGTTTTAGGACCTGGTCGTCTTGGCTACACCCCGTCCCGGGACATGATCTGTACGCTGCGATGTCGGAGGCAAACACGCATCGTTTCAACGGACCAAGATAAAACATAATAGCTCATTTCTCTGACCTGTGGGCTGGCACAACGTAACAGCCTCGCACCAGATTATTTGCCTTACGAGGAAGACCCTCCTTCCGCTCTTTGAGGAAGCGATCGACACGGCGAATTCGCATGGCGCGCAACTTGGTGCGAATGGAGATCGCAGAAAGTCTGGTTACCAATACCCACCTCGCGATCCCGATCAATAGCGATCAGCTTGGCTAAAGCGAACTGAGCGCCTTTACCCGAGGCTTCAGGCATTTCACGGAGTTCACTCCAGCTCGTTTCCGTGAGGAGATCAGAAATCTCCACATTGTCTGCTTTCTGCGTCAATGGGCCATCGCCCCTCCTTGATCAACGTCAGCTTGAGCTGTCCAGCTCCCTACCGCCTTCAGTTTACCAGACGACAGGATGCGATTGACCTGTGTTTACGTTGACAAGTCCTGACGGCACCTGGTCGCTTGGCGCGACGAATACCCAGCGCCAGGGCAGGCAAGTCAGGGTGGCGAATATCAGCGTTTCCGGAAAGCCCGGTTTCCAGATCTTGGTAGCGGAAGGCTCGTACATCCACTCGATCTTTTCCGCGGCTGAGTATAGCTGCTGCATTTCTCGATCAAGTTCCTCTGCCGGGCGCGCCGTCATCAGGCCACCGATCTCGTAGCGTACCTCCGCTACGATCTCGCCCCGATGCGCCAGCACCCATCCGCCGGCGATTTCCTGCAGGCGATTTACGGCCATCGCCATCGCACCGTCGGAGGAGCCCACTGTCCAGACATTGTGTGAATCATGTGCGACGGAGCAGGCAAGAGCAGTGTCCGGATCCGCCGGACCGCAGCCCAGCCAGAACATCGATGCCAGCTTTCCGTTGCCGCTATAGCGGTCGATTATTGCGAATTTCGTAATCTTCCGCGCCGTGTCACGCTGGACCTCACCGTTTTCAACCCTCAGTTCCATGGTCAGAAAATCCTGATTCCAGTGAAAGGGGCGCAGGAGCGCTGCTTGGACGCTATGCCGGTCGCTGGGAGCCCGAATGGCAAAATCCGCCGCAGTCAGGAGGCGTCCGATGTTCAGCGTTTCGCTCGCCCATTCCGGCCAGGAAATGTCGGGTTGCGGTCCGAGATATTGGTTGCCTTCGGAAACGAGCAAGCCGTCCGCGTAAACGGCTGAGATGGAAACGGCGCCCACATCGTTGAGCAGCACGAGATCCGCATAGCGGCCGGGTGTAATGCTCCCCACCCATGCGTCGATTCGCATATGTCTGGCCGGGTTGAGCGTGACACATTGAATGGCGGTTTCGGGCGGGACGCCGTGCTCGATCGCGGACCGAAGATTGTAGTCGCTCGCGCCTATTCTCAGCGTTTCCGAGGCACTGCGGTCATCCGTGGTAAAAGCGATACTAGACCAATCGGGAAGGCCGCGCTCAAGGAGGCCCGGCAAGACCTCGGGGAAATTATAGGGGCGGATCTCGATGAAGATGCCACGGTTTATTTTCTCCCAGCCGTCCTCGAAACTCCAGATCTCATGATCGGAAGAGATACCGGACGCGGCGAAGGCACTGGTTTCATGCGCCTCGACAAGACCTGCACCGTGTCCCTCGACAACGCCGCGCTGTTCGACCGTAGCACGGATCATTCCCCATATTCGCTCATAGGCGGGGTTTTGCGGATCCCAGACCGCCGGCCAGTCCATGACCTCGTCGAGACTGACCACGGACAGATCTCCCGTCAGGAAGCCGCGCTGCTCCTCATAGCCGTAATCGCCGCCGGTGCTCTCCCATCCGCTCGGAGGCACTGCGGAGCCGGGCTGGATGAAGACCTTGTGTGGTACGCCATAACTGCGGGCCGTCTTCCAGAATGCCGTATTGTTGGGGCCGTCGACATTTGCGAATTCGTGGCTCGCCTCGCACGTCCAGGTGTTGCCTCTCGGCAGAACAAGGGCTGCCTCATATTCGGGCGTCAGGTGCGTGCTTTCGATGTGCTTGTGCACCTCGCCGAAGCCGGGAACGGCCGAAAGGTCCGGATAGTGTACTCGGCCGGCGACCTCTCCCTTGTATTGGCCGGCAGGGCCGACCCAGGCGATGCGCCGTCCCTTGACGACGATCTCCTGGTCAATAGCCCACATGCGCGTATGTACATTCAGCAGGCGGCCCACGCGGATCGCCAGATCCGCCGGTCTTTTGCCCAAGGCCACAAGGACGAGATCCTGGCGGATGGTGATATCGTCCTTTGCGCTGAGGATGAGGTCGTTTGGAAGGCTCATGGTGCGCGCTCCTTAAAAAGCCCGATTGACGATAATGATGTAGATGATGAAGATGACATCGAGGGCTACGAGCATCGCGGTGAGTTTCTGCCACTGGCGCGTCGCCAGAACGATCAGCGAGTAGACGAAGCAACCGATCGCCAATCCCATCATCAGATCGGTGGTTACGACCGTGATCAGGAGGATCAGGATAGGCGGAATGGCATTCTCAGGCCGCGACGTGTCCAAGTCGCGAATGCCTTCCATCATCAGAACGCCGACCATCACCAGGGCCGGAGCCGTTGCCTGGGCCGGAATGATGCCGATGAGCGGCCAGAAGAAGAGCGAGACACCGAAGAGAACTGCGACGACGATGCCGGTCAGGCCCGTACGGCCGCCTGCTTCGACGCCCGCCGCCGATTCCACGTACGCCACGACAGTCGACGTGCCTAAAGCAGCACCGATAATCGAGGCGAAGCCGTCAGCGGCGTAGGCCTGCCTGGCGCTCGGAATGTTGCCGTCCTCATCCATGATCTTGCCGCGGCGTGTCACACCAATCAGCGTCGCTGTCGCAGAGAAGAAATCGGATATGAAGAAGTAGAGCGTGATCGGAAGAACGAGCCAGAAGTGCGTGAAAAACTCATGGAAATCGAAAGCGAAGAAGAGCTCTTTTGGGATGATCGGAAAATCGATGATGCGATCCGGAACGGCTGTCAGCGGCGTTCCATCCGCTGTGATGAACAGGCCGATGACACTCAGGGCGGCGATCGAGATCAGGAAGGCGGCCGGTATCCGCAATGCGATCAGCATCGGCGTCGCAAGCACGCCGATAAGCGAAAGCATGACGGCCGGCTCGGCGATATCACCGAAGGAAAGCCGGTCATTGGCCAGAGACACCAGGCCGGCGTTCTTGAGGCCGAGATAGGCGATGAAAAGACCGAGGCCGCATTGTATGCCCAGCCGGATCGGCTCGGGAAAACCGCGGACAATCCGCTCGCGCCATCGGGTGAGCGACAGGATCGTAAACAGGATCCCGCCGATCAGGACCATGGTGAAGGCAGTCTGGTAGGATACTCCCATCTGCAGCACGACCACCTGCGCAAAGATTACGTTCGACCCCATTCCGGGCGCGAGCGCGATCGGCAGATTGGCCCAAAGCGCCATGATCAAGGTTCCTACCATCGAAGCGAGGGCCGTGGCGATGATGAGCGAATGCATATTCATGCCCGCGGCCGACAGGATCGCTGGGTTGACCACGATGATGTAGCTCATCGCGCCGAAGGTCGTGAGACCGGCTACGACCTCACGCGATATCGACGAATTCCGCTCTTCGATGCGGAAATATCGATTGAGGGTCGGTAGTTTTGAGCGCTCCTGATCCGAAAAAACATTGCCTGTCATTGCCTATCGTTCCCCTGTTTTTGCCGTCGCGTTGGCAGCTTTTTGCTGTCTATCGAGCGTGATGAAACTGGATATCGTCATGAAAAGGCGGGCGCCATGACTGCGGCTTCGTGAAGTTGATTGGAATTCAGGAAGATTGCGCATTCTGACAACCGAGAGGCTTCGGTCCGGGCATAGGGATTGTTTTTAGCCTTGGCGCGAATGCCTAACCGCAGCGAGACAGGCGGGTCAGCGCTCGCATAGAATGCGACGAGTTAGGCACAAATATTGCTTGTTATCGACATGGAGCCCCGTCGTAGCCTGGCAAAGGCCGAGGTTCTCACACCAACCCGCAGCCGACCGAGTGCAACTACGCACCGGATGCGGGCTGTTCTGTAGGAAGGATCGAGTTATGGAGATTTTAAGTCGAGACTATAATTTTCACTTTCATAAGGCGACAAGCGACAACAATCCTGCCGGCACTTATTTCGGCGAACCACGTGTCGAGGTATCGCTCATTATGAAGGGGTCGGTGCGGTTCATCGTCGATGGCCGTGTACGTGTTGTGCATGCGCCCTGCGCCACATTGCAGGCGTATCACGTCGATCTCCACGCGCTTTCGAACAGCGACCAAAAGGTTCAGACAATGTGGTGCCACTTCTCCCCGGATGCGCTGTCGGAGGACGACTGGTCGGTACTGGAAAATTTGCCGGCCGCCCAGCCGATTCCTCCTTTGATACCATCACTCTTTGCCGGCGCTCTCTCCTTGCAGCAGGAATCCGCTGCCCCGGGCGAGCATGATGTCACCAACCACATGCGCAATTCGCTCGGCCGAACGATCCTCGCGGAATATATCCGAGGCACCCAGCTTGCGGGGCGAACGAGGCCATTGCCAAAGGCGGTTAGCGTGGCAAAAAAGGCGCTCGACAGTGAATATTCACGATCATGGACCGTTCCAAAGCTCGCGAGCCTCGCCGGTACAAACGCAAACTACCTCATTCATCTTTTCAAGACCTATCTCGGCGAGCCGCCGATGCATTATTTGTGGCAGAGAAGGCTGGATGCGGGTATCCAGATGCTGCAGTCCACCAGCCTGACAATCGACGAGATATCCCATCGCTGCGGATTCCGGAGCCCGGCGCATTTTTCACGGCGGGTCAAGGAGAGGAATGGCGCTCCACCAAGCCGTTTCCGGTAGTGGTTGCATTTTCACGGAGACGTGGTCCCGCGGGCCGTCCATTATTGGAGAAGCTTATCCAAGTGCATCATGCCTGTTTTTGAGGGTAGGGGATCAGACCTCTCCGTGCAAATGTGCGATGAACGCTTCGGTTGGCGTCCTGTAACCCAGGCACTTTCTCGGTTGGTTGTTGAGTATGCGTGTGATCTGGTTCAGCATCGCTTGTGACATCTGGCTGAGGTCCGTGTTCGATGGCAAGAAGCGGCGGATGCGCTTGTTGGCGTTTTCCACCGCACCTTTTTGCCAAGGCGCGCTTGGATCGCAGAACCAGCTCCGTGCGCCGATCCCATCTTCCAAAGCCCTGAATGCTGCAAACTCTGTGCCGCGATCGAAAGTAAAGCTCTGACGTGCGAAAGCGGGCAGGGAGGAGAAGGTACGCACGATCTTGTCCATGATTGGTCGCGAATGTCGGCTCGGGTTTTTGATCAACACCGTGTAGCGGCTTTTGCGCTCAATAAGGGATGTCACATTGGCATGGCCAAACGGACGTTCGAAGATGACGAGGTCACCCTCCCAGTGCCCAAACCGGGATCTGTTTCCAATAAAATCAGGCCTTGCGAGATGCGATGGCTTGCGGGGAATGCGCCGTCGCGAGGCTTCCGTGATCCCAATGGGCGACGTTTGCGGCGCGCTTCCGGCAGGTATCTATAAAGTCCGAGTTCGTAATCTTCCTTGCTGTAGATGAACCGGTAGATCGTCTCGGCAGACACACGAACGGGGCTTATTCCTTCTGACAGCAGGCGTCCGGCGATCTGTTCGGGCGACCACCGAGCCTCCAGTTGACTGATGACTTCAGCACGAAGATCTGCATGACGTCGAAGCTTGCGCAAACGTCGCCGCCGCTCGCGCCTCAGTTCATCAGCGATCGTGCCAAAATAGCCGGTGTACTCAGGCAGTTCCTTGTCATGAAAGGTGTTGCGCCGGATTTCCCTATAGATCGTCGAACGGTGGCGTCCTAGCCGACGGGCCATCTCGTTGACAGCAAGTTTTTGCTCTACGAAGCGATGAAGAAGGCGACGATCGGCGAGGGTTAGTTGCTGATAACATCCAGACATGCCAAAATCTCCAGAGTGAAGCCATTGAAATTACTGGCATGTCGCGCTTGGAAATAGAATGTACCCGGCTACAACATTTGTGGCAGAGGAGTTGGAATGTCCTCTCTGGCGCAAAGTAGAAATGTCATTTTGAACTACCACGCGGCACAGCGATCAGCCCCGGTCTGACCGGCTGGTCCGGGTTGCAAGATCAGATCGGGGCGGGTGAGGGACGCCTTTCGGCTTTAGCTTTGAGACTATCCGATCGATACATCACTCGGCAGCATCGAGCCTTGACAGCTTCTTTTTCCGACGCGCAATCACCGCCTGATCACTCATGATATCCGTCTTCCGCCCGGGCTTGCGGCCCCGCGATATGTAGCCGTTCTTGTCGCTGTTGGTCTTCACCTTCGGCGTTGTCTGCTTGTCCTGACGTTCCTTGATATAGGCCAGAATATCACCGAGCCGCTTGTTCTCGGTGATCGCCGCATGTGTCACCCGCTGATCCTTGTCGAACACCGTATAGGGCAGGGAATATCCCTTCGAGCGCACATCGAGGCGACCATCGGCGTAGGCATAGGTCTCGACATATTTGCCAACCAGGCCTCGCGTGACGTCGTTCTCGTCCAGCATGATCCGCTGGCGTTCGAACGAGAATGTCAGCTGCGATCCGACATACCGCTGCTCGCGCTTGCACAGAATCTCGGCCAACCGCTCCGGTGGCAGATTCATCGCCCGATGCAGGTCATTGGAGCGGGCAGGGGCGATCGCAAATCGCGCATTGTAAGCGGCCATGAAGTCCGGAAGGAAGGCATTGCCTGCCTCCATATTGTCGATGCCAGAAAGCCGCAGCTCCTTGACCAACCGGTCCTGCAACGTCCGGTTCATCCGCTCCACACGACCTTTGGCTTGGCTCGAGTTTGCGCAAAGAATCTCGATATTTAGCTCACAAAGCGCCCGCCCGAACTGGGTCATGCCCTGACCACCCTTGGCATCCTTCTTCGCCACCCGAAACACCGAATGCTTGTCAGAATAAAAGGCAACCGGTGCGCCGTGGTGTTTGAGATATAGCGCCAGCGCTTCAAAATAGGTGAAGGCGCTTTCCGAACGCACGAAGCGCAACTGCATCAGCCTGCCGGTCGCATCGTCAACGAACACCAGCAACGAGCATGACGGTCCGCGGTCCTCGAACCAGCGATGCTCGGATCCGTCGATCTGCACCAGCTCGCCATAAGCCTCGCGACGTAATCTCGGCTGATGAAACGTCCGACGCTGCTTGCGCGACAGCCATAAGCCAACATCCACCATCCAGCCACGGACGGTCTCGCGAGACACATGCAGTCCATCACGCTCGGCGAGCTTCTCGGCCGCCAGGGTCGGGCCGAAGTCCGCATAACGTTCACGAACCAGCGTTACCGCGTAATCACGAATGCCGTCATTGATGCGGTTGTTGGATGGTCGGCCGATCGCCTTGTGTCTGATCGAAGCCGCACCGCCAGTTTGCATCCTGTTCAACAACCGACGGATTTGCCGTGTGCTGAGATCAAGCACATGCGCCGCCGACACCATGGTCATGCGACCGGCAATCACCTTCGACAAAATCTCGATCCGCTGCAAATCCCGTTCGCTCATCGCAATCAGTCCCATCTGCAATCTCCCAGGCATCGTTCAGACCCGGGGAGTGTGACATTCCAACTTTGCAGAAACAGGACACTTCAACTTTGCGGCTACAACATTTGATCGCATAATCTATCTTATGGAACTTATTATATTATCGGGTAAGCGTCATGGCTCTCTGGCCGTCATCCATTTAATTTAGATCTCTTAGAAACTTCGCGAGCGCAGATTTGAAATCGCGTTGGTAGGCGTTGACGCTGTCAGACTTGGAGGTAATTTCGACGAAAGAGGCATTCGGTATCCATTCGGCTAACGTTCGCGCATAAGAAAGGGGGTGCACGGGATCGCGATTATTGCCAATGACGAGAGTCGGCACTGAAATGTTCTTGATTTCGTCCTCAGTTACGCCAGGTCCCCCCATCGCGATGGATGTTAACAAGGCAGATGTTACCTCTATCGGCTCGCGAGTGAAAAATCCGCGGATTGCAGATAAATTGTCTGGACCGTGTTCAGCAAGATCCATTGCGACCTCTGACATCTCAAATCGCTGTAATGCGTCTTGAGGGTCGTATTGCGAGAGCAATTGCCCCACAAAAAGATTTGGATATGCGCTTCGTGGAGCATCGTCAGTTACCCATGCAGGGCGGGCTAAGATCAGCGCCCTTATCATGTACGGCCAGCGTACGGCAATTCGGAGAGATATCGCGGCACCCATAGAGATGCCTCCAATAACCGGTCGCTCTAGGGATTGCATATATCCTACCACGTCGTCAGTGAACGTGGGAATTAAAAGATCCTCAAGCGGACCAGTTTCGGATTGCCCATGTCCTCGACATTCGACCGTCAAACACCGATATGCAGTGTCTTCAGGAAACACTTGAATGAGCTGGTCTGCGTCTGCGCACAGCCCGTGTTGGAACACAAACGGGAGACCCTCTCCATGCTCAGAAACGGAGAGGGATACTCCACGGGTCTCATATACCGATCGGATCATTTGAGTATCCCCAAGACAACGCTAAGCACGAGCACACTGCGCTTAGTTATTTCAGATTTACTGCACTGCTTTAAGCGGACGGCCATTGGCGGCAGCATGAGACCCTACCTCCGCAGCGGCGACCGGATTGCCACGAATCTGCGCGCTTCCCTCCGCTAAGAGGGAAAAGTTGCGACATCACCGCGCACCTGTTAATAGAATTACATTCCGGCAACCAAATATCGTGATATCATGCGACTTGTCAAATCCCTCCTAGACCGCTGCTTCGAACTCATCACGCTGCTTAGTGAGAACGCAGATGGTATGGCCCTTGGCGAGATCAGTCGTCGTTTAGACGTTCCCAAGAGCGCGGCTCACCGTCTTCTGACCAGTCTTTGTGACTTGGGTTGGGCTGAACAGGTACCCAATAGCGGTTTCTATCGGCTCTCGCTGAGATTGGCTGTTGTTGGCCAACGCTTGCTGGCCGGAACGAAGATCCCTGATATCTGCCAGCCGATCCTCGATCGTTTGGCGGACACGGCAAAAGGCCTCGGTAGGATTGCAATCATTGGTCCAGACGGACTTACATGGATTGCCCAATCGCAAGGCGTTCGTTCGGGTCTGGTTTATCAGCCCGAGTTGGTGGCCAAGGTACTCCTTCACACAACGGCAAACGGTAAAGCGTGGCTTGCGACACTTGATCGCGACGAGGCTCTGGCTCGTGCCGAAGCTAGCGGTCTGGGACGCAAAAATATCGGCGGTCCTCGGGTAATCACGACGAAGCAAACGTTCTCAGCAGCCCTAGATGAGACGCAAGAGCAAGGTTGGGCAAGCGCCATCGAGGAAGCCGAGCCAGGCGTCGCCGCTGTCGCTGCGGTGATACGGGTTGGCGAACAAGTTGTTGGGACGGTCAGTGTCGCTGGCCCGATTCACCGCTTTTCTCCGGTCGTAGTTCCGCAACTCGCAGAGCAGGTCCAAGCGGCGGCGCGGGAACTTTCTGAGCTTTGGCCTTACCGGATTTCGCTCCCCGGCCGACAAGCTCCCGCGGTAGCTCTGTCGGAAGGCATTGAAGAGACAGTTTAATATGCAGTTAATATGCAGACGACATGTCAACCTCTTGTGACGACCGAAGGCAAAGCCTGACCCCCGGCCATCGCTGGAGGAACATCGTTGCGTGGCGTGAATTATGGCCATGGTTCGAGAGGGACCGTCTTTTCAGTCGACTGGAGGTTGGGTTGGATAATGTTGAACTAAGGGCAATGCGCAAGACAGATAACCCTGCTTTACGGCGGGTGGGTCGATCAACGAGGTGAATTTCTCATGTTGGTAGGACCGTCCGGCCGCGGGAAAATCGACACGCGTCTGTATGAAGAGGCGCAACCGCGTGACGTATCGTATCCTGCCCTCCGATCTCCGTGTGGGCCGATGCCGCAAGCGAGAGCTAGGAGGGGTGGGCAAACAACGAACTCATTAGGCGGAACAGCATTCCATCGTTTACGACTGGGTATTGGCTATTAAGCCCTTGACCAGGCCAATTTCCTGCCCCAACACGACGCTTTTCCGTCGTTGACATACCCAATTTCGTAGATAGAATGGCGTTCCAATAGTGTGCCGGCGCTTGGCCGCGCCGAGGATAAGCCACGGTAGCCAGGAGGCGGGAGCATCGTAGGCTGGGGAAAATCACGCGGCATTGACGACTGTAGCACCTCATGTGGTGTGCTCGCGTAAGACAAGGACCAACTGGGAGGAGGAATCTATATGGACGACTTGAAATTATCGCGCCGCTCACTATTAGGCGGGCTGGCTGCAGCATCAGTGGTTGCCGGGGTTGGAGGCCGACGAGCATCGGCACAATCCGGCGTAACATCCGAGGTGAGCTACAATGGGTTTCTTGATCCGTCCAACGGCAAAGACCCTAGGGCTGTCGCGCAGAATCGGATGATCGAAGCGTTCGAAAAGGCCAATCCATCGATCAAGATCAGAGTCATTGTCGACCCTTCAGGTGCAAATGGTATTCGTGCGGCACGCGCGCGTTCCGGTGCGCCCGACGTCATCCGCGTCTCAAATTCGCAACAGCCGGAATATTCGTCGACTGGTTCAATTTTGCCAATTGATGACCTTATAGCCCGTGACGGCATTGATACCAAAGATTGGCTGATCCCTCTAGAGCAGACTAAGGTTAATGGGCAACTGTGGGGTCTGCAGCAGGACTTTCGCATTCCGATCCTTATCTATCGAAAAAGCCGGTTTGCAGAAGCGCAAGTTACAAGTCCACCGCGCACCTACGAAGAAGTTGCGGCTCTGGGAGCAAAGCTCACTAAAGGAGCTACTATCGGATATGCCGTTCCGATCGGGACGACGGGCGGGATCGGTGGCGCCCAGGCATTTAACGAATTCATCATCAGTTCGATACTTGCCGGAAATACAGGTCCTCTTTTTGCTCCCGACGGCCGGAACATCGCTTTTTCGGATGACCGGCTTTTGCTCGCCGCCACGACCGTTTCGGACCTTTTCGCGAAAAAGGCCTCCACGCCCGTCAGCTTGCAATATGGATACAATGAATTGCAGGATGGCCTGCGCTCGGCAACGGTCGCTTCCGCCTCTTTTGGCCTTTATCGGTACAAGGGTATCGAAAATGCGGTTGCGAACAATGATCTCGCCTGGGCCCCAGCACCCACGGTCGGGCAGGGCGATAAGCTGACCGCTTATGGATTCCAATTGAGCATCAATGCAAACTCTCCGAATAGGGAAGCCGCTTGGGAATTCGTAAAGTTCATGACAAGCCCGGAAGCGCAAATTCTCGCGGCTCGTGGCGGTGAGGTTGTCGCGCGGGCGAGTGTCTACAACGATCCATATTTCTCTACACCTGAGGCCGCTGATCAACAAGGCTGGAAGGCCCTTGTTCAGGAGCGCGGTCTCCTGGTAACTTACTCTGTCATCCAGTCAGCCTTCAATCAGATTGCCGGCGAGGAATTCCAGCGCATGATCCTGCGCGGCAGTACGCCTGAAAGCGTCGTTTCGCAGATCAAGTCCCGTTATTCGGAGGCTCTATCGAAATCTTGAGCCTCTAGGCACGGCATCACAGCTTTGGGATGCCGTGCGACCACACTACCCCACAGCCTTGAAATAGCGTGTTAGAGCAGCACTCTTCAAGTTCGACCATGCCTGTCGAGAAGGGTCGCCGGGCAGGCTTCGACTATCGTGTCGACAAGCACTTTTACTCCGTGCCCTACCAGTTTGCCCGAGAGCAGGGACGCGCAAATCACTGCCAACACGATCGAGATATTCTACGAGGGCGAATGGATCGCAGCTCACGGGTGATCGAGTGGCAAAGGCACCAAACGACGACACCGGAGCACATGCCGTCTTCGCATCGGCGGTTTGCCAACTGGACGATAGAGCACATTAGCCGCTAGGCGTCGGCAGCCGGTCTGGACGACGGTTTACTCTATGACCGCATTCTCGCCGACCGTTGCAGCCGGTTCTATAGACATCGAGGATGGTCCAAAAAGTCCCTATACCTCGACGGTCCGGGGGTGTCCTTAAAGGAAACTCAACACTGGAGCGACGCCATCATCAGTCGATAAGGCACGTCGAATATCGACGTCATGCTGAGCCGCTTCACACCTCAACTACGGCAGTCTTCCACAGATTAAAGGCATCGCTGCCTTACGCGGTGAGGGTGGGAAGAGGCTCCAAGGGCGTGGCTTTCGAGTTTCTCACGGTTGATGTAGGACCGAGGTTCTAGGCTTGAAAGAGACTTGCACCAACCGTGCAGGACACTATAGCGAGCCAGACGGACGCGGCCCGCTGAAGTACCATCATGTGTCGGTGGTTTCGCGCACCGACCCGCGTCAACCTGCCAATCAAACCCCAAATCATGGTGGCAATGCTCGCCAAGACAACGAAAATAACTAGCTTTGGCAGGAAGTCCGGTGCGATCGGCTGAGGCAGAAGAACAAGCCCAAACACGAGGGCCTTGGGGTTGAGCGCCGTTGTCACAAATATGCGTCGAGCGGTCACGCTGCAGTCCGCGACATCTTTTGTTGCCGCCACCCAAAGCTTGATTGCGAGATACATAACCCAAATCGCCGCCGCGGCCTTCAACATCAAACCGGTTTCGGGCCATCGACTGATCATCTCTCCCCCGAGCCACGTGAGGGGCACTATCATAGTGAGGTAACCGAGAAGTTCGGCAGGTAGTAGTCTTGCAACGACCCAGAAATTGTTGCGCGCCGATGCCAACCCCATCAACGTATTTGTCGGGCCGGGACTCAAAAGCAGGATAAACACCGCCGAGATATATGCTGGATAGCTCATTGCAGGTCGCTCGCAGCGGTAGTGTCTTCAGTCATTCCCGGTGGCGTTAAGCAGGTGTTTGCCCCTGGCTTTCCCTCAAGTCCAGCTGTCTGTCTCGTCGTAGTGAGGAATACTCGACTGGCTTCCAAGACGCGAACACGCAATCGCAGCGGCTTTTGCGGCTCGTCGCATTGCCGCGTCGAGCGAGAGACCTCGATCGAGAGCAGACGCGAGGACGCCTACAAAACAATCACCAGCTGCGGTCGTATCCACAGCGTCGACCCGTAGCGCCGGGACCGTTACGTCCTCGCCGTTGATGAAAGCTTCAGCTCCCTCTCCTCCCTTGGTGCGTAAGACGCCGGTGTTGAGAGCGCCGGACAACGATCTCGCGCTCGGCTCGCAATCAAGCCAACCAGAAAGAGCTTCCGCCTCGTCTTCGTTGACGATTAGGATATCGACGAGCGAGAGAAGGTCGCGATCCAGCCGGTAGGCCGGCGCCAGATTGAGGATCGATTTTGCGGAATGATTGAAAACCCGTCTGATCAAATTTTCGATCTGAACAGTGTCGCTTTCCATCTGCATGAGGACGTAATTTGCGTTACAAAGCAGCTCATCTTCAACGCCATTCGACTGGGCTGCCAGGTTGGCGCCTGCTGCTACCGCTATCATATTGCGGCCATCGGTATCGATCATTATAGCGGCGGAGCCAGTACGCTCCTCTAATCGAACCACACGGCTGATATCGACTTCGCGTTCCAGATTCTGGAGGGCAATGGGGGCCATCGCGTCGTTACCCACAGCACCGATCATCACGACATTCGCGCCATCCCGTGCGGCTGCGAGGGCTTGGTTAGCCCCCTTCCCTCCAGCCTCTGTTCGTGATCCGCGGGCTAAGACCGTCTGTCCAGCTTGAGGTATCTCGTCGACCAGATAAATGAGGTCAGCATTTATTGACCCGAACGTGACAATCATAATTTGAACCCTCGTTGCAGTTGGCGGGCGGCACTGAATTACGATCCAAGCGATCTACGTTTCCAACCTACGCTAAGATTGCCGTGATGATCGGTCACCTCTAATCCGTATCGCCGATGATCGGAATTGAGTTGTCTTTTAGAATCCATTTCTGTTTTTCTCAAGCTCAAAGAGTAACCTCGGCCCGGCCGACGGCTGACGCGTCTTCCGCCATTACAGAAAATTGCCGACCTTGATCACTGACGTCGAGCACTTATGGAAGCCTATTCCAGTTTAGAAACAAACCTTGTAAGCTTCGCAAAACAGGAGATTCAGGTTTGACCGTCGCAGCCGTATCACGATGCCTCACGCTTTTGGAAGTGCTGGCTGGAGAAGCAGGATCTATCGAGTTGTCCGATCTTGCCGGACGCCTCGATATGCCGGCCAGTGCGGTCCATCGCCTTTTGACTACCCTTATTAACCATGGTTGGGTTACCCAAGACGCCGCGAGTCAAAACTATGCCCTTTCTCTCCGTTTGAGCGCGTTGGCCTTCCGGAATCTCGATGCCCGGAACGTCCCCGACGTGGTCCAATCGGTCCTGAATCGGTTGGCTACGGAGACGCAAGAGTATTGCCGCTTAGCGATTCTGGAGGGTCGGGATTTGATATGGGTGGCACGCGCACAAGGTGCAACAACCGGCCTCCGATATGATCCGGACATGGGACAAGAGATCGTTCTTCACGCAACGGCAAATGGAAAAGCATGGCTTTCCACCCTACCCGAAGAACAGGCTCTGGAAATCATTTATTCTCGCGGTTTTACGGCCAAACGAAAGCTTGGGCCCAATTCTGCTCGGTCGATCGATGAACTCAGGGTCCGACTGAATGAAACCCGGGAGCGGGGCTTCGCAACCTCTGTCGAGGAGGGTGAGGCTGGTACCGCAGCAGTCGCGGTTCCCTTTCGAACGAGTTCTGATGCTGAAGCGCCGGTCGCTGGAACCATCTCCGTTGCGGGGCCTCTTATGCGCATAACCGAAGATCGTTGGCCCGACTTAGTCTGTTCCCTCAAAAAAGCTGCGGAAGAACTGAGCGACATCTGGCCTCTGCGAGTTCGTCAGCGAACCATGACGCCACTGATCGTAGCAACCGGCGCAGTGCTGTAGCTGCGCCTAAAGTTACTTTAACGCAGAACGCGGCCGGTTGGATCTGCAAGGATCGCCGGGCTCTGCCATTGCAGACCTCGTGATGTGTCCTCACAAAGCGGTTCTGCGCCTACCCGCACTCCTGATCGAACAGCTTGTCCAGTGCCAGTGCGCCAGCAACGCAGGCTGATTGGGAGCAAACTCACGTTAATGCTCTGCCTTCTACCGGACATCAGCCTCTTCTTCCTCCCTATATCACTACCCGATGTCCTGCCCCTAAAGCGCGCCTGACAAAATTTTCTACTAGATTCGAAAGGTGGTTTCGTTTTAGAAATCAGTTCCAATTAAGTGCGCAATTAGAGAGGGTTTGCGATGAGCGTAACAAGATGGGAGGACGATGCCACTCTGTGGCACGGTCCAGACTATGGCCCGGAGGCTTTGAAATACCACCCGGACGTCAAGTCGGCAGCCGTTGCAGGGCGCATCATCACCTGCGTCGAAATTGTGGACTGGAGCGGCACAGGCACGAAGGACATGCTGATTTCAGCATGGGACGCCTGTTATGACGGCCGTGTTTTTCTGCGCCGCCAGATCGGAACAAACTCCGACGGGACACCTGTTTTGGGTGAAGAGGAACTGGTCGACGGTGTGCGCGGCTACGTGACTGCCGTCAGGGACGGCGATACTTTCCACCTCGTCTCGACATCACGTCTGCGCAAGCAGATATACGTCTTTCCCAATATCGGCGTAAAGGGAGCCCCGAAATTCGGCGATCCCGTAAGGCTCGATCTCGAGGCCGACTGGGTCAAGGGCAATGAGTATTTCCACATGGCCCGCTTCCACGACATCGATGACGACGGCGTCGATGAGTTGATCGTCGGTAGCGACTACTGGAACGACTACTGGCCGAACGGCCTGGAATGGAATGATGAAGGGTATCGCGGATATGACGATGCCGGCCGCTGGCTGGGCGGTCCGCTACGCGGTTTCCTTTACGCCTTCAAGAACAGTGGCACGCTCGCGGCTCCCGTACTGGAAAAGGGGCATGCGCTCATCGCCGGCGAGACGCCGCTCGAAGTCTATGGCCAGCTTGCTCCGGCTTTCGGCCGCTTCGGTGCAGAGCGCCAGAGTGTGATAGCTGGCGAATTCTGGAATATCCTGCACATCGCAAGACAGCGCGAAGACGGAACCTTCGAGCCGACCAGCTTGATCCGCACGATCGATGACAAAGTTCTGGAACTCGAACAATGCATCCACCTGCCCTGTGTGGTGGATTGGGATGGCGACGGCCGCGAGGATATCCTTTACGGCGCTGAGGACGGCTATATCAGTTTCCTCAAAAACGTCGGCGATGGCGAGGACGGATTGCCGCGCTTCGAGCAGCGAGGCCGAATCGAGACTGAAAAGCCACTGATCCATGCCGGCATCCTGCCAAGCCCGGCTGCATATGATTTCAGCGGTGATGGGCACTACGACCTGGTTGTCGGCAACAGTACCGGCGAACTTCTCTTCTACCAGAGCCGGGAAAAGGACGGCACCATCTATCTCGACAAAGAAGTCATGCTGAAGGGCGGCGAGAAGCCGATCCGACTTGCGGCCGGTCTGACCGGTTCAATACAGGGGCCATCGGAAAAGATGTTCGGCTATTCCTGCCCGACACTGGCCGACTGGACGGGCGATGGCAGCATGGACATTCTCGTCAGCGACGTAACGGGAAGGCACCGTCTATTTCGCAATACCGGCGAAAAAACGATTCCGCCGCGCTTTGGCGAAGAGGAATTCCTCACATACAGGGGCAAGCCGCTGAAGACGGTCTGGCGGGTGAGGCCTGCAGTCGTCGACTGGCTCGGGGACAACGACCTTCACTATGTCGCATTGGATGAGGACGGCGTCCTCAGTGACTGGAGGAAAGCCTCGGATACCGAACTCATCGACAAGCGTTTCCTCCAATGGGAAGATGGTGACGCCATGCGCTTCACCGTGGATGTCGGCGGTGGACGCGGTCGTGTGAAGCTGTGCTTTTGCGATTGGGAAGGGACTGGTCGTACCGATCTGATCTTCGGCACCCATGCTCGCGCCTGCGTGCCGCCCGATCCGAAAACCGGCGCGCCGCGCAACACCACCAAGCAGGCCGGCCTCTTCTACGCGCGCAACATCGGGACACCGGAAGAGCCTCGTTTCGCATTGCCGGTTCCGATCAAACATCGGAACGAGACCATTCAAATGGCGATGCATGTCGCCTCTCCTGAAGTCGCCGATTGGGCTGGTCGCGGTGTGCTCGACCTTATCGTCGGCATCGAGGACGGCAGCATCGTCTGGC
Source organism: Agrobacterium tumefaciens (assembly GCF_005221325.1). Classification (NCBI taxonomy): domain Bacteria; kingdom Pseudomonadati; phylum Pseudomonadota; class Alphaproteobacteria; order Hyphomicrobiales; family Rhizobiaceae; genus Agrobacterium; species Agrobacterium tumefaciens. The sequence continues at coordinate 258,804 of NZ_CP039890.1, read as the reverse complement.
TCAAGCGCGAGGAACTGTCGTGGTAAACGGTGTCACTATTCGCGGCACGACCAGGCTGATCGGCATCATCGGTGATCCGATCGTCCAGGCCAAGTCGCCAGCGGCGGTCAATCCGCTCTTTGCGGCACGTGGAGCGGATATCGTCTCTGTCCCACTCCATGTTCCGGCAACAGATCTGGCTACGATCTGGGCCGGTCTGAAGGCTATGCCGAACCTCGTGGGGTTCGGCATCACCCTGCCCCACAAGCAGACCGCCATCGATCTATGCGATAGTCTTGACCCGGTTGCCGCCCGGGTCGGCGCTGTCAACTTTGTTCGGCGTGAACTTGACGGCACATTTCGGGGCTATCAATTCGATGGAAAAGGCTTCGTGCGGGGCCTGCAATCGAAAGGGGTCGCGATCAAGGGTCGCGACGCTCTCATCATTGGAGCGGGCGGTGCTTCGGTTGCCATAGCGTTTGCTTTGGTCGAGGCAGGAGCCGACAGCATCACGGTGTCCAACCGGACCTTTGATAAAGCCGAAGCGCTGGCGGAGACAGTGAACGCCGACTTTGGAAGGAAGGTTGCCAAGGCGGGCAAAGCCGAGCCGGAAGCGGGTCAGCTCGTCGTCAATGCCACGTCGCTCGGCCTTCAAGATTCGGACGCCCTGCCGCTCGATCCCGATCTTCTAAAACCGGGGATGACATTTGCTGAAGTCATTGCCCAGCCAGAGACGACCAGGCTTCTCGCGCTTGCTGCCAAAAAGGGTGTCGAGACCCATTCCGGGATGCACATGATCACTGGACAGGCCGACCTGACCGTTGACCATATCTGCGAGCTTTGGGCTTAGGTGCCAGGAAAATGTCTGATCGGCATGCCTGACCCGTCAGTATGCCGATCGCTTCCCGTCAAGCATCATTGGAAGGCAGAGCGTGAATCCTCTGGCGCTCGCTCGAACCAGTTCGGGACAATACCTGGATCTGAGAAACGACCAGTTCCTGCGGCTAGTTTCCTAGCATAGACACGCCATCTTTAACCCATCGTAGGGGTGACAGGCATGCCTGTCTCGGCTGCTTCGAGGATGGAGAGAGTTGCCGTGAGGGTACGCAAACCGTCTTCTCCGTCGATTAGTGGCGTCTCTCCACATTGGATGACGCGACAGAAATGTTCTAGTTGAGCAATGTAAGCCTCGTTCTGTTGAATGACGCGCGATTCACGCGAGATCGGCGATAGCCAACCTGGCTTTGCCTGATCAACGTAGCGCCAGATGAAAAGGTCTGGAAATTCAAGAGACCCCTCGGATCCAAGGAAACGGTAGGCATTCTCCCGTCCCTGGTAAATCAATGGGTTTTCTCCGGTCGCGGAATCCCAGGACCAAGGAGCGGGAGACGCATCGGAGGCCGTGATGGTCCCAATCGCACCGCCGCTGAATTTGAGCATGGCCACCACAGTGTCCTCGACCGAGTTTCCGCGCCCCTCGCTCGAAACGATTGCAGAGACTGTCTCAATCTCCCCGCAGAGATGTCGAAGAAGGTCGATCTCATGAATGAGATTGATCAGTACGGGCCCCGCACCCTTTTCCCGCCGCCAGGACACATCGAAGTAATCATCCGGCTTCTTGACGGACCAGAGCACGCTGACCGCGAGCAATCGGCCAATGTCGCCTTCGCTCAGAATCCTTCGTGTCTCCTTCACCACTGAGTTATGACGCCGATGATGGCCAACCAGGATGGAGGTCTCGTTGCGCTTGGCGAGGTCAACCAGCGTCCGAGCGTCAGCTACGGTGTCGGTTATTGGCTTTTCGATCAAAACCGCGACGCCTCGCTCGAGTGCGCGTGCAGCAGTCTGAAGATGGAGCTGCGTCGGCGTTGCGATGATAACGCCGTCGGGTTTGACGCGATCCAGCAGATCCTCAACCGAAGCGAAGCTGGGAACACCGAGCTCAACCCCGACTTTCGAAGCAACCGGTCCAGGATCGCTTATGCCGACCAGTTCGCAATTGCTGTAAGAGGCACAATATTTCGCATGGCGATAACCAATCCAACCTACCCCGATTACGCCGATCCGTGGTTTCCCAATAATCCCGCTCATTTCTGATTCCTCCCACCCTTGGATGAAAATGCTCATGCTTGCAAAATTCGAGGAACCTCTGCGATTGCACACGGCGGTCCGCCCGAGAGGGCATCGATGCGATCCGCGGCTTTCCATCGCCATAATTAGCCGCTTTTGCGAACAGGCCTCTACCGAGGCGGGCCAGGACTAGGCAAACCCTGATGTTGCAGTCTTAGACCTTTCTCTGGCCACCGAAGCCGGCCAACCTCGCCTGTCAACGACAGAGTGACGATAGCATCTTGTAAGTCTTGCCCTACAAACCCCAGATTTGTGGGATAGATATCCGGCATCCTCACTTGGTCGAGCAGTTCGCCCTGTGGTGAAACAACGGTTATACATCCCGTCACTAAGGTTGCGACGCAGATGTTACCAGAAGCTGCGACCTTCAGGCTGTCGAACCTCTGGAAGCCGTCAAGACCAACGACAAGCTCCCCTCCGCTTTGGCTCGGGAACGGCGTTCTCTCAACCACCCCCGGCTTCACTATCGCGTAGCTCCATAACCTGGCTGTTTCCATTTCGGCGACGTAGAGAGTCTTAAGATCGGGAGATAGACCAACTCCATTGGGTGTCAGGAGCGGAAACACCACTTTCTTTATCCAACTGCCATCGGCTCTTGCGTAAAATACACCACCGTGGTCGCGCTGGAACTCCCGAACCCTGCCCGTGTCGGTAAAATAAAATCCGCCGTTATTGTCGAAAACGATGTCGTTTGGGCCGCTAAGTGTCCGGCCGTCGCACCGGTCATACAAGGTATTCACCTCACCGGTAGCGATATCGACCCTTTGGACCAATCCACCGGAGTAATCAGGGGCAAGACCAACAGGTCGCAACCACTCACCCTCCTGCTTCCAGGAAAACCCTCCGTTATTGCAAACGTAGAGTGCTCCATCCGGGCCTAGAGCCATCCCATTAGGTCCGCCGCCGGTATGGGCCAATACTTCGTGTTTTCCGGCTCCGCTGATCCTAATGATTCTACCGGCACCGATCTCCACGACGGCAATCGAACCGTCAGGAAGTTCGACCGGTCCTTCGGGAAAGTGAAGTCCCGTCGCAATTATCTCAATGTCGGGTTTTGTCATTTGGTCTGCGATCATGAAACAGGGCCGACGTGCGACCTAACTGGTCGTTTCCACGTCCTCAGGCGCTCCACCATTGGTCGCTGATCGGTAGCCCGCCTCAAGCACGGCGAGCGCGCGCTCCGCTTCCAGCAGGCCTGCAACGGGAGGACGGCCGCTCGCTAAATCCGCCCAGCTGCGGCGAAGGAAGACTGGGTAATATTCGTCGGTATTGTACTCGATGTTCGTGGCAGAAGCCTTCTCCTGTTCGGGCGATTTGGCGTAGAATTGATCGGCATACCCGCGAATATAGCGTTCGCGATGAGCGAGCGAAAAGGCAAAATCCCGCTGATCGTCGGCGGTGGACGGATACAAATAGCCTGTCTCGATCACACCAATCTGTCCTGCGGCAGTTCGGCAGGTGAAGACAGCCTGTTCGTCGACAGTCACGTCAGGTCGATAGATCCGAACCTCTCCTGCAACACGGGTGATGGGACTTTGCGTGAGTGTCGAGATCAGGTCGATGAAGTGAATGCCAACATTGAGCATCGATCCACCTCCAGCGTGGTGCTTTTCCAGCATCCACGCGCATCCATTCCGCTCGTAACGGGCGACCGACCCCACAATGAACCTGAAGGACAAGTGTTGAAACCCGTCGGGCGTGAGCCCTGCGGCCGGTGATAAACGATCGGCCAGTTCACTTACGCGCTGGATAAAAGGCACACTAACGTAAACACCACGTTCTTCGGCTAAGCTGCGGATACGACGAACCTCCTGCAGATTGAGCCCGCACGGCTTCTCAATCAAGAAAGGCTTGCCCATGGCAATCAGCCGCTCAGCAAGTTTGACCATGTCGGAGTGTCGGCTCAATACAATGGCGAAGTCGAAGTCCGCATCCAGGAGCTCCTCATTGGAGCCGTAGAGCTTACAATCAAGCAGATCAGAAAAACGAGCACCGGCAAACGAAGCGCTGTCCGATATGCCAATTACCTCAACGCCCGGATCCTTCAGCGCAGGGATGTAAAGCGGAAAGTGCCAATGGCTGACGTCAAAAACTGCAATTTTCATCCCGACTCCATTTATTCCGGGTTCATCAATGGGAGGAGCTGTCGTTTACTCGATGGGACGAATGGACAACGGCAAACTGACATTTGACCGCTATCCAAGCGGCTCCTTGTGAAAAGCCTTCCATAATGCTATTGGAATAGCGTTCCGAAAAACCGAATATCGTGGTATCATGCGACTTGTCAAATCCCTTCTAGACCGCTGTTTCGACGTCATTACGCTGTTGAGCGAGAACGCCAGCGGGCTGTCACTGGGCGAAATCAGTCGCCGGCTGGATGTCCCGAAAAGCGCGGCGCACCGCCTGCTCAACAGTCTGTGTGACTTAGGTTGGGCCGAGCAGGACCCTGAGAACGGATTCTACCGACTTTCATTGCGCCTCGCCGTCGTGGGCCAGCGCCTGCTAGCTGGAACACGGATTCCCGACATCTGCCAACCGATTCTGGACCGGTTAGCGAGCAATACGAAGGGGCTCGGCAGGATTGCGATCCTTGACCCTGATGGTTTGACCTGGATATCCCATTCACAAGGGATGCGATCGGGCTTGATTTACCAGCCAGAACTCGTTGCAAAAGTTCCATTGCACACGACTGCTAACGGAAAAGCGTGGCTGGCAACACTGGATCGAGAGGAAGCGTTAGCAAGGGCCGTGGCGAGCGGACTAGGGCGAACAGACCTTGGTGGCCCGCGGGTTATCACCTCCAGGCAGACATTTTCCGCGGCTTTGGATGAGACCGAAGAACGAGGGTGGGCCACTGCGATTGAGGAAGCTGAACCGGGCGTCGCTGCTGTCGCTGCTGTCATTCGCGTCGGCGGTCAGGTTGTGGGAACGGTGAGCATCGCTGGACCGATTCACCACTTTTCACCGCTTGTACTGCCTCAATTGGCGGAACAGGTGAAGGCAACTGCTCAGGAACTTTCTCAACTCTGGCCCTATCGCATCGCGTCGGCTACCCCGCAAACGAGCCCATCACATCGGGCCCAAGTCATTGGCAATATTATATAATTGTATTTTATAGGCCACGGTGCAGTACATCTAACGCCGATGTCTGTTGACACCTGTCATCCTTAGTGGAATAACGTTCCGATAGTGATCGAGGAGATCGCGCTGGGTTAGGTGGCCGCCTCGTCGGCTGGTAGGAGGAAACAGTTGGCTAATGTTGAGCTGAAAGCCGTTCGCAAAGCTTACGGCGCCGTACGCGTGCTTCACGGCGTGTCTGTCGATATCAACGAAGGGGAGTTTGTAACCCTCGTTGGACCCTCGGGTTGCGGAAAATCAACTCTGTTGCGAATGATCGCGGGCCTTGAAAATATCACGGGTGGCGAGATCCAGATCGGCGGACGCACCGTTAACGACATCCCGCCGAAGGCGAGAGATATCGCCATGGTATTCCAAAATTATGCCCTCTATCCGCATATGACCGTTGCGGAAAACATGGGCTTTTCGCTGAAGCTCAAAAAGGCTCCGCGGGAGGAGCGAGAGATGCGCGTTCAGCGGGCAGCTGAAATCCTGAGCCTTACGAAGCTCCTCGATCGTTACCCTCGCGAACTTTCGGGCGGGCAGCGTCAGCGCGTGGCGATGGGTCGCGCGATTGTGCGCAATCCGCAAGTATTCCTGTTCGATGAGCCGCTCTCGAACCTTGACGCGAAACTGCGCGTACAGATGCGCGCTGAGATCAAGGAACTGCATCAGCGGCTCAAAACCACAACCGTTTACGTGACCCACGATCAGGTCGAAGCAATGACAATGGCCGATAAGATCGTTGTCATGCACGACGGTTACGTCGAGCAAGTCGGTGCGCCGCTTGAACTGTATGATTACCCTGCCAACGTATTTGTTGCTGGATTCATCGGATCGCCATCGATGAATTTTCTCAACGGGCGAGTGGAGGAAGGCCGGTTCGTTCTCGAGGATGGACACATGCTGCCTCTGCCTGCGGGCGTCGCCGATACGTCGGAAAAGGTGATCTACGGCGTGCGTCCTGAGCATCTCACGATCAGCGACGAGGGACTGCCTCTTACCGTGACCGTCGTCGAACCGACCGGTTCCGAGACCCAGATCATCGCTCGGCATGGCGCTCAAACTATCGTGTGCATATTCCGGGATCGGGTTCTTCCGAAAGTTGGCGAGACCATCACCGTGGCCCCGGATCTTTCACGCGTCCATCTCTTCAGCGAGAGCACTGGCAGGCGCTTGTCCTAACGACGCGACGCCTCCCACTCCGCCTGATACGGCCACAGGGGAATAGTAATCGAATGTCTATACCACCGCTTCAAGTCACCAATCAAAGCGCGACGCACCTGGCGAGTGACGTCGTGGATGACACTGACATCGTGAGCCGCTTTAGTTGGGCTCCCTTTGTATGGTTTACGCCCGCAATTTTGATCCTGTTTCTCGTGACGCTTTATCCGACGATCTTTGTGATCTGGTTGAGCTTCCAGAAAACCAAATACTACGAGCTCGTCGGCTTTACCGGTCTCACCAACTACACCGAAGTCCTGACCTCTTCCGAGTTCTGGGATACGACGATAATTTCTCTGACCTATGTTGGAGGGTCTCTGGCCGGCGCGATGATCCTCGGCCTGGGCTCAGCGTTGGTATTGAATAGGGCGGGCGTTACCGGTTCTACATTGCGGGTTTTTATCCTTTTCCCTTGGACGCTATCCATGTCGGTCGTCGGCAGCATCTGGCTGTGGCTCCTCAACCCTTCATTTGGGCCTGTGCCTTACGTGATCCAGAAACTGGGTATTGATCCGGGACTGATGTTAGGGGATCCGGGGATGGCATTGCCCCTCATCATCATCGTTACAGCCTGGTGGTCCTTTCCTTACGTCATGGTGATGGCGACAGCAGCCATGCAGTCCATTCCGAAAGAACTCTATGAAGCAGTTGAGATCGATGGCGGCGGGGCGTTTGTGAAGTTCCGTTATGTCACGTTCACGGAAATCCTTCCCACCTTGGGAAGCACCGCGCTGACGCTTTCCATCATGTACCTGACCTTGATGACGCTGATCATTGTCATGACCGGCGGAGGACCACTGGGGTCTACGACGACGCTCAGTTTCGAAGCTTTTCGTGGAACCGTTCAGGCGGTCAACATTGGGCCGACGGCTGTCGTGTCGATTGTCGTCCTGATCATCAATGTCGCCCTTGGTGCTCTTTACAGCCGGCTGACCGGCCGCGCTACCGGATAGGATCAGATATGAGTAACGCTCTCTCGAACCGATCAAACGGACAGATACCCGCGATCCTGGGTTCACTGCTTGTCGCGATTATCGTTCTTGGACCAGTGCTTTGGGCCTTTGCGACATCTTTCAAGACAGAAGTCGAAGCGGTTGTTATTCCGCCTACTCTTTGGCCAACGTCACCAACTTTGGATAACTACACCAAGGTCTTCAAGGACGCGGCCTTCTTCAGCGACCTTTGGAACTCTGTTGCCTACTCCGTTGGCGCCGTCATCATCGCTCTCCTCGTTGGAATTCCCGGAGGTTATGCCGCCGCACGTTTTTCCTTCAGGGGCAAGCGGACGTTGATGCTGGTGATACTCGGAACCTCGATGGTTCCAGGGGTCGCCCTGCTTGTTCCGACTTATTATCTGCTGGAAACGGTCGGCTTGCTCAACAGCGGTATTGTCATCACGATAATCCTATCCGCTCGCATTATCCCGCAGACCGTCTGGTTTATCGCCAATTTCGTCGAAGCCGTTCCAATTGAGATCGAGGATTCCGCTATGATCGATGGCGCGTCCCGGTTTCAAATCATCTGGGCTCTGATCTTGCCGCTAATACGTCCAGGCATAGCGGCCGTCGCGACGATTGGTATTGTGACAACGTGGAACGACTATATCACTGTGGCGGTTTTTGCGCCCGAGGTCGCAAAACGGACCCTCCAGGTGGCGCTTGTCAATCAGGTCTTCGACGCCGTCGGCATTTCCTGGTCCTACATGATGGCGTTTGTGATGGTCGCATCATCACCGGTTATCCTGATGTTCGGCTTCGTTCAAAAATGGTTCATCTCCGGCCTGACGGCAGGCGCCGTCAAAGGCTGATGACCGCCAACTTTTATACCAACTCGTTCAACATGGGAGGGAAACGCATGCAAACCATATCGAAACGGAAACTTATCAAATCATCCGCGGCACTAGCAATTGGTACCGCCATCCTCGCATTCGCTGCTCCGCAAGCCTTTGCCGAGAGCACGAAGATCATCTACCAGACGTTTCTCGATCCGAACAACGCGAAGGATCCCCGGTCTGCTGCTCAGACCAAGATGATCGACGCTTTCCAGGCAAAGAACCCGGACATCAAGATCGAGCTGCTTGTCGATCCGACCGGTGGAGCAGCAGCACGTGCTATCAAGTCCGGAAGCCAGACACCAGATGTGATCCGCGTCGTCGGCTTTGCGGTTTCCGAATTTGCGGCCACCGGAAATCTTCTCGAGCTTGACGATCTGGTCAAGAAGGAAGGCATTTCGGACGAGGATTGGCTCCTGCCGCTGTCGAGCACGAAGGTTACCGGAAAGCTTTACGCTCTTCCCCAGGACTTCCGTATTCCTATCCTCTTCTATCGCAAGAGTATGCTGGAAAAGGCCGGCGTAAATCCGCCGACGACCTGGGATGAGGTGTGTGCACTGGGCGACAAACTCGGCCAATCGGATACGATCCCGTTCGCAGTTCCGCTCGGAGCAACCGGTGGCCTTGGTGGCGCCCAGAGCCTCGGTGAATTCTTCCTGAGCACGATGTTGCCTGGAAACGGCGGCGAATACTTCACGCCTGAGGGGAAGATCGCGTTTTCCAAGGAGTCGTTTGTCAAGGCGGCGCAAACGATCAAAGACTTCTACACGAAATGCAAAGTCACGCCTCTTCGCAGCGCCCAGATGGGGTTCAATGAGTTGCATGACGCGCTCCGGTCCGGCAGTGCGGCGACCGCGGTGTTTGGTGTCTATCGCTACAAGACAGTGAAGCAGCAAGGCGGTGGTGACGATCTGGCCTGGGCTCCGGCGCCCGGTTATGCGGCAACCGACAAACAGACCGTGTACAGCTACAACATCGCCATCAACAAGAAGACCGCCAATCCGGATGCGGCCTGGACCTTCGTGAAGTTCATGGTGTCACCCGAAGCGCAGGCCTTCGCAGCGGAAGGTGGTGAAGTCGTGTCGCGCAAGTCGGCTTATACAGCGCCTTATTTCCAGGGCGATGCCGGCAAAGACCAGAAGGCATGGGCAGATCTGGTGGCACAGCGAGGTCAAACCGTGACCTACACTCCCATCCTGTCCACTTACCATACCATTCTCGGCGAAGCCTTCCAAAGAATGATCCTGAAAGACGGATCGCCCGCGGATGCCTACGATGAGTTGATCGAACGGTATGGTGCAGCACTCGCGAAGGCGCAGTAAGCCAAGCTCCTCGTAACAAGCCGGGATGGCGGGGATAGTAACCGCCATCCAGTTCCTTTCCGAGACGACCATCGACAGACGTCACCGGAATATAGACGACAAAAATTATTGGTTTGGGCGGCCTTAATTCTCGCTCAACGACGGTTGAAAGGCCGACGGGAGTGCTGTGCCATGCGATCTCAGATCGCGCGCGAACCGTAGGCCCATGAGCCACATTCAAACTGATGAAAGGCATCCGCCATGAGATATCGGTACCTTGGACGAACTGGAGTTCAGGTCAGCGAGTACATGCTGGGCACGATGAGCTACGGAACGGATGGGAATACTGACGAGAAAGAGTGTATAGACATCCTGCACAGTGCGCTTGATCGCGGCATCAACTTTATCGACACTGCCGACACTTACTCTCATGGTGAATCCGAGGAGATCGTCGGCAAAGCGATTGCAGGCCGGCGGGACAAAGTGGTGCTTGCGACCAAGTTTCGCCTGGCGGCCGGTGAGGGACGCAACGAACAAGGCGCGTCGCGCTACTGGATCATGAAGCAGGTGGAAAACAGCCTGCGACGGTTGAACACGGATCACATCGATCTCTATCAGATGCATCGGCCCGACCTTCAGGCCGATCTTGATGAAACACTCGGTGCTCTCGACGACTTGGTCACGCAGGGGAAAGTTCGCTACATCGGCTGCTCGACGATGCCGAGCTGGTATCTGGCGGAGACACAATCTGTAAGCCGATTGAACAAGACAGCGCGATTTATCAATGAAAGCTCGCCCTACTCTATTTTCCAGCGGGCCGCAGAGAGGGAAACCCTCCCCGCCGTCCAACACTACCGCATGGGTTTCACCGCCTGGAGCCCACTGAACGGCGGCTGGTTGACCGGCAAGTACAAGGCCGATGGCTCGGTGCCGTCAGGATCGAGGGCCGAGCGTGTAAAGGGGCAGTGGGGACAGCACTATCCGATCCTACAAACACGCTTCGACATGCAGCGCGAGGGTAACCGGCGAAAGCTGGAACTGCTCCCGGAACTCGAGCGCATTGCAACGGAGGCAGGTATGTCGCTTATGCACATGGCTCAGGCTTTCCCGCTTGCGCACGCTGCCGTGACGTCCGTGATCCTCGGTCCGCGCACCCTTGAGCAGTTCAACGTCATGGAAGCCGGGTTCAACGCCGTTCTTCAGTCCGCGACGCTTGACCGGATCGATGAACTAGTTCCTCCGGGAGCACTCATTGAAGAAGCCGACCGTGGCTACGTTTCTCCGTGGCTAGCGCCAGAGGTTCGTCGTCATGCGGGAACCGCTGCCTGAGACACGAACCGCCACCTTTCCTGCGACCCAGCAACGGTCCGAAAACAATGAATACTCAAAAAACCAAGAGGGGCCGATGACCAACATCGTCATCAACCACGCCACAGTGCGCGAGAGAGCAGATATGTTGACCTTCCTTCGTCTCTGCGTGGAGCGAGGACTGAAAACAGTATCCATATGGGGAGACGAAATCGCCAAGGTGGGTGAAACTGACGCTCTCTCCGTTTTGCGCGATTTCGGAATGACTGTCTCAGGATATAACCGTGTTGGGCCGTTGACAGCGGATTCCCTTGACCGCGTCGAGGCGGAACTCGAGCGAGCCGCCAGATTTGAGGCTGACCATGTCTTCCTTTTTACCGGGGGCTTTCAAGCCAATGAAAAGGATCTGGCGACAGCAAGACGAAGGGTCGAGGATTCAATCGGCAAAGTTCTCGACAGCGCACGAAAGATTGGCGTGAAACTCGCCATTGAGCCACTTCATCCCATGGTCACGGGCGATCGCGCCCTCATCTCCAGCCTCTCGCATGCAAATTCCATATGCGAAGCACTGGGGCCGGGCATCGGAGTGGTCGTCGATGTCTATCATTGCTGGTGGGACGAGCGACTGGCAGCCGAGATTGAGCGCGCGGGCGAAGCAGGCCGGCTTCTCGGTTTTCACGTAAACGACTGGCTGCTTCCGACACGGCATCTCCTGACCGATCGAGGCATGATGGGCGATGGGATCATAGACCTGCGCGGAATCTACTCGATGGTCCGAAGTGCCGGATATAAGGGAGCGGTCGAGGTGGAGATCTTCTCCACCGACTGGTGGTCTCGCGACCCGGCGGAGGTGATCGATATTGCGATCGATCGCTGTCGCAGCCTGTTCAGGGCGGAATAAAATCATGCACGTTAATATTCCTAACCTCAACGGCAACTCGCGTATCTACGCCGTGTTTGGCGACCCAATATATCAGGTACAGACGCCGCGGCTGATCAACCCGATCTTTGCGGCCGCCGAGGTGAACATCTACGCGGTGCCATTCCTGATAACCGCCGAGCACTTCGCGACGGCATGGGATTGTTTCTCCGCCATCCCCAACCTCTGCGGTATCAGCACCACGGTGCCTCACAAGGTTGCGGCGGCCAAAAGGTGCTCAACGCTCACCCCAACGGCGAAGGCAGTCGGCGCCGTCAACTGCGTCCAGCGCGGAGAGGACGGCCAGATGAACGGTGCGCTCTTCGATGGCGTGGGCTTCGTTGAAGGACTGGGAGGGGCGAAATCCCGACTGCGCGGCGCCCGCGTGCTGATTGTCGGAGCAGGGGGAGCAGGCCGCGCGATCGCCTTCGCGCTGGCTGAAGAAGGCGTAAGCAAGATTAACCTCATGGACCTCTCGGCTGAATCCGTCGCCTTCACTGCGGCTATGGTCAATACCGTTCGTGGTGAAGAATGCGCGGTTGCCGTCGATGGATCAGCAGGTTGGGACTACGATATCGTCATCAATGCATCTCCGATCGGCGTCAAGGGAGATAGCATATTTCCCATGCCGGCTGACGCGATACGGCCCGAAATGCTCATAGCAGACATCGCCAGCTTAAGCAGCGAGACAGCCTTATTGTCCGCTGCCAAGGCAGCCGGCGCGACGGTGTCCGACGGGAATGACATGCTGCTTGCACAAATCCGCCTGATGGCAGGCTTTGCCGCAGGTTTGCCGGCAGGAACTGCGCTTTAAACACCTAACAAAGAGCGAAAGAGTACATCATGAGAATCCAGGCCCAGGGCATTGTCCCCGTCATGCTTACCCCTTTTACGCCGGACAACCGGATCGATTGGCAAGGTCTTGAACAACTCGTGGAATGGTATATCGTCAATGGTGCAGATACGCTCTTTGCTGTTTGCCAGTCCAGCGAGATGCAGAAGCTGTCGCTGGAAGAGCGCGTTGAGCTTTCCAAACAGGTTGTCTCGCTCGCTGCAGGGCGTGTGCCGGTCATCTCATCGGGACACATTAGCGACAGCCGCGATGACCAGCGCGCCGAACTGGTGGCGATGGCCGAAACCGGGATCGACGCGCTTGTCCTGGTCAGCAACAGGCTCGACACAAAAAATGAAGGAACCGAAGTATTTCGCTCCAGCCTCGACGCCATCTTGAGCTGGCTCCCGAGCGACCTGGCCCTCGGTCTGTACGAATGCCCGGCTCCGTATCGCCGTCTTTTGAGCGATGACGAGTTCAAGCTGTGCCGTGACACGGGCCGCTTCGTAACGCTGAAAGACGTCTCGTGCGATCTCGAAACCGTCAAGCGGCGCGTCGCACTCTCCGGCGATTCCGGCTTTGCGATCGTCAATGCCAATGCGGCCATCGCCGCAGCCGCTATGCGGGCGGGTTCAAAGGGCTTCTCTGGCGTCTTCACCAACATTCACCCTGACCTCTACGCGTGGCTTTACAAGCACGCTTCGGAAGAAAACGATCTGCGCCGCGAACTTGAAAACTTCCTCGCGCTCGCAGCGATGGCTGAGCCGATGGGATATCCTGGTCTTGCCAAGGTTTGGCACAAGCGCCTTGGCACGTTTGAGAGCATCTATTCTCGTGTGACGGATTATGACATTGCCGAGCGGCATTGGGCGGTCATGAATCTTCTGGACCATATCCAGCTGGGGACGGAGAGGTTTCGCGAGCGGATCAAGCAGGCGTCCTGAGGATAGTGGCCGGCGGATTTGCTCCGAACGACATATGTCGCCGAGGGCGTCTAAGTTCAAAGCACTGATCGTCGGATGGCCGGATACCTTCATCGTTAAGGCGGCGTCGTTAAAATGACCAAGAGGCAGTCATGAATTCTATGCTAGCAACCACTGACATAAATGCATTGGCCCATCAGCTATGCAGCCTCCGTCAAAACGGAAGCAAGGTTCTGACAGGTCAGCTCGTCTCAGTGCCCGTGGCACTTGAGGATGCGATCGACGTACAGCGCCAGTTATCGACGCTTGAGGGGGCAGACCTGAGCGCGTGGAAGGTAGCCAAATCGCCCAGCGGCGACTCCGTCGCCGCTCCACTTCATCCCTATCTGGATAATCCTCCCCGTGCAGTTCTGACTTGGCGTAAGGGCATGAAAATCGAGGTGGAAATTGCCGTTGAGCTTTGCCGGGATCTGCCTCTTCGCACCGATAGAACCTATGAGCGGGCCGACATCGAGGCCGCTATTTCCAACGCCTATCTAGGCGCTGAACTGGTTTGGAGCGGTATTTCGGAGGGGGGCGAAATATCATTCCTGGCATTCTTGGCAGACCGACTGGGGAACTCGGGCTACGTAAAGGGCCCTTCCCTATCATTAGCAACCCTTCGACCCGGTTCAAGTTTGCCGCTAACGATTTCGTTCGACGAGAACGTCGTTTTTGACGCAACGGCACAGCATCCCACTAAAGACGTGCTGACTTGGCTTCGCGACTACGCAAACGATCTATCGAGGCCTGACGCATCGCTCAGAGCGGGCTCAATTATCACGACAGGAAGCTTCTGTGGCGCAATCGAAATTGCCGGTTCTTGCGACGTCAACATAAAAGTCGCGGGAGACGTTTCGCTACACCTCGCACTCTCATAAGTCGGATCCGTCGGGCCAAGAAGGGCACTGAAATGAGAAAATTAAATCCCAGCTTCACCGTGAACACCTACTCGTACACAAGCCGCTTCTCGGCGGTGGAATGCTTGCGCCATGTTTCGGATATGGGTTTTTCCGGTTTCGAAATGATGCTGATACCAGGCCATTTTTGGCCCAGCACCGCTACAGTTGCTGAGCGCAAAGCAATCAAAGATCTGCTTAACGAACGAAACATCCGGATCTACACGCTCAATCAGCCAAACCTGGACGTTAATCTAGCAGCCCTGACACCGGAATGCCGAAAATACTCCTGCGATGTTGTCGCTTCTGCGCTTGAAGTCGCGGCTGACTGGGGCGCTATCGGGGTCGTCGTCAACCCCGGCAAGACGAACCCCGTTTTCCCCGCGAGTTCCGATAAACTTACCGAATGCTTCCAATCCTCGCTGGACACATTGGTGAAACGTGCGGCGGACCTGCAGGTCAAGCTGATCGTTAAGAATCATCCTTTGTCATGGCTTTACAGAGGAGCAGACCTTCTGTCGTTTTTTGATCGCTACGGATGGACGAGCATCGGATTGGGATACGATGTCGCGAACGCGGCATTCGGACATGACTCGACGTTAGACGCTCTTCCCCAATTGAAAGAGCATCTGCTGGCCGTCTACGTTGCGGACACGCCGCTGGAAGAGTTTCGCCATGACCCAGTCGGCGGAGGTGCGGTGTCCTTCGAACCTATCGCCAAGGTTCTCGACACCATCGATTATCGCGGCCCATCGATTTTCGAAATCGTTTCAGCTGATCCCGACGAGGCGCTCCTAAGCAGCGCGTCCTTGCTGACGCCGTTCTGGCAGACGAGATCAGATCCCTTCGCAAATGCCGTCGGAGAGAACCGCTCATAAATATCACGTGATTGGCAGTGAAACGCCGCCCACGGATGCCAATTCAATGAAGCTGGAGCGTCGCGCTTAGGCGATGAGGAGATACCATGATCATCAATACTTTTTCATACCTCTGGAAATCCACCGCAGTAGACGCAATGTGCGAACTAACCAAGCACCGCTTCACGGAGTTTGAGGTTCCCATCGGATCACCGCATTGCTGGCCAGACGAAATGTCGCCAAAGACGCGTTCCGATGCAAGAGAGCGTTTGAAGGACCACGGAGCGAGCGTAAGGTCGCTGAATGCTGGCGGCTACGATATCAATCTAGCTAGCCCCGGCGCAAACATGAGGCGCAAAAGCGTTGACCATATCAAAGACGTCATCGAACTCGCAGTCGATTGGGCAGTGACGGACGTAGTCATCTCTCCCGGTACGCGTCGACCGATGATATCCCCTACGCTCGAGCAGGCCTACAGGTGGTTCTCGGAAAGTCTTGACGTGCTCCTCCCGGTCGCGGAGCAGGCGGGCGTTCATCTACTCGTTGAGAATACCCCATATTGCTGGACGCCCACAATCGGCGAGCTCGTAGACCTCGTAAAGAAGATCAAAAGCGACAATGTGAGTATCGTCTATGATGTCGCGAACGCCGCATATATTGGCGAGGATCCTGTGGCAGCGCTGCTTTCTCATCACTCTTACATTGGTCTGGTACATATCTCGGACACGGGCACGGACGTGTGGGGTCATGATCCGATCGGTACGGGCATCATAGATTTCGAGAGCCTTGGACGCGCCGTGGATTCGGTCTTCAATGTCGACCGCGTCGTTCTAGAGGTCATTCGGGAAGAAGAACCACTACTGGAAATCAACAACGCGATTCAGGAGCTCAAAAAGCGTGGCTGGAGCCTCGATTGATGTAGTGCCGTTTTGCAATCATGTTTGGCGCACGAGTTCCGCGTCGGGATGGCAAAGCTCGCCCATAACTCATCTCAAGCGACGGGTGCCGTACCGTAACGGTGCGTTCGAGGGAGAGACGGGCTTTGCAGATGCAACTCCTCCGGCAGCATGAAACATCATCACGCACGTCTAGAATCTAATTGTGATTTGGAAGTGAATTCCATATTAATTACTAACAACAATCGGAGAACCGTTCATGAAAGTCTTAGTCAGTGGAGGAAGTCGCGGGATCGGCGCAGCGGTTTGTGTCCGCATCGCGGAAGCGGCTGCAGCAAGGGGCGAGCGCGCCCAGATCGCGGTGTGTGGTCTCGGTTCATTTGAAGGGCAAGACGACGTTGCACGCTCGGTGCGCGCGTTTGGAGGGGATGCTATCACTCTATCGGGCGACCTGGGCAATGTCGATGTGGTTCCAAGGCTCGTGGAAGCCGCGGTATCGGAATTCGGTGGTCTTGACGCTTTGGTTGCCAATGCCGGCGTGGCAAGTCCAGGAAATATCTGTGATTTGTCAGTTGCCGATTGGGATAACATGTTCGCGGTCAACCTTCGCGGAGCGTGGCTTCTGGCCAAATATTGCTACCCGCACTTGAAGCAAAGCCGCGGAGCGGCATGCTTCACATCATCGATGTCGGGACAAGTCCCTCATGCCGGGTCAGGAGCCTATAGCCCAAGCAAAGCAGGGTTGACTATGCTTGCAAAAACTCTTGCCCTGGAATGGGCGCCGGATGGCATTCGCTCGAATGTCGTCTCCCCTGGAATGACGCACACTCCAATGTCCGCGAAGATGTACGCCGATCCAGCGATCAAGCAGGCGAGAGAGGCTCTGATCCCGCTATCGAGGATCGGAGATCCCAAAGATATAGCAAACGCAATCGAGTTCCTGATCAGTCCGCTTGCAGCTTACATCACCGGTCAAGACCTGTGCGTCGACGGTGGCTTCTCAAAATCGATCCTAAGCCACATCCCTGGGCGTCCAAGCTCAAAATCATAGTCGGCGAGGTCGCCCCCTCGAAGGCTGCGAAGGCCAACTCGTAGACCTTCGTGGGCCTAGCTAAGGGGTGCAAATGCGCACGCACAAGGCGGGCTCAACCTGAACAAAGCAGGAGGCTACTTATGTTGAATAGACGTCAAGTATTGGAGCGCGCCGCTTCAAGCAGCCTTCTGTTTCTCACAAATCGTCGAGCATTTGCGCGAACCGACCGGCTATCCCGGCGGATACATGGTGCACTCAGAGCCGCTCCTCGAGCGGCAAACCCAGCTTCGTCACGATTCGCGAAGGTCGATTGAAGAATATTCTCAGCCCTAAGGGAATACGCTATTTCCGTGGCATTCCTACGCACGCCCGCCCATGAGCGCGCTTCGTTTCAAGCCGCCGACGCCTCCCGTTGCATGGACTAGGACGCGCTAGGCTACGCAGAACCTCTCAGCAGCTATATACAATCAAGTGATTTTCTTGCGGTGTTCGATGCTTTACGCTCAGTATCACCGCGCCGCGCGTTTTCGCTGCCGGCGAGAGATTGATCACGGCAATCTCAAGGCCCTACTGGAAACAGAGTAGGCACTCCAGCTTCGCCCTCGAAAAGCTGCGAGAAACCGCCCGCCTATTCAAAAATGCGACATCGCTGAGCACGGATAGAAATTGTTTGCAAAATAGAAACTAATTCCATTTATCTTCTTAACACCTTCGGTGGGCAACTAAGACAGTGCTCGGAATGTGACGAGTGCCGCTGCATTGGTATGTATTCTTCGTGCTGTTTTGCCGTGCGCGCCTTGGATGTGACGTCAGTCGGTAATTTGAAGCGTCTGAGCGTAGAGGCAAAGCCGGAGTCCCTCCGTTTTGATGCGCGGATCTTGAAGTTATTAGATAAGGGGATGGGGAAAAATGATATTCAACATACGGAATGTCCTGATCGGGCTCTTTATACTCGTTAGTGTCGCTTTGGCCGGATTGTTGGGGAATTCTCTGCTGTCTTCTTTAGAACGTGCCCGCGTGTATACCGAAGTGTCAAATTTGATATCGATGGATAAATATCTTTTTCAGGTTCTGGTGAACGTGCGCGGCGAACGGGGAGACTCGGCAACCGCATTGACACTTTCTCCCGCCGACGGGGCGGGTGCTTGGGCGGCAGCGACCGGCGCACGAGGACGGGTCGATGCGGCAATGGCGCAAGCCATCGCCAAAGCCGGGACGCTCGCACGCCCAGAGCTCAGATCGGCGCTCGATCGCGCTCAGCAGATCTATAGTCAGTTTGTCAGTTTGAGACAGAGGATAGATGCAAACATCGCTCTGCCACTTGCGCAGCGCGAGGTCGGACTTGACACGTCCATCCTCAGCGTCGGTAGTGAATTCCTTGCGGCGCTCGAGGCCGGTTCTGTTGCGATGGAGCGCCGCGTTCGTTCTCTAGATGCCAGCCAGATCGCACTGCTCGAAGTGCGATCCTTCGCTTGGTCTGCTCGTGCTTTTGGCGGCAATGCCACGGTTATTCTAACAGGTGTTGTCGGTGCTGGCCGTCCGTTGACCGAAGCCGAGCTAGTTAAGTTGTCTGGACTTGACGCTAGCGTCGCTTTCGCATGGAAGTCTGTTTCAGACCTTGTTTCCCATGATGACACTCCTGATGTTTTGAAGGCTGACTTTGCCGTCGCTGACAATAGCTACTTCAAGGGACAATTTGCCGAGCAGCGCGTACAGCTGCTAGCTGATCTCGCCGCCGGAAAGCCTCTGAATTTCACGAAGGATAGCTGGCGCACGACCGTCACCGCTGCGTTAGGCACAATTGCAGCCGTGGCGTCATCCACGATGGATGTGCTCGACCGCCAAGCCGAAGTCGGCCGCCAGGGCGCCGTTCTCGAAGCCATGATCTATCTGGCGGTCTTTATCATCACGCTCGCCATTTGCGTGACCGGTATGGCTGTGATCATCTTCCGGGTGACTCGGCCGATCAGCAGACTGACATCCTGCATGGGTGAACTCTCTTCCGGAAATCTGGCTGTGACGGTGCCAAGCGCGTACCGCCGAGACGAAATTGGCGAAATGGCCCGTTCCGTCGAAGTGTTCCGCGAGGCCGGCATCCGCAACAAGCAATTGGAACTGGATGCTGCCACAAGCCGCGAGCAGGCCGAGCGCGACCGCGTCGAGACACAGTTCAGGGCCGAGGCCGAGGCCGAAGAGCGACTGAACCAAGCTACTGGTTTGTTGGCGTCAGGTCTTCGTCGCCTGTCGTCGGGCGACATGGTCTGTGAGATCAAAACGCCTTTCGACCCCCAGTTCGAAAGTCTGCGTCACGACTTCAATTCGTCGGTTCTCCAACTACGTGAGGCACTGTTACGGGTTGGCGAATCGGTCTCGACTGTCAATGGCGGATCCCAGGAAGTCTCTACGGCATCCGACGATCTTTCCCGCCGCACAGAGCAGCAAGCAGCCTCTCTAGAAGAAACCGCAGCCGCGTTGGAAGAGATCACGGCAAATGTCGTTTCAACATCGAAGCGAGCGAGTGAAGCCCGTGATACCGTTCGGCACGCCCGCAACAAGGCGGATGATTCGGGCAAAGTCGTCAGCGACGCCGTAGCCGCGATGGAGCGCATTGAACGGTCGTCTAGGCAGATCGGCCAGATCATCGGCGTGATTGACGAGATCGCATTCCAGACAAATCTTCTTGCTCTGAACGCGGGTGTGGAAGCCGCTCGTGCTGGCGATGCCGGCAAGGGCTTTGCTGTTGTCGCGCAAGAAGTGCGTGAACTTGCCCAGCGTTCGGCTAACGCCGCTAAAGAGATCAAGACGCTCATTGGGACGTCCGCCGTCGCCGTCACGGAAGGCGTCAAGCTGGTTGCCGATACCGGCGTCGGTCTCGGGGAAATCGGGCAACTCGTTCTCTCGGTCAGTGATCATATGGAAGCCATTGCCACGGCTGCACAAGAACAGTCCGCTGGACTTACACAGGTGAACACCGCTGTTAACCACATGGACCAGGCAACACAGCAGAATGCTGCGATGGTTGAGGAGATGAATGCCGCAGGTGCCGGTCTCGCACAGGAATGCCTAACTCTGCAGAGCCTGCTTTCCGAGTTTCAGCTTGGGCAGACTGCCTCCGTGCTCCATCAGATTGCCCGGAGGATGGAGGCGGTCGTATCGCCCATGCCTTCAGGCGCCCCCCCACGTCCGTCAGTACCGGTTGGCTTGCGACCTGCGGTTACCACCACATCTCGCATGCGTGTGGCGCCTACGCATGGCAATGTCGCGGTAGAGAAAAACGACTGGCAGGAATTTTGACTTTCCGGGGATAGGTTGGCTAACTCTGGGAACCGTGACTGAAGCGTCGGTGCTGGCTCGCCAGTCCGAACCCCTGGCGAAAGCCGGACGCAATCGGGCAGGCCGTGTCCGGGCATGGAATACTGTGCATGGCGCAGATTGATTCATCTAGGAAAACAGTCCACGATTTGCTTTTCGTAAGCGCAGATTGCTGATTGGCCTCACTTTGCATCCCCGGCGAAATAAGCGCTCGCCTTTTTTAGGATGTCTCGCTCCTCGGTGACGCGAGCCAGTTCCTTTTCAGTCGCCTGATCTCCTCGTCGTAGCCCTTGGCGCTCGACGCAGCAAACTTCTCCTTCCATTCGTACAGAAAATGCTGGCTAACCTCGAGCTGCTGCGAAGCCTCCGCAACCCGAAAGTCTCGCTCAGTAATCTGACACTGTGCGTCGCGCTTAAAGCTCTTCGCTGAAATTCGATTTGCTCATGGTGCTCTTCTTGCCTCAAATTTAGGAAAGAAGGTGTCTACAAATCTCGGGGCTATTCAGCATCGCATATGCCACGCGGACTACCGTGATCTTTATTCATAGCTTTAAGGCTGTGGCCGAGAATTTCGTGCAATTCACACACGCGTTCCGGACTTAGCTTCTCATGAAGGCTGTTTTGCGCCTCCCGCCATGCGAGGCGGGCTGTCGTCCATCTCGCTCGCCCCTCCCCGGTCATCTCCACAGAACGACTGCGGGCGTCGAGGCCAGGACAGAGACTGATGAGCTTCTGATCCAGGAGCGGCCGCATGTTCCGGGTCAAGGTGGACGCATCCATTTCCATCACCCGCGCCAACTTCCCGAGCCCCACCGGGCCCAAGACGGCAACGTGAGATAGCAGAGTGTACTGCGTGATCTTCAGCTGCGCGCTAGACAGATATCGGTCGTAGTGGCGGCTCACCGCACGTGTAAGCTTCCGCAACACGAGATTCGTGCATTCGTTTATCTTGACCGACTTGATCATGGCTTTTAACTTACAGAGATTATTTGCATATACAAGGGTTTCAGTATGGGCGTTGACGAGTTGACTGCCTCTTGGATTCGGGAAGAAGAGGAGGTGCGCGGCAGGTTCCTTCCGGCCGGTGTGATGCCGATCGAGAAACTCGCGGAGCGGTCCGGGTTGGAAACGCTGAATGCGATCTTCTCAGGCGAACTTCCCCCTCCTCCGATAGGCGAAACCCTGGATCTCGTTCCGATACACATCGAGACAGGCAAAGCGGTATTCCAAGGGCGGCCTTCGAAGAGGTACTACAATCCTCTGGGAGGCGTGCATGGCGGCTGGTTCGCGACCTTGCTGGATTCAGCCGTAGGCTGCGCCATCCACTCGACCCTGGAGCGTGGCCAAAGCTACACAACGCTCGAACTGAAAGTGAATTACATCCGCCCCCTGACAGAGAAGGTTCGCATAGTGCGCGCCGAGGGCGCCATCATCCACGTCGGCCGCCAGACAGCGACGGCCGAAGGCCGGATCATCGGCCCCGATGGCAAGCTGTATGCGCACGCATCAACGACCTGTCTCATTTTCCAGCACCAAGGAGCCAAGAATGGCTAACTCAAAGATTGTCGTCTGCTCGCCACGACGCTGAGAGCATTGGCTATCCGCGAAACCTTGGTATGGTCGGGCTTGGCGTCGGATCCGCAGACCATCAATGCAGCTATCATGGGACAGTTTGTTCACGCCAGCGCCAGAATGTATCCCCCGAGGCAGGCGGCCATCGGTGGCGGCTTGCCGTTGCAAGGGCCGGCGCTGACTGTCAATCGCGTCGCCCACCAAACGCGGGCGTGGCACCTCAAACTTCGTTGGCCGCACTCTGCTCAGTCCGCCAAGCCGGGTATCATGTGCACTAGCCTTGCGATGACCTTTGAGCAGTTCGCCTGGGGCGCGATGTGACAGGCGTTCGGCTCCGTGCCCGTAGTCAGGCCCCAATCGGCAATTTTAAACGCTGACCCTTTCGGCCCTTGCGCTATCGATCCATTCTGTATATGATGACCATCATGCGAAAATCAACAATCAACTCCCGAGCCGCCGCCAAGGAGGCTTCCCACAAGAGGATCGTGCAGGCTGCCGCACGCGCCATCCGGCGCAGCGGCTTTGACGGCACGGGTGTGGCCGACATCATGAAAGAGGCCGGCTTGACGCATGGCGCCTTCTACGCCCACTTCGACTCGCGCGAGGCCATGCTGGCCGAGGCGGCGGACCAAGCTGGCGCCGAGTCAAACGCCGCTGGCGCAAGTGCCATCGCCTCAGCGTCTTCGGAGCAGGTTTTCCAGGCCTTGGTGCACGCCTATCTTTCCAAGGCACATCTTATGAGCGTCGAGACGGGATGTCCCGTGGCCGCACTGGGTTCCGAGATGCACCGTCAAGCGCCTGAGGTGCGCCGAGTGGCCACGCGTGGCATCAAGGAAATGATCGATCAGGTCGCGCGCCAGTTACCGGATTGGGGGCAGCGAGGTGCGCATGAACGCGCTTTGGTGACGGTGGCCACCATGGTAGGCACGTTGATTTTGGCCCGCGCAGTCGATGACGCTGCCTTGTCTGACTCTTTGTGCAGTGCTGCATTGAAGCGTCTTGAGCCCTCAGGGTCGTGACTGACCGCTTCATTTTTTTGATCTTACATATGATGATCATCATACCAAATTCCCGTCAACTGCCACTGGTTGTGGTCCTGAATCTGGAGCTACCAAGGAGAACCTATGAAAGCCTTCATCGTGGATAGTTACGGCAAGCGGGAGCATCTGCGGGCTGGCGACGTTCCAGAACCGGAACTGGGGGCCGACGAGGTGTTGATCGAGGCCCACGCGTCAGCCGTCAACCTCATCGACGCCAAAGTGCGCAATGTCGAGTTCAAACTCATCCTGCCTTACCGCACACCCTTCATCCTGGGGCACGACGTGGCGGGCGTGGTGGTGCGTGTCGGCTCCCGCGTTAGTCAATTCAAAGTCGGCGACGAGGTCTACGCCAGGCCCCGTGACCTGCGCATCGGAACCTTTGCAGAATTCGTTGCGGTCAATGAAGACACAGTGGCGCTCAAGCCCAGAAACATCTCCATGGAGGAGGCCGCCTCCATCCCCTTGGTCGGTTTGTCTGCATGGCAGGCGTTGTTCGAGAAGGCCAAGCTTCAGACGGGTCAGAAGGTCTTCACCCAGGCGGGTTCCGGGGGCGTCGGAACATTTGCGATCCAGTTGGCCAAGCACCTGGGCGCCACTGTGGCCACCGCCACCAGCGCCGGCAACGCCGCGCTAGTGAAAGACATGGGCGCGGATGTCGTGATCGACTACAGGAAGGATGCCTTTGAAGATCGGCTGCGGGACTACGACGTGGTGCTGAACAGTCAGGATGAAAAGACATCGAAAAAGTCCCTGGGCGTGCCCAAGCCTGGCGACCACGTCGTGTCCATCACAGCGCCGCCGGACCTCCAGTTTGGCAAGGACATCAAGGCTTCGTGGCCAGTGAGACAGCTCTTCAGAGCGCTGGGTTTCAGCGTTCGCCGGAAAGCCCGGCGCCTCGGGCTCAACTACACCTTCCTATTCATGAGGGGCAACGGAAGCCAGCTTCGACAGATCGCATCGCTCATCGAGGTGGGCGTCATCCGCCCGGTGATCGACAAGGTCTTCCCCTTCGAATCCACCAACGAAGCCCTAGCTTATGTCGAAAGCGGCCGCGCCAAGGGCAAGGTGGTGATCAGGATGCGATGAAGTCCCACAGAACGACATCGCACCCCCCGAAACATGACGAACTTACTCGAACTCTCAAACAATCATCTGGAGCCTTCCATGAACATTGAAAACTCTGTCGTCCTCGTCACCGGTGCTAACCGCGGTATCGGCCTGGCATTTGCCCGCGAACTCCTTGCACGTGGTGCCCGCAAGGTCTACGCCGCCGCACGAGACCCTGCCACTGTGACGCTGCCGGGCGTGCAGGCCCTGCGACTTGATGTCACCAAGCCCGAAGAGATCGCGGCTGCAGCACGGGTGGCCCCCGATGTGAACCTGGTGATCAACAACGCCGGGATCGCCCAAGTCGGTGGCTTTCTTGCCGATGATAGCGAAGAAGTGGCTCGGCGCATCTTCGAGACTAACTTCTTCGGCGTGCTGAACGTGAGCAAGGCCTTTGCGCCCGTGCTCAATGGCAACGGCGGTGGCGCATTGATCAATGTGCTGTCAGTGGCCTCCTGGGTCAACGGCGGCGAGTTGGCTGCCTACTCGGCGAGCAAGTCAGCGGCATGGTCTTTGACCAATGCCTTGCGCCACGAGCTCTCTGGCCAGAAGACCCAGGTTCTCGGCCTGCACATGGCCGGCGTCGATACCGACCTCACGCGCGGCTTCGAGATTCCGAAGACGAGCCCCGAAGAGATCGTTCAGCGCGCACTCGATGGCCTGGCTGCGGGCGCCGACGAAGTCCTGGCTGACACGTTCACCCAGCAGGTCTGGCAAGGCTTGACGGCCCCACGTCCGGCCTACCTTCCCCAAGCCCAGTGAACCGACGCTGCAAATCCCCATCGACAGAAAGCCCGACATGCTCTTCACACCCTTCGTTAACCCCTCCCTGCAGCTGAGCAATCGCATAGTGATGGCGCCCATGACGCGGCATCGCGCCGTGGAGCACAACACGCCCAACGCCCTGATGGCCGAATACTACAGCCAACGGGCCACTGCCGGCCTGATCGTCACCGAGGGCACCTCGCCGTCGCCCAATGGGCTGGGCTATCCACGCATTCCGGGCCTGTTCAACCAATCCCATGTGCAGGCGTGGAAGCAAGTGACGCAGGCTGTCCACGCACAGGGCGGCAAGATTTTTGTGCAGCTGATGCATACCGGCCGCGTGACTCATGCGGACAACCTGCCGGCGGACGCTGAAGTTCTGGGACCGATGGCAGACGTTTGCCCCGGCGAGATCCGCACCGACACGTTGGGCATGCAGCCACACAGCGCGCCGCGCGCCATGACCGCGGAGGACATCGCCCACGCGGTAGCGGAGTACGCTCGGTCGGCTCAATTGGCCATCGAGGCGGGGTTCGACGGAGTCGAATTGCACGCGGCCAATGGCTATTTGATCGAGCAGTTCCTGAACGCCAACGTGAATCGGCGCAGCGATGGGTATGGGGACGGTTTCCATGGCCGTAACCGTTTTGCGCTGGAAGTGGTTCGTGCCACTGTGGCCGCCATTGGCGCAGACCGCGTTGGCATTCGCCTATCGCCATGCGGCGTGTTGAACGGCACGGGCGCCTACCCCGATGTCGAAGCCCAGTATCTGGCGCTCGTCGAAGAGCTGTCGCAGTTGGGCATTCTGTACGTCCACCTTCTGGACCATTCCGCTTTGGGCGCCCCTCCAGTGCCTGCCGAGCTAAAGCTACTCCTGCGCGCCGCGTTCAAGCGTGTGTTCATCCTCGCCGGTGGCTTCGACCGGGCAAGCGCCGAGCATGCGCTTGAGGAAGGTCAGGCAGATATGATTGCTTTCGCCCGCCCTTTCATCGCCAACCCGGATCTGGTGGCACGCATGCAGACAGGGGCACCACTCAATCCCTTGGACATGGCGACTTTCTATACGCCTGGCCCCGAGGGCTACACCGACTACCCTGAGCTCCACGCTCACAGCTGAGCCAATCCCCCATGGGTTGAAAGGCGCCAGCTGAGAGAGTGGTGGATGCCGTTCTGCTGCACAAACTCCCGTAAACAGGCAAACACAGGAAATTACTAATGACGAAAACGATCGTGATTTATCATTCAGGCTACGGTCACACTAAATCTGTCGCTGAACATGTGGCCAAGGGAGCTAATGCAGAATTGATCGCAATCAGCTCTGAAGGCAATATTACGGATGAGGATTGGCAAGCGCTGAATGCCGCCGACGCCATCATCTTTGGGACGCCGACGTATATGGGCAATGTCAGCTGGCAGTTTAAAAAATTTGCTGACGCGTCGTCGAAGGTCTGGTTCGCTCGGAATTGGCAAGACAAGGTCTTTGGGGGCTTCACGAATTCCGCGAGTCCCAGCGGGGACAAGCAGGTATCGATGATCGCTTTGCAAACGCTTGCTTCGCAGCACGGTGGTATCTGGGTGAGCTTGGGCCAGGCACCGTCCAGCACGAAAGCGGCTACCTCGGACGATCCCAATAATCTCGGAGGTTCGGTTGGACTGCTAGCCCGTTCGCCTGCTGACGCCTCCGTGGACGAAGTCCATTCCGGCGATCTTCATACCGCAGCGCTCTACGGCGAGCGCGTAGCCGCCATCGCTACCAAGCTGAAGGCGTAGCATTCTTGACGACCCTTTCACCCGCCGAACAATCCGGCGCACCATAGAAAGTTGAACCATGATCCCGCTCTTCCTTCTTGCAGCAGTTGCTGTTGGACAGCCGCCGGCACTCTCGGTGGCTTCCACTGCCGATCCCGCACCACTCCATCAGCCCGCGCGTGGCGACGAGGAGCTCAAGGCAAACAAACGTGTCGTCATCGAATTCTATAACCTGGCGCTGAACAAGAAAAACGCGGATGCGGCCATCGCACTGATGGGACCGACCTACACCCAGCACAACGCCCGTGCACCCGACGGAAAAGATGGGTTCCGGACGTTCATTGAGAGCTTTCGGGAAAAATATCCCGCCTCCCATAGCCAGATCCTTCGCGTATTCTCAGATGGTGACTATGTGATCCTTCATGTTCATCTCGTGCGCGAACCAGGAAGCAGGGGCGAAGCTGTCGTCGATATCTTCCGGCTTGATAACGGTAAAATTGTCGAACATTGGGACGTCCTGCAGGCCGTCCCCGAGACCATACCCCACAACAATACTATGTTCTAAATCTTTCCCTTGATGCCCGCTACTGCTACTGAAACGAGATACCTGGGCTGATCGGAACTTCTCAGGAGTTCCAGGAGCGTCGGTTACACCCTGAGTTTGAAGACGTTTTATAAGCGCCGGCCACCATCAAAGGTTCTGCTCAGGCGGCAGGTGCTTCAACGGAAAATGCCGCCCGCCGCGACTATCTGTTCCAATGTATCGACGTCGATCAGAGCGCCATTTCCGATTTCTACTTCGGCAACCAGAGGTGCGGCTAGATCAATCAGGCTGCGAGCACCTGTGTCGCCAACTAGCTCTTTTAACGGTCCAAACAAATACCTCGGAAAAATCACAGGATTGCCTGGCACACCCTGCGAGACTGCACGAACCACAGACTGGCCAAGGTGGCGGCGGAACTCCGCAATCAACTTGTCCAGGTCATCCACGATCAAGTCGGGCATATCAGCGAGCATGATCATAATGCCGTCCGGCTGACTCGTTTCCGCGACGGCTACCCCTACATGCAGTGAACTTGCCATGCCTGACATGTAGTGTTCGTTGTGGGCCACGCCTACAGCTAAGTCCGCTATCTCGGCTTCTATCTTTGCCCTCATGTATCCCGTCACCACCGTGATCGAGTGGCTTTGGCAACCGAGGGCGATCAGTGTTGAGCGCCGAATGAGGGACACCCCTTGAAACTCTGCGAGCAGTTTGTGAAACCCATTCGGGCTTGCACGGCTCGATCTTCCTGCAGCAAGCACAACCACGGAAACACTGAAGAACGGGCATTCTTTGACGAACGCGTTTCTCATCCGAACGCTGCCAGCCGAGAGGCAGCCACGTCGCCCAAAACCGATAATGCGATTGATGTTGCGTCTCGCGCCGGACCGAAGATGCCGATCGGCGCTTTTATGCGAGCGATGTCCGATTGTGTGAAAGACTGCAAGCGTAGACGCTCCGAGCGTTTTCGGTGGGTGCGAGTGCTGCCGAGCGCTCCTACGTAAAAGGCTGGCGATCGAAGTGCTGCCTTGAGGACCGGAAACTCGGCGTCGAGCTCGTGATGTAGCAGAACTACCGCCGTGAATGGGTCGATTGCGTTTGGGTCATTCAGCCCTTCGGTGGCGGAGCTAAATTGCAGGACCTGGTAAAATGATGCCCTGGCAAGACGGACCACCGCTTCGGCTTCGGCCGTTGGGCCAGAGACTAGAAGGCGTGTTCTTGGTCGATAGATTACCTCGAAACGATCTTCCACCCAACCCGTTTTCGAGGCCGTGACTGCATTGCTGAGCTTACATTCTTTTGGAATATAGCAAAGCCCTGCCGCTTTTCTCCGGCGCAAGTCATTCAAGACGCTGCAAAGCGGATGTATGTCGCGAACAACATGAATTGCCAGGGAGAGACCTCCGCCACATGGAAGAACTATGTCAAAAAACGGAGACCCTTCTCCAAAACTTACCACGCGATCACGGCCGTCCGATATTGCGAGAAGCGCCTCGGCCGCGACGGCGGCTTCCACACATCCGCCAGAGACATAACCGCAAAAACGGCCGTCCGCCGCAACAGCGACATGCGAGCCAAGCGCGCGTGCCGCACCACCGCGGACTTCGCTGAGCGTCGCCAAAGCGACTGGTCCGTTGCGAAACTGGTCAACGACAAATTGCAGCAAATCTACGGGATCATCGCTTGACGATGCTCTTTCCGGAACTGCATGTGAGGTTGGAGCCAGCATCGGATGCTATCGCATTTGCAAGATAATGGGGTCGCTGCTGGCCGGATCGGTGTGTTGGCGAAGCCCCTTGACGTCTTCTTCCGCTACCGTCTTGCCGTGATTGCCCCAGGCTGAGCGCACATATGTCAGGACATCGGCGATCTCTTTGTCCGTTAGTTGTTCACGGAAAGGCGGCATTCGATATGCGCCCGGGACGGTATTGCTGACGACCCGAACCGATCCGTTCAATACCACATTGATTTGCGAGTCCGTGTGCTCGATCAGTGAAGAAGCAGCGCCGGCAAGCGGAGATATCCATTGGTTCTGTCCCCGACCGTCGGGGCCATGGCAGAAACCACAGCGTTCTGCATATGTCTGTTCCCCCGGAGTGCGCTTGCTGATCGAAATCGAGGTCGGCGCCTCGACATAGCGCCAAGGGGCACCGTCACCGGAGGGGTCGCCGGGTAGGGATTTCAGATAATGGCTGATCGCACGCAAATCGCTTTCAGTCATGAACTGCAATGAGTTGTTGTAGACCTCGGTCATCGAGCCAAAAACAACCGCATGTCGGTTACGGCCATTTTTGAGAAACTGAAAGATGTCCTCCTCGCTCCAGCGACCAAGACCTGTGTTATGATCCTGACGAAGGCTTGGTGCATACCACCCATCCAGTACGGCACCTGATAGGAAGTCGGGGCTCAATTCATCTAGACCTTTTTCATTCATGCCGAGGCCGCGGGGCGTGTGGCAAGCACCACAATGTCCGGCAGCCTGAACAAGATATGCGCCCCGGTTCCATCTCTCGTCCTTACCCGGCTTTTGCGCATACACGCCTCCATCGACGAACATGGCATTCCAGAGTGCCAGCGGCCAACGTATGTTTAACGGCCACTCAATATCCGCTGGTTCGTTCAGTTGCTTCACCGGCGCCACGTCATTCATGAAAAAAGCATAAAGCGCAGTGATGTCATCATCGGTCATTTTGGCATAAGACGGATAGGGCATCGCAGGGTAGAGACGGCGTCCGTCGGGGGTTACGCCGTGCCGGACGGCCCGGTCAAAATCCGCAAGGGAGTAGTTGCCGATACCCGTCGTTTTATCCGGCGTAATGTTTGTCGCGAAAATTGAGCCGAGTGGCGTGTCCATCTCTAGCCCACCGACAAAGGGCTTGCTCACCGGAGTGCTGTGACAGGCGACACAATCGGCCTGACGTGCAACCATTTCGCCCCGTATTAGAAGCTCCGGGGTTGCCTTGGTAGCTGCTATGTCATTGTCGAAGGCTGATGTCGGCAAGCGGGTGACGAACAAGGTCAGACTGCCAGCGACAATGACAGCGATCCCGCTTAGAACTAGAAGCATTTTCTGCAAAGGCAATCGATCCTGTGTAAGGTGTCTTGTTGGGTGACAGCCTCAATTGATGAGGGAGCCATTGCGATTGTGCGACGGTGAGGATGCAATCACGAGGTAAGCCGAAGTTGCTTCAAGTCTCGAATCTGTAATGTGATAGGGGCATGCTGCGTAGGCGCTTCCCGGTCAGAGTAGAGACAGCATTCGCGACCGCCGGGGGCACCGCCGGGAGGCCTGGTTCGCCTATTCCGCCCATTTTCTCTCCGCTTTCGATGATCTTCGTATGCACGCGCGGCATTTGGTCCGGAGACAGGACCCTGTAAAGATCATAGTTGCGGGCGACGGGCCGACCCTTCTCATAGACGGCTTCTTCGAAGAGGACCTGGGACAGACCAAGGGCAACGGCTGAGTTTATCTGGGCC
The DNA here is from genome assembly GCF_005221325.1 of Agrobacterium tumefaciens. Lineage (NCBI taxonomy): Bacteria > Pseudomonadati > Pseudomonadota > Alphaproteobacteria > Hyphomicrobiales > Rhizobiaceae > Agrobacterium > Agrobacterium tumefaciens. The sequence continues at coordinate 227,950 of NZ_CP039890.1, read as the reverse complement.
TCGATGATACCCGGGTTGATAATACTGCCTGGATCTATCGCTTGCCAAAGATCGTGAACTACAACCTCTCCGGATTGGATCGACACTTCGGCAATCGCAGCGGTGTGGCTACCGAACGGGGATGCCATGCCGATCCCGCGGGCACGTCGGGAACCGTCTTCTGCTGTAAATGGACCACGTTTCCAGCCGCCTGACATATCGGACACAGCCTCGAGGAGATTGGTCAAACGGGCGTTGTTCCTGAGCAACTGAAGGCGGAGGTCATACGGGTCCTTGCCGCCCGCGTCAGCCATTTCGTCGAGAAAGCACTCGTAGAAAAAGTCATTCATTGAGTGGCCCACCCCGCGCCAGTAAGAGACCATCGCGGGATTTTGAACATAGATTTGTGCGATGCGTCTGTTGGGGATTAGATAGGATTTTCCAGTCAATCCCTCGACTGCGGTCTTGTCGATTTTTTCAGGATTGTGTCCCCGAATCCCTTCGGTCGGCCCCTCAGAGACGCTAACGGCTTCGACCGCCATTGGCATGCCGCTGTCGTCAAGGGCAGCGCGAAACCGAACCGCCGCCATCGGCCGCAAGGTGTCCCTCAGAAACTCTTCCTCGCGGCTCCAGATCAATTTGATCGGGCGCCCAGTTTCTCTCGCAAGCTGAATGGCCTGTTTATATGGATTGGCAGCAACGCAAAGGAAGTGTCTGCCGAAGAAGCCGCCAAGCAAGGGACTGTGGATATTGATTTTCGCAAGGTCCAAGCCCGTGCTTTTGGCGATATCGGCCTGGAACACTTCCGGCGATTGGTTGGGCATCCATACATCGAGGGTGCCGTCGCTGCTAAAGCGGGCAAGCGTTGACGGGGGCTCTAACTGAGCGTGGTTGAGGTACTGACTCTGATAAGTTGCCGAGACGATTTTCTTGGCAGACGCGAGGACGCCGGCTGGATCACCTTCCGTTTCGGCATCCCTGCCATCACCAGGCTCGTGTACGAGTCGATCCGCAAATGCTTTGGTTGAGAAGTCGATCGGCATGATACGCCCGCCTTCAACGGCCGAAATTCCGTCAGCTTCCTGCCAGTCTACCTGAAGTGCTTCGGCGGCCCGCTTTGCAGTCCACCAGCGCTCTGCAACAACAGCGACTGCGCCGGGCAGGCGATGAACCGACAGGACGCCGCGCATTGCCTTGACCGCATCCTCGTTGAAAATTGTACCAGCCGACATACCAAGTCGCGGTGCGTGCTGCACAGCGGCTTGCAACATGCCCTCAACCCTACAGTCGATGGCATAAACAGCGCGCCCGACGGTTTTGTCAAAAACATCCAGGCGCGGGATCGACTTTCCAATCCATCGGAACTGGCTGCGGTCCTTCAATGTCACGTGATCTGCGGCTGGGATCGGAAGGTCAAACGCATGCCGGGCGATGTCGCCGTACGAAAACGACCGGCCTGTCGCTGCATGGACAACGCGTCCTGGTTCGGTTGTCAGTTCATCAAGGGGAACATCGAGCCGCGTGGCCGATGCCTGAAGAATCATCAGTCGAGCCGACGCACCGAGACGGCGCATTGTATCGTAACTGAGACGCGTGGAATTACTTCCTCCGGTCAATCGCATGCCAAAAATGATTTGATAATCGGGGCCCGCAGGCGCATTTTCCACCGTGAAAGACGCGGGGTCGAGGTCAAGTTCCTCACCAACGATTTGCGCCATCCCGGTGAATATGCCTTGACCGCCCTCGACGAAAGGGCTCAACAGACGTGCGGTATTGTCCGGGCGAATTTCCAAAAATGCTGGAACACGCGTACCGGGCGCGACCTTGCCAGCCGCTTCCTGCGCTCGCGTCGACTGGACAGGTATTCCGAAGCCAATAACGAGCGCTCCGGCAGTCAGACCGGCGGAAGCCAACATAAAACCACGACGAGAAAGATTAATCGGAGCACCTGAGGACATCTCGCCCTTTGTCGGCCACTCGCGGAAATGCTCGTTCATAGAGTGGCCTCCGTGCGCTCTGCTACGTCATTCACGGCCGCCTTTATCGCGTTGTAAGTCCCACAGCGACAGAGGTTAATCATAGCCGCAGCAATATCGTCGTCGCTCGGGTTAGCGGTCTTTTTCAAAAGCGCAGTCGCTGCCATCACCTGTCCGGACTGACAATAGCCGCATTGCGGGACCTGATGCGCGACCCAGGCGGCGACGACACGTCGGCCGACCTCGTCCTCCTGGATGGCTTCGATCGTCGTGACTTTCTTGTCGATGACACCGTCGAGGGGTGTCACGCACGATCTCGTGATCTGTCCATCGACTAGCACCGAACACGCGCCGCATTGAGCGAGGCCACAGCCAAACTTCGTTCCGATGAGACCAAGTTCGTCCCGGATCACCCAGAGCAGCGGGGTATCGGGTTCAGAATCCACGTCATACGTTTGATTATTGACGAGCAGTTTCAAACAGGTGACCTCCAGTTAAACGATCGGCAGGACAGCCTTTGCGGTGGATCCGTTTTGCTCAGGTGCCCGCACACGTGACAAGTGCGGACGATCCATGAGAGTAACCCGCTCGGCCCTGGGCAGACGAACAACAGCTGGCTTTATCGCTGGCCAGACCCGCTCAGCGAGGCTTCGTTCAGTTGCTGAAATTCTCTGTCTGAAAGGGTGACGGCTGCTGCGGCCACATTCTCGTCCAGGTGAGCTACTCGGCTTGTTCCCGGAATTGGCAGCATCACCGGACTGCGCTTCAGTGTCCAAGCCAATGCGATTTGTCCTGGTGTCGCACCCTTTGCTTTGGCCAGAGTGTCAACAATCCCGCCTGGCTGCGCTAGCGTGCCAGCGGCCAATGGGAACCATGGAATAAAGCCGATACCGTTTGCTTCGCAATACTCAAGCACGGCTTCGTCGGCCCGGTACGCCAAGTTATAGCGATTCTGCACCGTGGCGACTGGAAAGATCTTTCGCGCCGCCTCGATTTCCTCGACTGTGACCTGACTGAGACCGGCGAAGCGGATTAATCCCTGATCGATAAAGGAACGGATCGCCTCAAACTGCTCGAGTGCCGGTACCTTCGGATCGATGCGGTGCAGTTGCCACAGATCGATGCGATCGATTTTCAGGCGACGCAGGCTCATCCGAACGGCCTGTCCAAGATAGTTTGGATCGCCTACTTGAGGCCACGTACCTTCAGTGAGCCCCGGACGCACGAGCCCTCCCTTCGTCGCTATCGTCAGTCCCTGGTAAGGGGCCAGCGCCTCAGCGATGAGATACTCACTAACAAAAGGACCGTAGCTGTCGGCCGTATCAATGAAGTTTACGCCGAGCTCGGGCAAGCGTCGTAGAACACGGATAGCTTCTTCTCGGTCTTCTGGTTCTCCCCATATGCCAGGGCCCGTGAGCCGCATCGTTCCGAAACCCAGCCTATTAACCTCAATTTCTCCTCCGACTTTGAATTGACCTGAAAGTGTTGCGTCTGGCTTCGTCATGGCGATGACCTCGCTTATGTTATGACTGTTGTTAAACGGGAAACCCTTACCGTCATTGGCAATCCAGCCCGATATTGTGAATTTGGCGTGAAATTATAAGAGCGATTGAATTTCAGATAGCATATGATATTTTGATATACAATAGTATATTTTGGCCTGATCCAGGCAAATGTCTCCGGCCATTCCAGACCTTCCCGATGACATTTTGAGAACGCGCCCGCGCCGGCGTCAAACTTCCTGAAGGGTCCGGAGAGCCAAACGTCTGGGCTAGCGGAGGGACTGGTCGATCTCGCGGTGCTTTATGATACCGGCGCGATCAGCACCGCCAGGATTATGAAAGTCAAGGTTTCTCCAGCGGTGTCGCATGTCGATGACCAACTTGCCACGCACGAGACGGTCTGGGTTCCCGACGTTGCGGAGTTGCTCTCAGCGCTTAGTCTGACATTCAATTTGACGGAACTCGTTGGATATTGTTCATGTCGCGAAAACCCTGATCGAGGTTGATTACGCGACTCCGGTACGACCCGTTGGTCGAACCGCTTTCCGGCGATCGCGCAAAGCTAATAGAAGCGGTTTCGAAAGAGCCTCTTGCCCCCGAGACGATCAGCTCTGTGACAGACCAGGGGCTGAATGGATGACCCCATATCCCGTGTCGTGCACGCGATTGCTCAGTCAGCGTGGTTGATGCAACAACGCGCGCAAGATATTGGACATGAGGTTAACGCCCGCACCTTTATGGATAGCGCTGTCGAGGATGGCACCCCGCCCTAGTGACATCAGCCCCCCCGCGAGGTCCTCTAGGGCGGCAGGTGGAGGAACATTGCTGAGGGCGAAAAGTCGCCGAGCGAACTCCGCGTAAAGTGCGCGTTGCTCCTCCATGAGCAACCAATATGCCCTACCAAATTCAGAATTGCGTACCGCGTGTAGTTGAAGTTCCGCTGAAACAACAGCGTGTTCAGTACCTGCAGCTAACCGTTCGGCCCGAGCATCAAGACCGTCCAGGGCTGCAGTTAGGTCATCCCCTGCAGCCTCGATGATGGAGTTAATGCGGCCTGCTTCCTCGAGCTTGTAGAGCTTCAAGACTTCCAACAGCAAGGCCTCTTTGCTATCGAAGTTGGAGTAGAATGCGCCCTGCGAGTAGCCGGCACCTTCGGCAATATCGCGCACAGAAGCACCGTTGAATCCGCGCGCAGCTACCTGCCGACGAGCAGATTCGATCAGACGCTGGCGGGTCTGTTCTCTGGTTTCTTCCCTTGTAAGGCGACGACGGGTCTCTTCAGTCATACAATTCCGATATCACGCAGTATTCCGATTTGCAACGAAACATGGTGCCCTTGACGCACACCCTAAAACGCCGACTTCTTCAGAACATGAATAATATGGGCCGCATGCAAAAATGCAGCTTTCGCATCCTGCGAATGAAGTTCTCGCTTAGATGCGTTGACAGCGCGGAGGTAATTTTCCGCTTCTAATACAAGAGGAACGTTGCGGATCTGAGTGTCGTTGAGCGCGCGACCGATCAGAATGGCCGCAACATTTAGCCTCTGCCGGATTTCTTGCTGACTAAGGTGCTCAATTCTATTGGCAGAGTGAAGAAGCTCACGAATGTAGTTTGATTTTAGGGGCACTGAGGAGTGACTTCTTGAGAAACGGAAGAGCGATCGCCAAGTCAACGTGAGTACGAACGCGCGCTCGCTCGCTTGGATCGTTGTGTGGCAACTAGCGAAGTTCGGACTGATATCGCCAAGCAGGTGGCGCTTAATATTCAAATATCAATATATATCAAAATGTCAAGTGATATATGAAGTATCAAAATTCTTTTAGCCGATCTAGGCGTGGCTCACTTGTCGAACGATCCGTTTTCAAATGGAAAAGCCGCAAAGAGAGAAGCATTCCAGCATCACGCAGTCCTCAAATAAGATGCGCGCGGATTGCCAAAGCGACCAGGTGAGACATCGTGTGGACCCCGAGGCGCTTCCTGGTCTCTTGGAGCTTGCTCTTGACTGAGTTGTATTTTACTCCTTCCAAGTTAGCCGCCTCTTCCATGGTTTTTCCAACGGCGATCCATTTTAGATAGGCCGCCTCTTTGGGATCGAGCCAAGCTGGGTGTTGTACAGTGGGTGTGAGCGGAAGAAGGCACATCCGTGCATGAAGTTGTCCGACAACGGCTGCGGCTGCCACGACATCAATATCGCGGCCCAGGTTAAGGGTCGGCTTTGCAGAAGCCATCGTGAACATCGACATAGAACCGTTGGCTGCCCTTACTGGAATGGTTACGCCGGAGCGGATGTCGAACTCTGCGGCACGCGCATAAAACAACCTTTCTGCCTTTGTCACGCGGGGGCTGTCCTCATCACCGCTCCAGACGAAAGCCTGTCTCAGAGTCCTTGCGCGTTTCACGACAGGGTCGATCGTGGTGAACTTTTGCTTAAAATAAATAGACCGCCACTCTGGATGATAATTCGTGACAGCGAGAATATGGCCAGGCTGCAGGTGAAGGTACGCATAGCCCTCAAAGCCAGCGTCCTTGGTCAGATTTTCGAGGGCGTGCTGAAGCACGCTGTCGCTGCCCTGCAGCGCGCTGATATCGGTCAGCTTGTCCAGCCAAGAGTGCATGATATACCCCGCTTTAGGAATCAGTTGGGACAGGTCATTCGTAGACTCCAATATTAGTGCTGTGTCTGAACTCGCTGGCTGAGGTGGTTAGTCTCTCTCCGATCTGCACTGTGCTAGCGCCGATTTGGGTTCCTATTCTCTAGATGTCCACTGGTGGGTCTCATTCCTCTGTATCGCGCCACCGGGTCTGCTTACACCGAGTTGTTGTTCAAGAGGGGCACGTACCATTCCCAGCCTCCTTTCCCAGTTTTTTTGAGCCGGTAAAGCGCGTTATCAGCGCGCCGTAAAACCTCCCGCAAATCATCACCGTCTCTTGGCCAAAGGCTCGCGCCGATGGTTGCCCCTACGCTGACTTCCATTTCCGCGCACTTGAAGGGCTTGTCGAATGCATACCCAACACGTCGGCAGACGATCTCAGTCTCCCTCACGCTCAAGCCAGGCACCAGCAGGACGAACTCGTCGCCGCCAATTCTGAAAAGGAGGTCGCTCCTCCTTGTACACTCGCGTAGTCGGCATGCGACGGCCTTTAGGACTGCATCTCCGCAGTCGTGGCCCAATGTATCATTGATCGGTTTGAAATCATCAAGGTCGACAATCAACACCGCAAGGTGTTGCGATGGCTCGCCGGCGGCGGCGGTTGTTTCGATGCTCCATTGAGCCTGGAGGGCTCGTCGATTGCCCGCCCCCGTGAGCGGGTCTTCAAAAGAAAACCGGCTGAGAGCCTCTTCGGCAACCTTACGTGCCGTCACGTCTTCGAAAGTAGCGATCCCAATCCCTATATCGTGGAGCAGGATCCCGCGATGTTGTACGGTCAGTATTTTTCCGTCACCGCAACACACGCGTAACTCTTGCACATCGACTTCGGAAATCCCTTCTTCCGCGATGGTCCATACCGTTCGCCAGCGTTGACGGGCATCTGCGCGCTCTGACTGGTCTACATAGGCGTTATCAATCCAGTCATCGACCGTTAGGAAACTGTCATCTTCGTAGGAGAACACGCGTTTAAACGCACGGTTTACGAACTGAATACGACCATCCGACAAAGTTGCCCATGAAAGGGGCACGGGTACAGCGTCAAGAATGATGTGCAAATCGCGATGCGATACCAACCTGCCGTTCTCTGCGCGTTCGAATAGTTCCTTCATCGCTTCTTTGCCATCGTTTATAGCGACCGGTGTTGTACGATCGCTCCTCTCTACAGGTCGATTGGAATTGCGTTGCCCTCATCGCGTTCGAGCACGAAGGCACCTGCCTGCGGAATATCCTTGAAATCCATGATTCCCAATATCGTATTCGCATCGATTTTCGCGAAATGATCAAGGATCGGCCTCGCGTCGTAAAGTAGGGAACCGGTGAGTTTTTCACGATATCGAACGGTACGCAGGCGCCCCCCGGAAAAACTCGTGCGTAGGTCCGCGCGCGAAAGCTTAGTGAACTCGGACACAGCTTCCGGCACTGAGGTTGCGTTAACCGAGAGCGGAAGCCGACTGGGATCTATAGCGAAAAGCTCCGTCCCATCTAGCGAGTGTACGATAAGCGGATGCGCATCCTCGACACCCTTAAATACTTTTCCGTACCAGCCGAGAGTGTCCAGCAGGCTGTCCATAGGGTGATCAGTCGCAATCACAAAGCCCTTCCAACGACCAATCAAGAAGTCGGTGGACACAGGGTCGAGCTCATCGAAGACCCTCAGAACCGTCGCGGTATCCGAATTTCGTTCCCGAAGCATTTGATCGAGCATGAGTCTACTCCATTTGCAGTTGAAGAAATTCGTCGACCCGACCAGTTGAGTATACTTCGCGGCGCTACCTGCGCAGCAGGCTCAATTAGCAACTGGCGCGAGGCCGATTTTCAGTAGGTGATTTGCATTCTTGCGCTTCTCGATTAGCCGTCAGCAAACGAGCGTTGCTCAACGCTCCTTTCTTGGTTGGCAGCCTGGGGTCAAGTTCTCTATTCACTTTGAATAGCATATGGTATTCAGATTGTAAATGATATGTAGCGCCCGTTTATCAGGATATACAAGTCGATCCGGCGTGCTCCAAACTGCTGCAACCCGGCGGATCTTTCCGTCATCGAACTTGGGACATCCAGAATTCTTGCTGCCCGTTATCGACTTGTCGGGCAGGTTGTAGAAGCCCCGAGGAGGAGATCGCAAATGACATGGAGGTCGGTGACTACACCAGTGCACAGTGACCGGATTTCCGGCGTCGGCTTGTAGATATCGGGGACCATGAAAGTCATCATCCCGGCGGAGGAGGCAGAGCGGACTCCGTTGAACGAATCCTCCAGGGCCAGGCACTGATCGGGCTCCACCTGGAGCCTCCTCGCTGCGACCCGAAATGGATCAGGCGAAGGTTTACCAGCAGCGTAATCCCCATGCGCGATAATCGCGTCGAACCGGCCCTGCAAACGGTGAGCGGAAAGATGTTTTTGCACTGTGGCATGGGACGACGATGTCGCGATACATCGCGGGAGCACAAGTTTATCAAGCACGTCAAGAAGTTCGACAACCCCCGGCTTTAAACGGAGTTGCTTGCTGGCGAGCGTTTCGAAATATCTCATCACTGCGTCGCCGTATTGGTCGACCGGGAAATCCGGTCCCATTTGCTGCAGAAAGGAAAGTTTGTTTTGGGCCCATGGCACGCCAATGGCACCCTGCATTAATGCCAACGGCACATCGTGCCTCACCTCGCGAGCGGCCTCCATAAACGCTTGCTGATAGAGTACCTCTGTATCGAAAATTAAACCATCCATGTCGAAGACGACTGCAGAAGGCATATATCGCAACATCATGATCCCTCGCGTAAACCCAGGCCGGTTTGTCTTCGTGATGGCGAAGCCCCACGAACTGCCATCAGTCCGCCTGCATTTTAAATTTCACTGAATATCCAGATATCACATGATATACGAAAGAGCAAAGCATAGCCCGCTGTTTCGTTGTGAGCCGGAAATCGTTAGGAAGCCAAGTGATTCATACCACCTCATCTTCAGATCGGGAGGCCTGAGCCCCTCAACAACCTTCCCGCTTCGCTTATGCTAGTGATTGTCTATTCTTATTTTTCAACGGTATTGACCTGGAAAGACAATGTCCTGATCCACGAGAACATTAAATTTGTAGCCCGGTCGGATCTCCAACGTCGGCTGCACATCCATATTCCGCTGGATCGTCCGGTCGGCCACTCGCCCAAAGGTTTCAGCAAAATTCCGCCTCGCAGCATCGGATGCCGTATCCTGGGTGGCTAGCGTTGAGCTCTGAGGCACCGCCATGTCGATGCCCGTCCCGATCAGCGCGATCATGACCGCCGAGCCGAAGGTTTTCAGATAGTGGTTGTTCACCTTGTCATTGAAGCCGCTGTAGCCGCTCGCATCCGTGCCGGCCATGCCGCCAATCTGCAATGTCGAGCCGTTCGGAAAGATGATGTCGGTCCACACGACAAGAACCCGGCTCTGGCCGAACGACACCTTGCTGTCATAGCGACCGAACAGTTTAGTGCCCTGCGGAATCAGCAGACGATGGCCTGTTGCGTTGTCATAGACGTTCTGACTGACCTGAGCGGTGATACGCCCTGGCAGATCAGAGTTGATGCCTGAGATCAATGTCGCCGGAATAACCGAGCCCCGTTTCAGCTCGTACAGGGACTGCTGCGGCACGACGCGGTTCGGCAGATAGCCGAGATCCTTGAGATCGGCATTGAAGAAGTCTTCCTTGGAGCTCTGTCCGTTCGGATCGACGTTCTGTCCCCCCAGACCGGCGCGCAGGGCCGCGGCGTAAAGATCGGAAGCGTTTCCGTTCGCCGCAGCTGTCGTCGTCCGGGCTCCGGCGCTCGCATCGTTTTCCGACCCCACTCGCAGTTTGCCGCGATCGATGGCAAGCGGCGCATCATAGGCGGAGTCCCGCGCCTGCATCCGCGCCATCCGTTGGCGCTGTTGCTCGCGCAGGACCTGTTCCTGTTGTTCACGGGCCAGACGCGCACGCCACACCGCCTCCGGCTCCAGTTCAGATTCGCGCCGTTGCTCCTGTCTCTGTTCGGCCTGCGCGAACGGATTCGCCGCCTTCTCTTCGGCCTGTTTCGTCTCGGCTGGCGTCGGCTGAAACGTCGTCTGCGGCTGTGGCTCGCCGATGATACCGTCGGTGACACCACGCTTGATCTGGTCGGCATAGGTCGATGCCAGATTGCCGGAACTGGTGTCCGGGCCGCTGTCCTTGCCGAAGTAAAGCCCGCGCGAGGCGAAGCCAAAGAAAATGATTCCGAGGAAGGCGACCAGCAGCACGATCACAAGGATGACCGGCACGCGGTTCACCCGCTTGATGCCGGATGCGGCCTGATTGTTTTGCGCACCACCGAGTTTGAGAGACTGCACCATGATACCCTCCCTCACCCGCGCCGCATGAGGGACAGGGCGCTTGCCGGTGTCGCACCCGATGTCGTCACTGTGTAGGCCCGGCCGAGTTCGATACTGCTGGTCGAAAGCCGCGCGAGCACCTGGCCGTCGTGGGGCACGATGACATACGCGAGCGGAACGACGGTGGCGCCGCTATCCGTCTTTTGGTCGGTGACAACGGCATAGCCCCATCCCTTCAACGCGGCTTCAAGTGCCTGTCCGAAGGGAGAACCATCCTGCTTGAGCACGATGGTCGCCTTCCCCTGTCCGATCTGTTCGGCAAGTCGGCTGACCATATCGCCCGCAATGGCGCCCGCGGCTGGTCCGGAGACCTCTGGCGCTGCTGCGCTGGTGGCAAGACCGTCTGTGTCCATCGACTGGCAACCGGAAAGTAGGATGGCGAGAGCGCAGACTGCGGCGAAGCACAGTATCTGGCCATGACGGAGCGGGGTCTGGCTGCGGAAGTTCAGCATCACCGCCCTCCCCTGCTGATTGTCACCTTCTGCTGTTTCCAGCCGACGCCCGAGACGAGGACAGCGCGATCGATATTGTAATCGACCACCATCATGTTGCTCTTCATGCGATAGTTGACGATGCGGTTTTGGCCGCCGGAGACGACGAAGAGAATCGGCGCATCCTGACCGGAAATCGACCGCGGAAACTGAATATATGTCTTCTGCCCATCCGAGTAGACTCGGGTCGGTCGCCAGCCGGCACTGCCCGACATGGAATAGGCGAAGCTTAGTTGCTCGGCGGGAACTCCGGCGCCAGGTATCGTGCTGGCTTCCAGCCGTGCGTTGACGTCGGCAAGCTTTGCCGAGACGTCCTCGGGATATTCGAACCCGACGCGCGCCATATACTGCGTGACGTGCGATTTCAGCTGGATATGATAGGTCCGCCGCGACGTCGTCACGACCATGGACGTAACCAGATCCGGCTCCGACGGCTTGACGATCAGATGAATCGCCTGGCCACCGACCGCACCCGAGGTCGCAGGCTCGACCTTCCAGCGCACGGTATCGCCGACCAGCACGTCGCGAACCACTTCGCCACCCTGAAGTTCGATGTCGCAGACTTGTAGCGGTGAGCAGACGACGGACGGCTGCACTTCGCCATAGAGGAAGACCACCTTTCCATCAGCACCTTTCGTCACCAGCCCGCGGCTTCCGCGCCATTGTGTCGAAATCCCCATGCCTTTCGCCTCGTTGGCGGTGACACCATCGGCGGCGAGAGAAGCAGACGGGAAGGCGGAGGAGGCAGCAACGGCGATAGCAATGATGCCGGCGCTCATCGTGACCCGAGATAGTTCGTGTGATCTGTTCATGTTCGGGGCCATGCCTTTCAAAGCTGTGCAGTCCAGTCGAAGTCGCGGAGATAGAGACCGATGGGATTGAGGCGGATGACGCCCTCGTCCTGGGGCGGCGTCAGTGTCACGGTGGCAATCGCACGGAAGCGGCGCGTGGCTGTCTCCTTGCCGCGGCGATCCCGCTCGAACTCGGTCCAGTCGATCTGGTAGCTCTGGTTCGACAGCGCGACGATGTTGTTGACCTCGATTGCCACCGTCGCGTTCTTCGCCTTCTCGAAGGGCGAGTTCGAACGAAACCAGGCGTTGACCTTTTCCGTCGCGGGATCGGAGGTGCGAAGCAGCCCGTAGGTGCGGTCGATATACTGCTTCTGCACGACCGCATCCGGGGTCACCGAGCGGAAGTTCGACACGAAACTGCCGAGTGTCGCGCGCACCACCCGTGGATCGGCATATTCGATCTGCTCAGGGAAGCCGGCATTGACAGCCGTACCAAGCTTGTCGACTTCGACAATATAGGGGATCAGCTTGACCTGCGTGCTCTGATAAAGCGCATAACCAAAACCGATAACGGCCATGGTCATGCCGGCGATGCCGACGACGCGCCAGGCGGCTGCCGCTTTGACGTACGAGCCATAACGCTCGTTCCATTCGTTGCGAGCGGCGATGTAGGGATTATCTGGAATATTCCGACCCGTCATTCTTTCAGCGTCCCGTCACTTGGTGTCGTTGATCGGCGGTGGTGGAGGCGGTGTGCCTGGCCGGCCGGATGGTTGATCGAGTTTGGCGTTGGCAAGGCCGAGCATCGATCCGGCATAGGCGCCGGGCGAGCCAATCGCCTTTTCCTTTGCTGCCGAGCCGACGGCACCAGCGGCTCCTCCGATCCCGGCCTGCATGCCGCGCAGTGCCGCACTGGCCAGGGACGCGCCCCCTGCCCTTGCGGCACTGGCGGCCCCCAAGCCTCTGTTGGCCGCGCCGATCGTAAGAAACCCGGCGCCGAGTGCCGCGGATGTCGCTTGTCCGCCATGACGGATGGCTTCCATGCCGCCGCCGACCGAAGCGCCCTGGACCACGCCTTGTAGAATGGGGGGCACATACATGGCGATGACGAAGACGACGACCGAGATGCCGGCGATCGCCAGCGTCGTGATGAATTGTTCAGAGGTCGCGGTTGGTGCCTCCGCCAGACCGAGAAGGATGTCCGAGCCGATCTTGGCGATCATCACCAGCGCCATCAGCTTCATGCCGACGGAGAAGGCATAGACCAGGTATTTGATCGCGAAATCCTTGGTATAGGAGGAACCACCGAGCCCGAGCATGATCATGCCGGCGAGCAGGCCGACATACATCTCGACCATGACAGCCACGAAGATCGCTGCTAGCAGCGAGAACGACACGACGACCACGACCATGGCGAAGACGGCGGCGATCGCCAGTGCATTATCCTGCCAGAGGCCAAATTTCGCCTGTTCCGACATCTTCGTTGCGACACGAATGCCGGCATCGAAGATGTTGGCGGGAGATGCGGAGCCGCCACCCGCGCCGATCTGGTAGAGACTGTCGACCACTGCTTTGGCGAACTCTGGTCCTCTGTCGAGGATGAAGGAGAACAGGCCGATGAACATGATGCGCTTGACGAGTTCAGCAAACCAGCTGTCGAGCGAGGCGGCACTGATTGCCAGCCATACGGCAGCAACCCCGACCTCGATGCCGGCGAGGATCCAGAACAACGAGCGAGCTGCGTTCATTACCGTCGTTTCCCAGCCCCTGGCGGCGGTGACGACGGAATTTTCGAGTGTGGTCAGGACATGGCCCTGTTGTGCCATCGTCGGCGTGGCCGCCAGCAACACCACCGCAATCGCAATGAACATATGTTCAAGTGTGCGGGAAGGATGAACAGCTACCATCGCGGTTTCATCTCCTGGCCCCCACGAATGCCACGGCTTGTATCTCCGCCAAAGAACTGTTCACGGTGTCGGCGCTGTTCTTCGTTGGCGGATGAGCCTGTCGCAATCCCGCCGGATCCGGAAAGTGGCTCCGGTCGAACGATAATCCAGGTGATCGCGCTCGCGCCGGCCGCGGAAACGACCGCGACGAGCGCGACAATAGTGATCAGGCGGGGGCTCACCAGCGGGGCTCCATCGTCTGGCCGCCCCTGATGTCACGCTCGGTTCCGCTGAAGAATTGTTGGCGCCGCGCCTGCGCGAGATCCTTCTGCGCCTGTTCGGACTGGTACCAGGTGCCCATCATCGTCATCTGCTGGGAGACCAGGCCCCGCAGTTTCTGCATTTGCGCGACCTGCTGGGCGGCGATCTCGTGCCCGACCTGCAGAGCCTTCATCTGGCCGTCGGCCGATTCCGACATCGACCTGAGCTCCGACATGGTGCTTTCTTCACTGGAAAATTGCTCGGCCGTCAGATTCGCGGCCTTCAGCGTGCCGGCGATGGTGTCGCGATTGGTGTCGGACCAGCTCTGATAGGTCGTGGAGAAGCTCGCACCGTCAGGCAGATTGCTCTTCATATCGGCAAAGCTCTGGAAGCGCTGCTTGAGGACATCGTCGACATTGCCCATGGAGAAGGCGACGCCCTGTCCCTGGTTGACAATGGTCTGGAGGTTCTTCAGATCGCTTTCGACCTGTCCCCAGACATGGTTCGGAAGCTGCGCCGTGTTCTGCAGCATGTTCTTGTAGATGTTGAGCTGGTTCTGGATCTGCTCGGCCAGCTGCGAAATCTGGGTGATCTGGTTGTTGACCTGCTCAGCGGACTTGCCGACGAGACTGATCAGTTCGGTATTGTTGGCCAGCTGAGTCCATTCCGTTGCCTGTCCCGTGACGCCACCGGCCTGCGTAGGAAGCGAGAGAGCAGACGAGAGCATGAGAGCCGCACCAAGCACGGGGTGCAATGTCCTACTGAGTTGGGAAGAGCGTGTCGGCATGGGCGATACCCCTTTGCTGGAGCCAATAGAGAGGCCAGGCGGCCCCATGTTCAAGATGCAGGGCGCGGATGCGCTTGAGGTCTTCCTTTCCGGACGCTCCGACAAAAGAGAGCGCCACCGGTCCAAGCGCCATGTCGAAGAGCCTGCGGCCCTCGGGAGAGACGACGTAATAGTCGCGCTTCGGGATAGCGGTCGCGACGATCTCGATCTGCCGTTCGTTGAAGCCGATCCGTTCGTAAAACTCGCGCGTTCCCGGCTCCCGGGCAGCACCATTCGGCAGGCAGATCTTGGTCGGGCAGGATTCCTTCAGCACATCGATGATGCCGGACCGCTCGGCATCAGAGATCGACTGGGTGGCGAGCACCACGGCGCAATTGGCCTTGCGAAGCACCTTCAGCCATTCCCGGATCTTGTCGCGGAACACCGGATGGCCGAGCATCAGCCAGGCTTCATCGAGAATGATCAGGCTAGGTGAACCGGTGAGCCGCTTTTCGATGCGTCGGAAGAGATAGGTCAGGACAGGAACAAGATTGCGCTCGCCCATGTTCATCAGTTCCTCGATCTCGAAGCACTGGAAGGCGCCGAGCGCCAGACCGTCCTCCTCGGCATCGAGAAGCTGCCCCATCGGACCGTCGACGGTGTAGTGATGCAGGGCGTCCTTGATCTCGCGCATCTGCACGCCCGAGACGAAGTCGGAAAGGGAGCGGCCACGCGACTCGGCCATCAGCGCGATCTGCCGTGAAATCGCATTGCGATAGTCGGGGGTGATGGTGACCCCCTGCAGCGCGACCAGCATCTCGATCCACTCGGAAGCCCAGGCACGATCAGCATCGGACGAGAGATCGGCCAGCGGGCAAAATGAGAGTGCCCTCCCCTCTCCCTCCTCCGGCATATCGCCACCGATCTGGTAATGATCGCCCTCGATTCCAAGCGTCAGCGGCAGCATCGAGCCACCGTTGTCGAAGGCGAAGATCTGCGCACCGGCATAGCGTCGGAACTGGGCTGCGATCAGTGAAAGCAGAGTTGATTTGCCGGAGCCGGTCGGACCGAAGATCAGCGTGTGGCCGACATCGTCGACATGCAGGTTCAGTCGGAACGGTGTCGACCCGCTGGCGACCTGCATTAGCGGAGGAGATCCGGCCGGATAAAACGGACAAGGTGCGACCGGGCTGCCCGACCACACGGAATTGAGCGGGATGAGGTCGGCGAGATTGCGCGTGTTGATCAGCGGCTCGCGGATGTTGGCATAGGAGACGCCCGGCAGGCTGCCAAGAAATGCATCGGTCGCGTTGATTGTCTCGATCCGTGCGCCAAAGCCTTCGGCCTGAATCAGGCGGCGGACCGCCTCGCATTTCTCCTGAAGACGGGATTGATCCTCATCGAAGAGGACAATGACCGGCGTATAGTAGCCATAGGCCACAAGCTGCGACGAGGCTTCGGCGATCGCGTCTTCGGTCTCTGCCACCATCAGCATCGCATCCTGGTCGAGCGACCGCGACTGCGTCTGGAAGAGCTGATCGAAGAACGGCCGCACCTTCTGCTGCCACTTCTTGCGCGTACGCTCGAGCCTTGTGCGGGCCTCCTCAGCATCAAGGAAGATGAAGCGGGACGACCAGCGGTACGTCAGCGGCATCAGATCAAGGCTGTTGAGAATTCCGGGCCAGCTTTCCGCGGGCAAGCCGTCGATCGCCACCACGCCGAGAAACCGGTTCTCGACGAGTGGCGTCAGACCGTGCTGGAGTTCGGCCGTCACCAGCCAGTCGAGGTACATGGGGATTTCGGGCAGGCGCACCGGATGGTTCTCGCCGGTAATGCAGAAACGGACGAACTGGAAGAGCTCGTCGTAGCGGGCGACACGATGACCGCCGCGCTCCGGCGTCTCTCGTGTCATCATCCGCCGGATCGACACGACATTGCCGAGATACTGTTCGACCTCACGGATCGACGTCAGAAAGGTTTCAAGCGCCTTGTCGGCATACGTCGCGGATCGGCTGCCAACGTCGGAATAGACATAGCGCGTCAGTCCCGACCGCCGCGGTTCCGGTGGGCGCCAGGTGAGGATCAGGGCATGCCGGCTTTCGTAGTGCCCCCTCTCCTTCTGGAAGTGTGCCCGCCGCTCCGCATCGATGGCGCGGGTGACCGGATCGGGGAAATGACTGGCTTCCTCCGTTGGATAATCCCCCGTCGGCACTCGAATAGCCTCGACCTGGATCATCCAGCCGGACCCGAGGCGCGAAAGGATGGCATTGATCTGGCGCGACACCTCGTTGCGCTCGGCGTCCGTTGAACTTTCGCTGTCCGGGCCGGCAAAATACCAGCCGGCCATCAGCGAGCCGTCCTTCAGGAGAATGACGCCGTTATCGACCAGCCCGGCATAGGGAACGAGATCGGCGAAGGACGGTCCGGAATGGCGGAAGGATTTGAGGGCAACCATGCCGTACTCCCTCAGTAGCTGCGCCACGGCGATGATGTCGCGCGGTAGAAGGTCTTATACGAAATATGTCGGATATAGACCCGTCGCATCAGCGGATCAGCCTTGGCCATCATACGAAGGGCGGCGACGGTGACCAGCCAGATTGCGATACCGAAGAGCGCCGCATACCAGGTCAGAACCACGAAGATCAGGATGACGGCGGCGAGCGCCGTTACGAGGACAAGCTCGCGATCGGCGCCCATCAACAGGTTGGGACGTGACAGCGCCCGATGTACCCGCGACCGGATGAGATTGGAACCGGCTTCAGCCACGGGCTCCCTCCCCTACTGCTGACGGCGTCGTCACGGGTACAGAGACGACTGGAGCCACGCCTCCCTCGGCGTGGCGCTCGCCAATTGAGGCGCCGGTCGCGCCAAACAGGGCGACGATTTGGGTGGCGCTGAGCAGCACGCCGCCGACCAGCGCGACGTAGCAGAGCCGCCGCGCGAAATCGTTGAGTTCCCCACCGAAGATCAGCATTGCGCCGGCGATCGCGACCGCTGTAAGGGCGATGAACCCCGCGACGGGGCCAGTAATGGATTGCTGAATCTGCTGCAGCGGCGATTCCCAGGGGAGACCGCCACCTCCCGAGGACGCCAATGCTTGCTCGGAAATGCTAAAGCAGACGGCGGCAAACGTAATCACTGCGAGAATGGAATAAGTCTTACGCGACATGGCTGTCCTCGTCGATCTGGGCATAGTGTTCGGTCTGGTAGTGGTCGTTGCGGTAACCCTCGATGTGAATCACCTCTCGGACCCGCCTCCCCTTTCCCGTCCGCTCGATGGAGACGACGAGATCGACCGCCTCGCCGATCACTTCCTGCATGGGCTGCTGGCTGGCCTCGGCAGTCAGTTGCTCAAGCCGCCGCAGCGCCGACATCGCGGTGTTTGAATGGATTGTAGTGACCCCGCCGGGATGACCGGTGTTCCAGGCCTTCAGGAGCGTGAGCGCTGCACCGTCGCGGACCTCACCGACGATGATGCGGTCTGGACGCAGTCGCATGGTGCTCTTAAGCAACCGCGCCATGTCGATTCTATCGCTGGTATGCAGGCAGACTGCATTCTCCGCTGCGCATTGGATCTCGGCGGTGTCCTCGAGGATCACCGTCCGATCATCCGGTGCGCTCAGAACGATCTCCGCGATGATTGCATTAGCGAGCGTGGTCTTGCCGGAGCCAGTGCCGCCGGAAATGACGATGTTCATGCGGGCGCCTATGGCGCTTCGGATGGCTGATGCCTGGGCCTCTGTCATCACCTTCGACGTCACATAATCGTCGAGCGGGATGAGACGCGAGGCGCGGCGACGGATCGTGAAGGTCGGACCGGACACGATGGGCGGAAGAAGACCCTCGAAGCGATGGCCACCGATGGGCAGTTCGCCGGAGATGATAGGGTGCTCGTCATCTGCCTCCGACTGCAATGCATGGGCGACGCTACCGATGATGACTTCCGCAGCCGCTGGTGTCATGACCCCGGCCCCGGCTACACCGTGACCGAGGCGTTCAATGAACAGTCGGCCGTCCGGATTGAGCATGATCTCGACGACTGTCGCATCGTCTAGCGCGACGCATAGCTGGTCGCCAAGCGCATCCTGGAGCTTGCGAACGAGGCGAGGGTGGGAACGTAGCTGGTTCACGCCGCGCTCCTCTCCGGGTGATCATCGGCACAAGAGAGAACGGATCGATAGTTCGAAGGGCGAACCTGTTCGAAGCTCTCCTGGTCCGCTGGAAGCGTGCCGGCGATGGCGACGGTATTGCCAATCGGAACGGGTTCACCCAACCGCGCCATCGGCCATCCCGCTCGGTTCAAGATACGCTCGAAACGTAGATCGGTGGCGGTAACGATCTTGTCGTAGCCATTCGCCATCGACCATTCGATGATCCCGGCGAACATGGTCAATGTTGCAAGGTGGAGTTGGCTCCCTTCCCTACCTGCGGGTAATGTCGTATCGACGCAGAAGCGGGAACTCTCGATCATCGCATTGGTCGCGTTGAGCGAGCCATCCGCCAGAAGTCGCGGAAATGTGCGTTTCAGCATGGTCGGGCCTTGTGCGGGCAGAAGGCGCGCGCATCCGATCACACGTCCATAGTCTGTCACCGCAAGGACATAGGTGGGGTCGAACCGGTCGTACTCGTCAAATTCGCCTGTCTCGGTGACTGTGACATCCCATTCTAGGCGACCTCGGAAGACCATTTCGCGAAGTCGGTGCATCTGCGCCAGTTCATCTTTGTGATGGGCGTGTTGATCAGGGGGAACGGTCAGGATCCGCATATCTTTCTCCGCTTGATTTCACCGTGCGAAGAAAGAGCATCTCGAAAGCGACGTGGCTATCTGCAGATCTGCAGTGCTCGCCGTCAGCAGTCCATGCCGCTTTTACTTTCCTTTCCTATTCATCAAACGCATCGGCCAACAGGGAAGGCGCGACTTGGAAAATCCTAAGTTTTGCGGGGGAGCAGGTGAATGCCGGCCAGGGTGCAACGCACGGACCCTCCGGCCATCTCAATAGAGGGTATATCAAGCGCAACAATTCGTACGCAGTCTTCGATCGCTTCTCGCTGGTGAGGTTCAAGCGATGCCACAGCCGTCGTAGACATGGCCAGAAAGCGCCCACTATTCCCCCCAAGTTCCAGTGCATTGCCGGCAAATTTGCCAATCTGATCGTCGCGCAGTTCAATCACCTCCCGCCCTGACCTATGCAAGCGGGCCAGAATCTCTTCACGACGGGAGGTGTCGCGTATCATACCGCTCCCGATCATGGCAAAATCGGTTCCGATGCACATCAATACATTTGTATGGTAGACGGGCATTCCCTGCGCATCGCATGCATCAAACACCATCGGCTCAAAGCCGAATTGTGTGGCGAACCGCTCGAGCGCAACAGGATTTGTGCGATCCGAGCGGGCGGCGTATGCGACCCTGTCAACGTGGTCGAGGACCATCGCACCCGTTCCTTCGAGAAAAAGTCCATCAGGTTCCAGCCCGGAGTAGTCGATAACCTGCTGCACCCGGTATTCCGATTTCAGCATTTCGATAACATCGACCCGTCGCTCTTTTCTGCGATTTTTTGCCCGCATGGGATAAATCGCAACAAGCCCGCCGGCATGTGTCGAGAACCAGTTGTTGGGAAAGACCGAGTCAGGTGTCGTCGTCCCCTCATCGTCAAACATATGGACGGTCACACCGTGATGTCGGAGCGTTTTGGCTGCGTTGGTTATCTCGGCATAAGCCATTTGTGTGATGTCCGAGACACCGATGCCCGCGGCTTGAAAACTGTTGTCATCAGCCGTCTCGGTATTAACCGTAAAATTATGAGGCCGGATCATCACGACTGAGGCCGGTGCTTGGGCAGAATATCGCATGGGTTCAGTCCGCTTCCAGAAATTTTGCAGCGGAGCGCCGCACGTTGATGCCGCCCTGTGCCGCCAGTTTGCAGATTGTCCGGGCTGTCTCGTAGGATTTTACGAATGCGGAGACAGGAAGGAATTCGAAGCGCGAGTGGAAGTTATAGGCGCCCGTGAAAAAGTTCGGCGTCGGGATGCCGCGAGCGGACAACACTGCACCATCAGTCCCGCCCCGCATCGGGACGATCTTCTTTTTTATGCCGAGCTCGTCAAGAGCGCTGAACAGCAGGTCAGCCGCGCGGGAATCGGCGGCAAGATGATCGCCGATATTGTCATATGTGTCCAAAACGGAGCTGCGAACTGCGCCTGTCGGGTATTGTGCGGCAACAAGTGTCGCCACTTCGCCAATTCGCTTCTTGCGCTCTTCGAAGCTGTTCCGCTCGAAGTCGCGGATCATGACTTTTAGCCGCGCCTCACTATCGCTGGCGCTGAGATCCCTGAACCAGAAATACCCTTCCCTGCCCACGGTGTGTTCAGGTGTATCCCTACGATCGAAATGGGAGATGAAATCAATCGCCATCAAAAGAGGATTTACGAGGACGCCCTTGGCCGACATCGGATGGGCGCTGACGCCCGTGAAAATAATCTCCGCAGATGCCGCATTGAAGTTTTCCACCACCACCTCGCCCTCCTCGCAGCAATCGATCGTATAGGCGAAATCGCAGGGGAAACGGGCAAGATCGAGGGCTTTTGCTCCCCGCAAGCCGATCTCTTCGTCCGGCACGAAGGCAACCGCAATATCACCGGTAGGCGTGTCATCTTCAAATCGGGCGAGCAGCGTCATGATCACAGTGATTGCCGCTTTGTTGTCGGCGCCAAGTACACTTGTTCCGTCGCTCAGGATGACGTCTCCTCCCCTCCAGGATTCTATTTCCGGATGGTCAGCCACCCGCAGCCAGATGTGCCGGTCCTCGTTCATGCATAAATCGCGCCCTTCAAATCGCTTGATCTGCGGCTTGATATTCGCGGATAGTCCAACATCGACCGTATCGAGGTGGGCAATAAAGCCGATGCGCGGGGCATTCGGATTTGAACCGCGCCTTACCGCCGTGACGATTGCATTTTCGTCGACAAGTACGTCTTCAATGCCGAGCTCCTGAAGTTCCTGTGCCAGCAACAAGGCAAGTTTCAGTTGTCCCGGCGTCGAGGGCAATTCGGCCGCTGCCACATTGCTCTGACTTTCGATGCCGACATATCGGAAGAACCTTTCGAGAAGCTCGTCACGTAACCCGGTATCGTTTCTTGCCGTCGTTTCCATGGATCTGTGCTCCGCTCTTTATCTGGATATGGTTTTGGTTAGGCGATGTCAGTTCGTTGGTTTGACACGAGGGCCTGAAGGCATTTTGTCCTGCCTCATATCAGGTGGTCCGGAACTCAGAGCCGAAGAATGCCGATGTTGTCTTCTATGTGGATTTGTGCCCCCAGCTCGGCCGACTGCGCCTGAAACCGCGCGAGAATTCGGTTCGCTCTACCGTCGGTCGCAATATGGGGCGCCAGTCGCTCCTCCAGTCTTGAATGGCTCAAACCCTCCTCGCCACCGATGACAACGGGATGGAATTCGATCTCTACCAGTCGGTTGTCGGCCTCGAAGCTGCACACACCAATCACACTCTCCCAGACTTCCGGTGAATGCCAGGTTGATTTGGAAGGAACATGGAATATGAAATTGCCGAGGCTGTAGAAAATCGGCCGTCCGTTATAAATCTCCAGTGGCTGAAGCACCGGCGCGCCGTGGCTCAGGAACATTGCGGCCCCTGCGTCAATACAGCGACGTGCGATGGAGCCAACCCACTCAGGAACCTTGTACCAGTCGGACGCCCAGTGATGATGATGCAGATAGGCGACGACGAGGTATCCCTCGCTCGCGGCTGACGCGATTTCCTGGAGGTTTCGCTCCATGTCGCGGTCGTCGATGCGCACGTTGCGCCCAAATCGACCTGCGCGCTTGAAGATTGTCCGGCCGAGCGCCAGTTCGTCAATGGGATCCACGAATGGCGGGTCGTTCGGTTGACTGTCATTGGAAAGATCGATTGCAGTATATCCGACCTTGTCCCGGATCGCGCTCAGCTCTTCAAAGGCGCGATCGTCCACCTCAATGAGCTGAGAAAGTTTAAGACGGTTGATGCCGGGACGCGCGGGGCGATGTTCGTCGCCGTCAGCTGCATACATGAGATCAGGCCCTGGCCCCCCATCCATGGCAACCATCGCTATGCGGTTTGTGCCAACCACTCCCCTGCCTGCTTGGGTTGCGTGCCGGTGATCCCGTCCGATCCCTGCATGCAGCATCCGACGTCGTTCCACTTCGTCCAACGTTGCCAGAACCCCTGACGGACCTAGGTCAAACGCGTGGTTGTTGGATAGCGACAGTGCGCCGAAACCCGTCTCGGCCAGAGCATCGAGAACGATTGGTCGGCTACATCCGAAAAACGAACCTTTCAGTGGCCATCCGCCATGATCTCCAAGTATGGTGCCCTCAAAATTTGTAAAAGAAAGATCTGCTTTTCGAAGGATATTCTGGACCGCCCTGAATTCCGCGGCGTCGATATCCCGAATGTCATGCTTGATGAGAGACTGGCCGGTCACGGCCAAGGTAAATCGTCCTGTCATACGCTTTTGCCTGTGTTGACCGCCCATCGGACGGCGTATTGGTTGACAACCGCAACAACGGCGCTTGTGGAGCTGCTGTGCCGGGAGTGGAACGGCGTGTTCCGCGGAGATGCTCAGTGCGTGAATCTTTGTGGACGTGCGTCAATGAGACTCCGCGTGTATGGATTTCGCGAATTCGAGAAGACGTCGTCACAAGGGCCGCTGTCCTCGATCTTGCCGTCCCTCAAGATGAAAACCGATCGGCAGAGCTGTTGAACGACCGCCAGATCGTGCGAGATAAACAGCATCGAAAGGTTCTGGCTTTGAACGGTCTCCCTGAGCAGTTCGATGATCTGGGCCTGCACCGAGACATCAAGTGCCGAGGTCGGCTCGTCAGCGACGATGATTTGCGGACGCGCCAGAAGAGCCCTTGCGATGCAAACGCGCTGTTTCTGCCCACCGGAGAGCTGATGCGGATACCGGGTCAGCAGGCCCAGCGAAAGCCCAAGCCGTTCCATCATGGCGTCGAGTAAGAGCGTCTTGCTGTCGTCTCTGGCACCTGCGCAGAAGTGAAGGCTTTCGCGCAAGGTTTCGCCTATGCGCATCGTTGGGTTTAACGAAACAGCTGGATCCTGAAAAATCATCTGAACCTGTCCGAGCAGGCCATTGCGCTGCCCCGATTGTGTCACGTCGTAGGGACGGCCCTCCAGCAGCATCGTTCCTGTCGATGCCGTTTCCAGCCCCGCAATGATCCGGCCGAAGGTCGTTTTTCCGCTACCACTTTCCCCCACTACACCGGTGATCTCGCCGCGTAGCAGCGTCAGGCTGATATCGCTCAAGGCGTATCGTGAAGAGCCACGCCCTCTGTCGATCAACGAGGACAGCCCCCTTGCAACGAAAGTCTTTCCAATGCCTTCGACCACAAGAGATGGATTGGAAGCATCCCTTGAAGCGGGACCTGCTTGTTCCCCCCGTTGACCGTTGTGGCTCGTCCCGCCAGTATCCGGGGTGTTCAGAAGTAACCGGGGAACCGCGGCGAGAAGATCACGAGTATAGTCCTCGGCAGGTTTGTCGATCACACTGTCGGTGTCGTTTTCCTCAACGACCTTTCCCTTGCGCATGACCAGTACGCGATCAGTCACTTCCGCGACGACACCCATGTCATGGGTGACAAGAATGACTGAAACCCCCGTTTCATTAACGAGAGTGCGCAACAGTGTCAGAATTTGCTTTTGCACGGTTGCATCCAGTGCAGAGGTCGGTTCATCCGCGATAATGAAATCTGGCGATCCGGCCAGGGCCATGGCGATCACCGCCCGCTGTCGCTGCCCACCGGAAAACTGGTGCGGAAAGTGACCATAGCGACGCTCCGGGTCGGGAATGCCAACCCGGCCGAGAAGGTCCAGCGAACGCATGCGGGCATCACCCATGGTGAGGTCCGCGTTATGGGCTCGAACCGTCTCGGTGATCTGGGCACCGACGCTCATCAGCGGATCGAGGGAAGCGGTGTGGTCCTGAAATACCGCCGAAACCCGCCGACGCCGCGCCAGGTCGCTCTGTCTGTCGAGTGGATCGAGGGGTTTCCCTTCGATGACGATTGTCCCGGACACCTGCTCGATTTCAGGAGGTAGCAGCCCAAGGATCGCGTTTCCAATCGTTGATTTTCCGGCACCCGACTCGCCGATGATTCCCAGGATCTCGCCGCGGCTGAGCGTAAAGCTGACATCTTCCAGGATTTTCGAAGATCCAGACTTTGACAGATGGCGGAGGCTCAGATTGCTGATTTCAAGAAGCGGCACGGTTTTAATGTCCGTTACAAGTGTCGTGGATGCTGGTGCCGAGCTGTTCATCGTGGCTTGCTCCTGGGGTCGAGGCGCAGGCGAATTCCCTCGCCGGTAAAGTTGATGGCGGCGATCAGGCAGAACAGTGCAAGGCCGGGAAACAGGCTGATCCAGTACTGGCCAGTCAGAAGGTACTGAAATCCGTTCGCGACCATCGAGCCGAGCGACGGTTTGTCCAGGGGAACACCAAGGCCGAGGAACGACAATGTTGCTTCAAGTGCCACCGCATGACCGACTTCAATCGGAATTAGACTGACTGCCGGAGCGATACTGTTTGGTAACAGGTGCCGGAATATGACCCTGTGCGTCGGCAGACGCTTCAGGCGTGCTGCGTCCATGTATGGCTTTTGCGTCTCACTGAGGGCGACGCCCCGCACCAGCCGCGCGTAGCTTGCCCATTGCGCGATGACCAGCGCAAGAATGATCCGGTCCACGCCCGGTCCAAGCGTGACGATGGCAATCAGCGCAACGAGAATTGTAGGAAGGCTGAGCTGCAGGTCAACGATCCGCATGATCATGACATCGACCCAGCGCCCGAAATACGCAGCGCTTACCCCCGCCGTCAGACCGATGAGTGCAGCGATAGCCGAGCTTGTAAGCGAGACGACCAGACTGATGCGCAGCCCATAGAGAATGGTGCTGAAAATATCTCGTCCCAGTCCATCGGTGCCGAGGAGGTAAATGTAGCCTCCGCTGCCGGCGGTGCCCGGCGCCGACGACGCCTCCCACCCGAAAATCTGGAGCGGGTCATAGGGGTTCTGTAATGCAATTAGTGGTGCTGCGAGCGCTGCCAGAACGAAGCAGCACAGAACAATTGTCGACAGGTGAGCCGATGCATTAGGGAGTGTGCGGTGTTCGGACGTGTGGGTGCGCATTCTGAGCGCCCGGAGAATAAGCGGTTTCATGATATATTCCTCCTTATGACGACAGGCGCACACGTGGGTCGACGAGCGCGTAATAGAGATCGACGAGCGCGTTCAACACTACGAAGCTCACGGCCGTGAAGGTCAGGCTCGCCATGACGACGGGCCGGTCAAGTAACTGGATGGAATCGATCAGCAGCTTGCCAATCCCCGGCCAGGCAAAGATCGATTCAACCACGACGGCAAAGGCGAGCATTCCGCCAAATTGCATGCCGATGATCGTGACAAGGGGCACGCTGATGTTCGGCAGGGTGTGAGCAAACAGTATCCGCCTTGGTGAGAGGCCTCGTGCCCTGCAAAAACGCGTGAACTCCTGCTGTTCTATCTCGATCGTTCCTGATCTCGTCAGTCGGGCAATCAGCGCGATGTTCGGAATGGCGAGTGCCAGCATCGGGAGGATCATGTGCCGCAATCCATCTGCGGTCAGAAAACTCCATTCGTTTCCCGCAAAACTTGCCGTCGTCCCTCGGCCGCCCGACGGGAACCAGCCGGTCAGGACCGCACCCGTCAGGATCAACATCATGCTGAGCCAGAACGAGGGAACGCTGAGAGCAAAGACGCTGCCGTTGAGGACTGCCCGATCGAGCTCCGTTCCCTTTCTTCTGCCGGCAACGAGACCGAGGCCGACGCCGGTGATGGCCGACAGAAGCATTGCCGCACATGCAAGCTCCAACGTCGCCGGCAGCTTGCCTAGAACAAGATTAAATGCGGGTTGGTGGTAGATATAGGAGGTGCCGAAATTGCCGCTGACGACATTTTTCAGAAACAATCCATATTGTTGCCATATCGGAAGGTCGAGCCCCAGCGCAGCCGTCGCACGCCTGATATCCTCAGGGGTGGCAGTTTCAATATTGACCACGTTGAAAACTGGATTACCAACGCTGTGGATGCCGATGAAGCCGATCAGCGACATGGCGAGGAGGAGAAGCACGGCCTGTGAGAGCCTTGCCGAAACGGCGAAGATCAGACCCATCAGCTTACTCCGTCGCTGCGATGGTCTGCATGGCAGTTGTCCACCCGCGTGGGTGCATCACGTATGATCCAACTTTCGGGCCGTAGCCGACGATATGATGGAAGTGATAGAGCGGTATGATCGGCTGGTCTTTGAGAGCAAGTTCAGTCGCCGCTGCAAGCGCAGCATCGCGCTCTTTACCCTCTTCGATGCTCTCTGCCTTTGCAAGAAGTGTATCAAAGGATGAGTTGCGATAATGCCCGAAATTGAGCGCACCGGTGCCGCGCTCCTTATCAGGAGAAGCCAGCAAGGCTCGCAGGATGACGTCCACAGATTCACCAGAGGTCCCACCGTACCACGCGGCGTATTCGCCGGCGGCGCGTTTGGTGTTGAACACCGAAAACGGTGATGCTTGGGGCTGGACAGAAACGCCGATACGCGCCCAGCTCTGTGCCACCGCCTGAAGACTGTCGCTGTCTCCGGGGTAGCGGCCGGCAGGGCCAGCTAGAATGATTATGAAGCCTTCAGAGTAACCCGCCTTTGAAAGCAGCGCTTTGGCGGCGTCATAGTCGGGCGATTCTGCCTTCAGATTGGGGGAGGTTCCAGGCAAGCCTTCGGGAAACACCTGTGACGCGGCAGTACCGTAACCCGAGAGGATCTTCTCTGCGATCACATCGCGATCTGTAGCAAGCGCCAGGGCCTTTCTTACCCTTATGTCTCGAAACGGGTTGGGGATAGGGGCGCCGGATTTGTCAGTTACGCCTGACACCTTCTCCTTCTCGACGTCGAACTGCAGAAAATTGATGCGAGCCGCACTGATGCTGGCGATGCTGGCGCCGCGCTGTTTCAGGGAACTGACATCCCTTGCCGGGACCGAGTCAGCCACGTCCACATCACCGGCAGACAAAGCAGCGACACGGGCTGCAGGACTTTCCATGACCCTGAAGGTGACCGTGGGCCATGCGGGACGGCTGCCCCAGTAGTCATCGTTTCGTATCAGTCGCAGGGTCTCGCCCGAACTCCAGCCGTCCAGCTTGTAAGGGCCGGTACCTACGGACGCCCTCCCGGAATTGAGTTCTTCCGTTGTCTGAAACCCCTCCCCCGGCTTGTGCATGATGAAGACGGAGGACATCAAAAGAGGAAAATTGGGGACTGGCCCATCCGTTTCGAAGAGGACCGTCAACGGATCCGGTGCCGTGGCGGACTTGATATCTGTTACATAGGAACGGTATCCGCCGCTGGGTGATTGCAGGAAGTTCCTGATACGCTCGATGGAATAGACGACATCGTCCGCCGTAAACGGCGAACCGTCATGAAACTTGACGCCGTCACGCAGCTTGAACTCCCAGCGATTGTCGGAGATCATCGACCATGAAACCGCAAGACTGGGCTTTAACGCGAGCTTTTCGTCTTGGTAAACCAGTCGCTCGTAGATATTCGACAGCAGCGATGTGTTTTCGTTAAGGTTCGCATAATGTGGGTCGAGCGTCATCAGCTTGTAGGATGTTGCGATGCGCAAGTCGGACTTCGTCTGGGCACTCGCTGGCGTGGAGGGCTGGGTGAGGAGCGCAATTGATAGAACGGCTGTGGCGATGGTGCTTGGCCGAATTGTTTTGGTGAAATTGATCATCGAGTTCCCTTTTTGTCGTTGGAATTTGGACGGCCGGGGACCCATGCTGCGAAAAGGCTGCAGCTTGGTTCAGCAGACAGATGGTTGAATCGGAAACACGACGGGACGCTCTGACCCCGCCGGATAAATGTGACGGTGCTCGAATTTAGAGGGCTACGGCCTTCCCGTTTCGGTCCCCTGCCCTATTTGGTTGGATAGGCGCAATCTTCCGTGACGGTGGATCGGCCGCAATGGGAATGGTCTGGAAATGAGATGGAGAACCTGAGCTGAAATCTGCCCTCGCGAAAGAAGGCATAGTTCTGCTATTGTCGGAATCAGCCATGATCCGAGCTCCCTAACAGCTTGAGTGTGGTCAGGCCGTATCCGGCGTTCGTGCACAAGATACAGTCAAGTGAAACTAAAAGTGCCACATGAACTAAAAAAGTTCAACCCGAAATCGTGGATTTATGAAGAAAATAACCGGTGCTCAGATTCGAGCGGCAAGAGCGCTAAAGAGGTGGACGGCTGAAGAGTTGGCCAGTCATGCGTCTGTTGGATTATCGACAATACGAAGAGCTGAAGCAGATAACGGATTGCCATCAATTACCTCTGCGAACTTGAAGCTTATACATATGGCTTTCGAAGATGCGGGAATTGAATTCATAGAGGAAAACGGTGGTGGGGTTGGCGTTCGCTTTAAGAACCCTAGTTAAAGGATGTCTGTGCGGACGATTGCATGGATGTTGCGATCGTCGACTGATTTTTCTCGATACACCGTCACTCTCCAATATCTGCCTTTCAAAGGCGAACTTTTGGGTTGGCCGCCAAGACAAGGTCTATGAGCTGGATCTTCGGCAATAACGCATCGTGGAGATGCAAAATTTGTCAGGTTCTTGTGGTTGGGGACTCCCGGGATTGAATTGATCGTAGATGGCCGAAAGCCCACTGATATGAAAACCTCACAGGAAGATTTCGCAGGGGTCTATTTGCTAGGGATGCAACTGCCGTGCGTGGTGCTTAATGCGACCGATGGTACGTCCGTTGACCTTAGAGGACCGGGTCTATCCGTAGTCTATGCCTACCCACGTACAAGTCCACCGGACGGCAGGGTATTTGACGGATGGGAAGAAATACCCGGAGCTAGAGGGTGCACGCCGCAATCTTGTGCTTTTCGAGATCATTTCGCTGAGTTGAGGCGATTAGGGGTGAGTCGGCTTTTCGGACTTTCAACTCAGCCCACTGAATATCAAAAGGAGGCCGCAGACCGGCTCCATCTGCCTTTTCCATTACTTTCCGACAGTTCGCTTTCGCTGGCCAACGCTCTTAACTTGCCCACCTTTGAAGCTGGAGGGTTCACGCTGCTCAAGAGGCTGACGATGATAATCGAAGAAGGCACCATCAAGCATGTTTTCTATCCGGTACATTTGCCCGATGAAAATGCCGAAGCGGTGATTTCTTGGCTGGTAGCGAACTCTTCCTCATGAGTACACGGATTGCCGACAAGAGAGAGAGACGCTACCCGCTTTTTGTCTTGTGGTTCCCGCACAGATGCCGCGTCTATCGGCACGATTGTCGCCGTGTTAGGTGTTTCCGGAAAGGCCGATTTGGGGCCGGCTGCAGACTGAACCACAGTTCATAGTGACCACCCATTTGCACCGAAATCGGTATGAAGCGGAAAGCCGCAGTTGCACGGAAGCTGACGAGGAACACAAATGTCGATCACTGTACAGAGAACAATCCCTGCCGAGCGAATGCGCCAGTTCCACCAAATGGTTGATCGATGGCTGGGAGAAGGTCCCATCAAGCTTGCGACGAATGCAACGATAACTGCAATGGACAATGCCGGCATCCCGAAGGCCGAACAGGCAGCGATCATCGAGGATCGGGATATCATAATGAAATACAATATGCGCCTTGGTGTCATCAGCGAGGTATTCGGCCCAGCCATCGATAAAGCAGTGAGTTCGTACCGGTCGGGTAATGAAGCCCAGGATGAAATCGCTCGGTTGATTGTGACTGCAATCGGTATCCGTCAGGACGACGACAGTGAATTGATCACATTCACCTTCACGACCCAAGCCGAAGCAGATGTCTTTCACAAAGCAACCTGACAGACTACGTGTCGCTCTTATGTCTTCATTGCTAACAAGCAAAAATGCGGCGTCGGGAGATGAAGTTGCTAAACCGCATCATGACCGGTGGCAATGAGGTATGGCGCCTCCGAGGGTTCAGCGCTCACCTTGGCGGCGTAGTGGCACAAAACCCCTGCAACGATACGCGATTGCGGCACGCTCCCCGTGATCGATCTAGAACGATGGAGCTGTCAGCTTATTGTTCTACACATCTTTGATCGTTTGTTGGAGAAAGTGACTAGAGGCAAGTCTTCGCGTCTAGTCGCTTGGCCATGAGGATTTCATCAAATTCAAGTCCATCATCGACGTATCCCTGTGGGACAGTCCCGATCTCTCTGAAACCGGCGCGTTTGTAGAATCGTATCGCCCCTGCACGGTTGGCTCGCACTCCCAGCTCGATCTGCCTCATCCCGTGTTGCTGAGCGTATCTAATGGTCGTGTCCAATAGTGCGTTTGCAAGACCGGAAGAGCGAAAGCGCTGGTTTACGTACACCATCGTAATCGTTGCTCGGTGGATCATCTTGGGTTGGTGCAATTGCTTTAGCGCCATCAATCCGACAGGACGTCTTTCGGCGAATGCTACGAAAACAGGAATATTCATCCGCTCACGCCATTCCGCATCCGAGAGCCCTACCCAATCCTCATAGACGCTCGCGAAGGCACCAGGTTCGCTTTGCAATGCTTCCAGTCGAATCTGGCGGAACACGTCCACTTCCCCTGGCGAGATTGTGCGGATCTGCCAACTGGATGTTTCCATCGGGGTTCCTCCGTTCGAATCTTGCCTAGGCCCACCGCCACTCCGGTGATGCAGTGGTAATCCTTTGGCTTGTGAGATGGCCATACATCTCCCGCCAAATAGGATCGGCGGTGAAGAAACCAAGATCGCCTGCCGCCACTTCCAGTGGCTGCTCACCATATGCCGCGGCGACGGCCAACCAATGTCCGACCTCTTCCGTTTCTTGAAGCGGAGAGGCGTTTGCTGGACGAAGAACGCGATGGCCCCACATGCTAGCGTGGCTGTCCTCACGCATTGCAGTCAAAAGCGCTCGGTCGTGGTTTGCGTCGAGCGAGGCAGCAACGACGTATCGCATCAGCGGGTGGTAGACAGTCTGCCGACTACCACCGAGCAATCGAATGCCCGGGAGGATTGATGTGACGAGCGCCATCGTCAGCAAATTCGGAACCAACTGGCGCTGGCGCAACGACCTTGCAAGATGCTCAGGGGTGAGCGGAATACTGAAGGGTGCCGAAGTTGAACCAGTCAGGACACCGCAATCGAGGTGAAGCGGCACAATCCGTCCGTCTACAAGTCCCCAGAAAAAATCGGTTGTTCGCCTGATCCAACCTGCCCACGGGCCCTCGTTCAGTGCGTCAATTATCGACAGCATTCTCTCCGCAGCCTGACCATCACCCGTGAAACGTCTCGATAGCCATGAGTCCGGGTCTTCGAAGTGATCGGCAACGAGGTCTCCCACATCCACATCGTTGAACTGTAGTAACTGCAGTGACAGCGGAAATGACTTCTTCCAGAGAGCCTGATTGGCAGCGATGATCGCGTCGGCCGCCGTCGGGAACGTGGCGTCGGGCAGCTCGGTTCTCAGCAATGCGGCGTATGGGTTTGGAGCCGTTGCGGTGGTGGGTGAGAGCTCGAATTGGTATGGCCCGTTGCGGCCGCAAAGGTTGGTTGATCCCATGCGCCGCTTGGACAAGCCAAAGACATTGATGAGATCACCACCGGCATCCAGCCACCCTGGCCCCTTTCCGGGGCTCTCCGTAAACTTGACGGTCGAACAGCCAAAGTAAAGGTACCACCGGCGTTTGTGAGAACTCAAGCCCAATGCGCTGAACAGATGCGTGTAGAACGCCTCCGGGTCCACAATCAGGAAACTATGCGGTCCGCTTTGTAATACGGGCACCTCTGATATCTGCCTGGCCGCATCCAGCGCTTGGTCCTCATCAGCACCTGCGCGAATTGCCACACTGCGGACCAGCATCTGCAAACGCCCAATCGCATCGTTACGCACAGAGCAGTGTCCCCGGTGGACATCGTCATATACCGCATGTGCATAATCCAGGAGCGGACGTTGCCAGAATTTCTGGAGTTTGGGCATCAGAAGGGTCAGCGCCTGTCTGATTTGCGAGGCGGAAAAGCAAGGTTCTCCGAAACTGCCACTCATGAGTTCAATCTCCGCGCGGTCCAGGCAATGGAGCAACGACCGGCTTTACTGACCAAGGAGGGCGCCATTTCCAGTTTGTGGGGAGCGGCTCGTTGGCGTCGTCAATAATCGTCAGCGGCAGTCGCCCGTTAGAGAAGTCAGCGGGTATTGCAGGGCTCAACAGCAACGAAACGTATTCAATCATGGATCGTCGAGAGTTCGACGAGACGATCGTGTAAAAATTGCCACTGTTCCAGGTCACCACGCTGTAGCGAAAAGACAGGCCAAGTGCCGCAACGGTCGTCGCCATATCGACCTGGAAATCCAACATGGTGTTGAGGATTTCACGTTTCTTTTCCGAAATCTGGCTCTGTGAGAAAAAAAGCGATTTGAACATCTCGTCTTTTTGACGTTCACGCTCTGCGTAGATCAGAGGATCGGGATGCCGGAGCTTCTGCACCTGCACCAGCACCCCTGTCGGCCTGAGCGAGCGGGCGACAAATTCTGTCTGATTATCCCTGTCGCTTCCATACATCTGGAACGTGGTGTCTTCGATAAGTACATCGAATCCTCGCCGAAATGGCTTGAGGTCCCGATCACTTGCGATCCGATCAGCATCGAGTTCGAAAAAAGGGCCCTCGAAGAAATGCGCGTACTCGCTGCCGCGCTTTTCGTAAAAGCACACACGGTTCGCAGCGGTCGGACTGCAGTTAAGAGTACTGATGCGGCCGTCGCCGAGTTTCGCGAGCGAGCGGGAAAGGCTGCCAGCTCCGGCTCCCAGCGTGTACAATGTCGCCGGCCGGCACTCCAGTGCCCAAGCCCCTAAACAAAACCGGAATGCCGCAGCTGCAATACGGCACTCCTCTTCCAGCCGGAAGGGGATGCTGGCAAAATAGTGATGCTCAAACTTGCCCCACAGTCGCCGGTGAGTGTCTGCGTATGTCAGGCAATCCAGATCAAATTGCAGAAGATCGGCTGAAGCGATCGGCGCGCCATAGTCGGGCGCGCCCTCCAGCCCGCTTGCAGTTCTCTCGAAGAAGTCGGCAAACTCATTCAGTCTCGGCGCACGTCGCCAAGCGTCTTTTACCGTGTCATCCATCTTTGCACGTCCTTGCCCGCGCCGAATTGCGACGCGCCTTTAGGTTGGTCAAACGTGGCGGGATTGCTCCGGAAGTTTTGGCGCCGGCAGGGTCCACGCCATTGCCGAAAGCGATCGAACGATAGCCCCGCGGGCAGACCTGTTCGAAACTCGCTTGATCGGTAGGAAGAGTGCTGGAGATTTTGTCGATCTCCACCGGCTCTCTTCGCGGTGTTATCGGCCACCGGGGCCGGTCCCGGGTGCATTCGAAGTACAGATCTTTTGCCGTGCCGATCTCATCGTAGCCATTCGCCATCGACCACTCGATGATGACGCGAACACTGTGAGTGCTGCGAGATGGACTTGGGCCCCCTCCCCTACCCGGGGGTAACCTTGTCGCGATGCAGACGCGAAAACTCTCGATCATCCTGTCGGTCGCATTGAGTGAGCCGCTCGCTAAAAGCTGCGGGAATGTCCGCTCCGACATAGTCCGGTTGACTGTGGGAAGCCGACGCGCGCAGGCAACTACCGCGCGGATGTTCGTGGGGTTCAGCTGGTCGTGTTGCTCAAACTCGCCCGACTCGCTGATTGTAACATCCCGTTCGAGGCGGTCTCGAAAACCGGTCGCGCGAAGTCGATGCATCTGTGCCAGTTCATATAATTGATAGGCGTATTGATCACGAGGGACCGTCAAGATTCGCATTTCTCTCTCCGCTCGTTTCGAACGTGAGGAGAATGATCATATGAAAAACGATGTCGCAATCTGCAGATCTGCAGCGCGTGATTCTATCTCTGGAGGGACGTCATAGTGTCGATCCGGGAAAGCCGAGCGCGTTGCGTGCAGGTGTTTCAACTGCAGATCTGCAGTTCCACTGTAGGACATCCGATTTTCAATATCCGGTCATCTCAAGATAGCCTCTCCCCGAGGTGGTTCCACTAAACTCTATCGGCCCCTCCCAGTAGGGTGTCGAGGTTGCCATCCATGCTTGCTCGTTGAGAGGGACTGTTTTGATGTCGAGACCACGGCTCGGTATCTGCACGCTCCATTCCACCGGGATCGCCCTGCCGTTCACATTCGCGGTTCGCAAGGGGCGGAGCAGCACGTCCGCCGGATCGATCGGGGATGTTTCGCCATCGGCTGAAATCCAGTTTGCAGACGTATACCCACCTCGGTCGTCGCGTAGCCGGAACGCCATAAGCTTCTCGCCGGATGCCAGGTGAAGCGAAAACCAGTCCCATCCCGTCTGATTGGAAGCCAGCGGCTGCGAAGACCATTCGCGATCGAGCCAGGCTCTTCCCGTTACTTCAAGGAGCCTGCCATCGAGACGGACGGCGCCGCTGACGTCGTAGAATGGCTGAGAATAATAATAGCTTGCCTGTCCTGCCGCCGATTTGACCGAAAAACCTCGGTCTCCCTGGAGAACCAAAGGCCCATTCGCCTGAAGTTTCAGACGATATTCGAAACCATCACCGCTGGCGTTCAGATCAAGCTGGTCAATCGGATCGGGGAGACCGGCCGTCGCCGTCTTCATCTGCCAGTTATCGATCCAGGCTTCAAAAGGGATAGCTCCAACACCCGCCTGCCCGATGCCTCCGCGCGCCAGTCTTTCTGCAACATGGTGACGGCTTGCGGTCGTGACGGCGGCGTGACCTAACCATGTCTGCGGATCTGCCCATCCGGCACCTTCTCCGGGGTGAAGTGCGGAACGGAAGAGCGTCCACTGGGCACCCAGCTGTTCGCCGTCTGCCGTCTGCAGATTGGCGGTGACGTACCACCACTCGATCCTGAAATCCGGATGCGGCCCGTGGTCTTTTGGAAAAACAAGCGGCACGCCCCTTTGCGGAATGTTGAAGCCTTCGGCATTTGACCCAAGGCCGGCAAAACCCTGCCCCACCGCCGCCGTCGGTGAAAGAAAGCAAGATGCGTAAAGAAGAAGAAGGATACGCTTAACGTTCATTGGCAAATACCTTCAGAAGATCGGCTGGTGCCGTTTTCGCCAATCGGCGGACGGGGATGAGAACCGAAACGACGGCGGCGAACAGCGCGACGAGGCCGAGTTTGAGCCATTCTAACGGAAACAGAATCATTGGCAGCCGCCATCCGAACGCTTCCACATTAATGATCGCCAGCAGAACCCAGGCGAGCGCGAGGCCGACAGGAATGGCAGTAACAAAGGTGACAAACCACAACGCCAGCGTTCGAAGGAACTCCAAGAGCGCCAGGTCGCGGCGGCGAAGCCCAAGTGCCCAGACGGGTGCAAGCTGCGGCAATCGCAGCGAGGCGAGTGTTAACAGGCTCGAAAACATGGCGAAGCCAGCGACGGCAAGCGTCAGTACGTTCAGCGCGCCGGTCACCGCAAAGGTCTGTTCGAAAATGGCGGCAGACTGCCGTTTGAGCGAAGCCTGGTCAACAATATTGGCCTCCGGCAGGCTGAACTCGTCTATCAGCCGTCGGCGGAAATCCGCCACGTCATCCGGCCCCATGCGAAGGCCATATCTCAGTTTTTCAACGTCCGGATAGTGTCGAACCAAAGCATCGATACCGATAATCACCTGGCCCATCGGATTGCCGTAATCTGAAAAGACACCGACCACAGTCGCGCTCCAGCCGCCCGGCAAGTCGATTTTCTGACCAGGCGAAGCTTTTCCGGCTCTCCAGAGCTGCTCATTGACGAGCGCCCCGTGCCCGCTTGCAATGTCATCCCAGGTCGCAGCCGTTCCAAGGATCAGCGGCCAGTGATCCCTGTAGGTCGGGTCGTCGGCAACGCCGAAAATCTGCACCTGCCCTCCGGAGATTTCGCCTCTGGTGCTCCAGATGGGCAGGACCGCCCTTGCATTTTCCGGAAACCATTGGCGCAGGCGGGCCGCTTCAGCCTCGTCGCGTGCAGTTACATAGACCTCTGCAGCAAGCCGCTGATCGAGCCAGCCGAGAAACGTCTGCCGGAAGCTCGAAACCATGGTACCGACGCCAATATTGGCGGATAAAGCAAGTAGCAACGCCATCAATGCGAGAGAAAGCCCGGGCAATTGCTGGCGTGTATCGGCAAAAAACCATCGAGTGAGCACGTGCCGGGACGTTTGCTCGCCCGCTTTCATGGCAACGGCCAGCAGCGGCGGAAGAACGAATGCCGCACCAAGAAGAAACGCCGCCAGCACCGCAAATCCCGAGAGGAGACCGCCCCCGAACCGGACGAGCAGGCCGGATGTCAAAACAAGAACTATCCCTGTGATTGCCTGGAACACCAGTCCTTTGGCGGATGCCATTGTCCACGCCCGGCTCTGTGCTGCCGACAATAGCGGCATCCGCCAGACGCGCCAGAGATGTTGCAGCGACGAAAGTCCGGTCCCGACCACCGCAATGCCAAGGCCCGCCAACCACCACTCTGGCCGAATGGAAAGTGAACCCGCCACGCTCGCCCCGTAAAGGCCGCGCAGCGTCATGGCGACACCGGGCAGTAGCGCCGAGGCCACCACGTATCCGAGAGCCACGCCCAGGGCGCCCGACAACAGCGAAAAGAGCGTTATTTCGACGACAAGCATCGTCGTCAGGGCGCGAAGCGAGATACCGAGGGATCTGAGGGTTCTGAACGTGCCGCGCCTTTGCTCGAACGACAAGCCGGTTGCAGAATAGACGATGAAGAGACCGACAACAAAAGCAAGAAACCCGAATGCAGTGAGATTGAGGTGAAAACTGTCGGTGAGCCTTGCCACATCCGGCCTCCCGCCGGCCTGTTTCACCGTCAGCTCCGGTGCGATGGTGGCAAATGCCTGAAGATCCACTTTTTGTGAGGGCGAAATGACGATCCGGCTTAGGTTTCCATTGCGTTCCAAAACGCGGTCAGCTGTGGAAATGTCTACAAAAGCCGCTCTGTCAGGAATATTCGCCGCCGTTCTGACGGCAAGGTCTGCAGTATCTTTTAATGTGCTGGCCGTTGCAGGCGATACGATCATCATACCGGGCACCGTCATGAAGTCGATCAGCCCGGATGGCTCCGAAGCGGGAAGAACCGTTCCTTCAGACGGCATCGTCAACGGGTCGATGCCGACAAGCCTGATACGCGTTGTCCCGAACCTGTGTTCACCCTCGATAATCGGAGAGACATCAAGGCCAGCCCGCCGAAGTCGGGCATAAGTCTTCAAGGAAATCGTTCCGCCGTCTTTTGCCACCAGTTGGTCGAGTTGGTTTTGCGCCAACACTGAGGCAGCCCGGTCGTAACTCGCGCGAGCCTCGGCATTGATGGCCTGCACGGCAGACCAAAGAGCGGTCGCAAGCGCCACGCCCAGAATAAGGGTGAAAAACTGAAGCGGTCTGTAGCGCCAATGCGAGAGCAGCGCCCAAAAGGCAGCCCGGTTCATTGCGAAACCTTCCCGCCACTGAGCGTGATGCGCCGATCAAGTTTTGCCGCCAGCCGGCTGGAATGGGTGACAAGCAGAAGTGCGATCTGCGCTGACTTCGTCATCTGCAACATGATATCGATGACAATGTCCGCCGTCGCTTCGTCGAGATTGCCGGTCGGCTCGTCGGCAAGGATCAGCGGCGGCCTCGCCGCAAGTGTCCGCGCGATCGCAACCCGCTGTTGCTGACCGCCAGAGAGCTGCTCGGGATAGCGGCCGAGCAGCTCTTCGATCCGAAGGGTTTCGACCAGCGTCTTCTCCCAGACCGGATCGAAGCGGTCCGCAAGTCTGGCATGAAACGAAACATTGGAGCCGACATCAAGGCTTGGGATGAGATTGAACTGCTGAAAGATCAAACCGACGTCATGGCGACGAAACATCGCACGACCTTTATCGTCCAGATCGGTGATATTGCGGCCACTCGCTATGATGGTGCCGCTGTCGGGGACGTCGAGGCCGCCGACAAGATGAAGGAGTGTGCTCTTCCCGCTGCCGGATTCGCCCGTCAGGGCAAGGCTCTCTCCCACATCGAGCGAAAAGCCGACACCATTGAGTACGGCTATTGTGCCTTCAGCGGTCTCATAGGACTTTCTGATGTCGGAAATTGACAGAATCATGAGGCTTCGATCTCTAACTCGTCCTATATGATCGGATGTGTTTGCAGGTTTGAACCAATCGTACCCGAGGATGTTCCAGTGTACGATACATAAGCCATCCAGCTTTTGCTGGATAATCGCAGTTGGCCTTTGTCACACCCGCATTTGGGAATAATAGCTGAGGCGGGTAAAGCCTACGGAAATGCTCCTAATTTTGCTGCCTGCGATACAGTTACTCTGCTATCCGTGGCTGCATTGCTGGAGAGCTACCGTACTGCGCGTCGGCTGAACTCGGCCGATGCCTTGCTTCGAGGCTCGAGGCACATTGTCCTAACTGCACGATTGCATGAACTCACGAGTACCCGTGGGGGGCGGCGCTTTGCCACGCGTCGTGATTCCCGTGGATCGGCGACAATGGAAAATATTCATGCCGGGAAGCAATCGGGAACCAACCCGCACCAGCATGGTTGGGGTCGCTCGATTGAATTCATACCAAACGAGGTGTTGCATGGCCCAGAAATCCCTTCCCATCCCCAACGACAACAGAAGCCACGAAGGCCCTGGTGACACTGAGCGCCTGAGCACTGAGGACATCTCTCTCATCAATGAAGAGAAAGCTTCCGCGCGGACTGGCCAGCAGGCGAACGTAAAAATCAACACGACACATCAGGGTCACCAGCAGGAAAGATAGCGCCAGCCTGTTCCCGGCAGTCCCCGGGGCCTCGTCGTTGCAGATCGATACAGTTTCCGGAGACGCCACATGCGGATTCTTGCCGTTACGGCTGAAATGTTTCCATTCGTCAAAACCGGCGGATTGGCCGATGCGGCAGGCGCGCTGCCGGAAGCTTTGGAAAGCCTGGGAGGGGAGGTGCGTACACTGTTGCCTCTCTACCGAAGGCTTAGTCCGCTTGTCAGCGGCCAGGAGGCATGTCTGACTACGAATATTCTGGGACAACCGGTCTCGGTTTTTTCCGTCACGGCGGGTGGTCGCAACCTGCTGCTTCTGGAAGCCGCAGACCTGTTCGACAGAGACGGTCACCCCTACGGCGAAAAGGAAGCGCCCTTCAGCGACAACGATGTGCGTTTTGCCGTCCTTTCCAAGGTCGCAGCAGAAATCGCCCTTGGCGCTCTGGACGGCTGGCAACCGGATATCGTTCATGCTCACGATTGGCACGCGGCTTTAGTCTGCGTCTATCTTTCCGAGGCGACGCCGAAGGTGCCCTCGGTCCTCACCCTTCACAATCTTGCTTTCCAGGGGCAATATCCACTGGAGCGTGCCAGCATGCTAGGCCTTCCCTCCCACCTCTGCACCGTCGACTGCCTCGAATATTATGGCGACCTGTCGTTTTTAAAGGGCGGTCTGACGACGGCATCAGCCATCACCACCGTCAGTCCAACCTATGCACGGGAAATTCTGATGCCGGAAGCGGGCATGGGAATGCACGGGGTGCTTGCCGGACGGCGTGACAGTCTGCGCGGCATTGTCAACGGCGTGGATCAGGACGTCTGGGACCCAGCGACCGATCCCTACATCCTTGCGAATTTCACTTCGGCCACGGCGACGAGGCGGAACCTGAATAAATATGCCCTGCTTCAAGCTCTCGGTCTCGCACATACGCAAGGCCCCGTTTTCGGCGTGGTCAGTCGTCTGACCTGGCAAAAGGGCATTGATCTCCTACCTGACGTCGTTCCCCTGATCATAGAGAAAAAAGGTAGACTGATTATTCACGGAGAAGGCGACAGGGCGTTAGAAGATAGTTTGCGCGCGCTCGCAAAACGCTATCCAGAACTCGTCTGTGCGCATATCGGTTACGATGAGAGGCTGGCCCACATGATCCAGGCCGGCTCGGATTTCATCATCCAGCCGTCGCGATTTGAACCATGCGGGCTCACGCAACTCTATGCATTGCGATATGGCGCGCTGCCCATTGTAAGCCGCACCGGCGGGTTGGCGGAAACCATCATTGATGCGAACGATGCCGCAATCGAAGCGAGAGTGGCGACTGGTTTTCAGTTCGAGCCGGCGAATACGGACGATCTGCGCGCCGCCCTCGAACGCGCCATCCATGCGTATAATGACAGGGAGCTTTTCAGGCGCCTCCAGGCACAGGCTATGGGCGCCAATTTTTCGTGGGACAAAAGTGCCAGGCAATACATGACGCTTTTCGAAAGCCTTGTCGACGACAGCGATCCCGAGAAGGCTTTTGTCGCCGATGTTCGACCGGAAGCCTTTGCAAAGATAAGAGCTCACAGGCGACAGACGGGAACCGCAGGATCATCGACAGGTTAGGCCACCGATAACCGGAGGCTCTGGTGATGAATGCAGCGAATGATCGCAGCGGTGTTCGTCGATGAAGGAAATCATCGCGTCATTGGGCGGTCTAACTCCGCCTGGGCAAATACGCCGAGGCTTTGCGAAAATCTCATTCGCCTAACGAAGCTCGCGGTTGCCCCGCTACAGAGCCTTCATCTTCTCCGCCATGTCACTCGGCAAACCTGCACGCTTGCCGCTGTCGATCTTGGCCTTCTTCACCCATTCATGGAGGGTATGGGCCGAGCAGCGGATCGTGGCGGCTATGGAAGATACTGCCGCCCATCGCGAAGGATGTCGGCTTCATGCTCCGTCGCCATTCGAACCGCGCGGGCACGGACTTCTGGAGAGAATTTGTTCGTCGTTTTGCTCGTCATAGACCCCACTTCTCACAAGTTGGGGTCTCCGGCACAGCGCTGGTGCGGTTCAAACAGACAATTTGTCTGATGGCGATGGGCAACGGATCTTGGGCGCCACCTCAATAAAGCTTTTGAGAAACGCGCTCGGCCATGAAATCAATGAAAGCGCGAACTTTAGGCGCTCTTGCCGACATAGGCGGCCAGACAAGCGAAACGCTGCCACGTTCGTCCGTGTAATCTGCGAGAATGGCTTGGAGACGCCCCGCTGCAATATCGTCGCTTACGAGATAG
Organism: Agrobacterium tumefaciens; assembly: GCF_005221325.1. Classification (NCBI taxonomy): domain Bacteria; kingdom Pseudomonadati; phylum Pseudomonadota; class Alphaproteobacteria; order Hyphomicrobiales; family Rhizobiaceae; genus Agrobacterium; species Agrobacterium tumefaciens. The sequence continues at coordinate 186,152 of NZ_CP039890.1, read as the reverse complement.
CTTGGCACCTGAATAATCCCCAATCCGCCCAGTGCGGCGGATGCAAGTGCTTCGCCGTCGTTCAAAATCGTAGACGGCTTGATTGGTGTTCCCTGGTGTGAATTCTTGAACGCCCAGACCTCTGGCCGACCCGTGGTAGGAAAACGATAGTATATACAACAGTGACTATGGAGATCTGCTGGACTTTGCGGAATGCCGCGGTGGGCAAGATATCCAGGCGAGGCGCACGTTGTGAACGTATGTGGTCCGATCCTTCGTGCGCGTAAGGTTGAGTCGTCCAGCTCTCCAAGTCGCAGCACCACGTCATATCCGCCCTCGATGATATCAACCTTCACGTCATCGAGGCTGATTTCGGTCGTCACCTCTGGAAAGCGAGTTCGAAAATCGAGGAGCGCAGGCATAACAATCTTGCGACCTAAGACTGTGGGCACGCTCACCTTGAGACGACCTCGGGGTGTCTGTTGGACCAGATGAAGCTCTTGCTCGGCATCTTGCAGTTCTTTCAAGATACGAGTGACGTACCGGTACAGGATGTCACCTTCGCCGGTCACGGCTAGCGACCTGGTTGTACGGTTTAATAACCGCAGACCTAGACGCCCTTCAAGGCGCTCTACCGCTTTCCCCACGGCCGATGCGGATAGGCCGAGCTTCCTTCCCGCAGCCGCAAAACTTCCGGTTTCGACGGCGACTGAAAATGCGACAAGGCCGCTGAGGGACTCTATAGAGACGATTGACGACATTCTGTCCGGTATGATGCGACGAGTACCCCTATTCCGTCAACTGCTACGATTGTCCAATATCCAGGCAGCAAACGCTGGCGCAGATCGCCATAAAATGTCGAGTTAGCTTTGGAAGGAAGTAGTCATGTCTTTCACTCACGCACCCCTATCCTTGATTATTCAACGCGCCGGATAACGGGTCGGACAAGCAATGACCCGGCGGCGGCAGGCGATCATGGAACGCTTGAAAACCACCGTGATGGTTTGGTTCGCCGTCTACCCGAGCGTCCTTCTAATTATCTGGCTCGTCGGCGACCGTACTCAAAACTGGCCAACGCCGCTGCGTGTATTGGGCGCAACGCTCTTGATCGTGCCGATTGTTACAAACATTAGCCTGCCCGCAGTGAGGACGATTGTCGGGAAAATCGAAAAGGCAATTGTGCGGCGGCAATCGAGAAGCCGGCTCTAACCTCGTCCATCTTGGACGATCACTCAAAAGTCGAAGGATCCAGAGATATGACGATGACTCCCGACAGCATAACGAGCCGGAAAGCCTTCAATTGGATCAACGGATCCCAGTGCCAAGAAGGTGAGTTGAAGCAGTCCATCGACCCGGCGACTTACAACGTAATCGGCCACTATCCCGACTACGGCCTTGAGGCCGCGAAATTTGCCGTAGCAGCAGCCTCTAAAGCCTTTCGTGAGACTTTGTGGGCGCACGATCACGAACTACGGGCGCGTGTGCTCGACCAACTAGCGTGCGCTTTTGAGCGCAATCGCGACAGACTTCTCGAGATTCTGTCGTTGGAGAACGGCAAGGTGAAGGCAGAAGCCGCGTTCGAGCTGGACATGGTTGCGAGTAAGCTTCGCTATTCGGCCGCAACTGCTCTGGTCGAAGGCGGACGGGCGATGACACCCAAGCCGGGGAGCATTTCCCTGATCCTTCGGCAACCGACGGGGGTCGCCGCAGTCATCGCCCCTTGGAACTCGCCGGTTATTCTGACTATCCGCTCGCTGGCTCCAGCGCTTGCTGCTGGTTGCACCACAGTCATCAAGCTTCCGGCGCAAGTCGCACAGACTGCAAGCGTTATGGCGGAGATAATGGCTGAAGCAGAAGATCTTCCGAATGGCGTGATCAATCTATTTTTTGAGAGCGGACCTGAAGGCTCTGCCTATCTCGTGGACTCGCCGGAGGTTCCGGTCGTCAGTTTCACAGGATCCACCCGTACTGGCCGAGCCATCAGCAGCACTGGCGCAAGGTATCTCAAGCGTTTCGGCATGGAACTCGGTGGTAAGACACCGATGATCGTCTTTGACGATGCAGATATCGATGCCGCTTTGCCGGTCCTGGAGAAGGCACTGACAGTCTTCAGCGGCCAGTTCTGTATGACGGGCTCCCGCCTGCTCGTGCAGAATGGCAAATACGAGGCCGTTCGCGACGGCTTGGCGGAAAGGTTGCGCAACGTCAAGGTTGGCCCCGCTACCGACCCCTCAAGCGATATGGGCCCGTTGATAGACCGCGCTAACGTCGAGCGGGTTGATGGTGTTGTTGAGGCCGCTATCGCAGCTGGAGCGAAGGTGGTTGAGCGTGGCGGGCCCATCAAAGTCGGTCCGCTTGCAAATGGCGCCTTCTTCCGCCCGGCCCTTCTTGAAGTCTCTGATAACAGTCTCACTATCATACAGGAGGAGACTTTTGGTCCGGTGCTGACGATTCAGCGATTCTCTGATGAGGCCGAAGCGATCCAACTCGCCAACGACAATGAATACGGACTGTCGGCCAGCATCTGGACACGCGATGTCGATCGATCCTTACGGGTCGCGCAGGCGCTCGAAGCGGGCTCGGTGTGGATCAATGACTGGGCGAAGGTCTACGACGGTACAGAAGAGGGCGGTTTCAAACAGTCTGGCCTTGGCCGCCTGAACGGTCTGGCTGCGCTCGACGATTTCATCGAACACAAGCACATCGCGCTCAAGCCGGGCTTGACGCAACGCTAACACCAAAAGGGTCGCTCAAAAGGAGGAATAAAACATGTCTACCGATACGAACGCCGAGAAAAAGTTATCGAAAGCAGAAACAGCATCACCGACATCGCCTTTGGGGGTGTTGCAGTCGATCTTGTCGAACCCGACCGACCTGGAGTTCGTCAAACAATTCACCACAGACGATTTCATCTATGTTTCGCTCAACTATGAGCACCCGGAGCTGAAACGGATCATGCCTTGGGCTGGTACCAACGAAGGTACCGAGGGGCTAGTCCAGACTTTCATCGATGTCGGCCGTTACTGGACAACAGACAACTTCGAAATCCAGGACAGTTTCGAAAATAAGAACGGCGCGGCGATCTTCGGCACGTTCACCTACACATCAAGCGTTTTGGGTAAAACGGTGACGTCGCCTTTCTCGGTTCTGGCGCGCGGCGAGAACGGCAAATTGTCCTACGTGCAGTTTATGGAAGACACTTTCGCAACAGTCCGCAGTTTCAGAGATGGCGGCGAGTATTTTATCAAAGCGAACCCGGACGGGTCCGAAATTGCCGTCTGAAGGTAAGTCCCCCTCGCCCGGCTTCAACCAACAAGCAGCTTTCTCTCAGCCAGCAGTCCCCAGTCCGGGCGGGGACCTGCGCCATGTTTGACTGCAAGCATATGTATGTGGCGTGACCGAAAACAGCGCCGATCCGCAAAAGATGGTTGAGTGGCTCATGGTCGAATCCTGGGCCGAGCACCTGCGCCAGCAAAAGACGGTCTCGAATGCCGATGCCGATCTGCAGGGCAAGCTTCTGACCTATCGCAAAGGTCCCGACAAGCCGGTCGTGCGCCATTTTCTGGCGATCGGCCGGACAAGGCCTGATCCGAAGACGTCTTTGGAAAGAGCAGGCAGGATCGCGCCCGCCCTATAGCGGGAGACCCGTCGACATTGCAGCGCAACGTAGTGGCATTCCCGCCGAGAACTACGGTGACTGAGTTTTTTGACAATTAAATATCGATATCATGGGACCTCGATGCCGAGAGCGTCATGCAGTTCGTCCACCATGGCAAAATCTTCCTTTCGAGCGAGCCACTGACCGAAGGGCATCTCATTCATCACCAGTATATCGGGCCGGCGATTGGCAAGAGCTTGGGAAAATTGGTCCCACGTCGCTCCATGCGGCTGCAAGCCATCCGTCATCTCGACGTAAGCACAAACAGGCATTATTTTCCTCCGCCTCAAGGGATCGAGCTAGGACTTGGCATAAGGTCAACGTTTCAGGACTGCCATGAGCTTCCCGCCGGACGGCTCTGTATTCTCAATGAGGTAGCGGGGCCACGGTGACCGGCACTGCGTAGGAGCTACCGGCTAGACAGTGACGCCGTAGCGGCTGCATTTTTAGCTTCTTGGATGGACAGGCGAACCGCTCGCTTCATGGCGTCCTTCTCCCCGAATATGGCGACAAAAGCCGTGGCGCCTTCCAAACGGGCTAATGTGTCAGTCGCGATGTTCCGAGCTACATCGGCAGGCATGGCGCGGGACAAGATGCTGGACAGATGATCGCGGTGCGCTTGAAAAAACGCTCGAACTGCATCCTTGGCAATCGGGGTCTCGTCACTCGTGCCATAAGCAAGATGCAGGCCTACGCATCGCCCGCGATCGGTGAGAGTGGTTGCAATCAGTTCAATGACCTCGACGAACTCGGCGCCCCATTGCCTTGATCCTAGGTCTTTTTGACCGAATGTCTCTTGCAAGGTGAGATCCAGGACCGCCGGAACGAGAGCTTCCTTGTTGGGAAAGCGGACGTATAGCGATGATTTCTTCAGGCCCACGGCGTCCGCAAGGTCGTTCATAGACGCGCCGGCATATCCTCTTGATCGAAACAATTCCCTCGCGGTCGATACGATCGTTTCTCTCATGACTTTCATACGTTTTCTCCGAGCCAGGTTCTACGACACTTGATACAGCAACCTTGAAGGGTTGACAACCGACCGTTCGGTCGTATTTTACGTCCATCCGCCGATTGTTGGTGTGCCGAGACCCTTAAGAAGGAGTTCCAAAATGGTCGTGAACTACAAAACGCAAAATGTTGGAGACATCGATGTTTTCTACAGAGAGGCCGGTTCAAAGGAAGCGCCGGTGCTTCTTCTGCTCCACGGTTTTCCGTCATCCAGCCACATGTTTCGCGATCTGATCCCGCTGCTGGCAGATCGGTACCGCGTCATCGCACCAGATCTTCCCGGATTCGGTCGAACGATCTCACCTCCACGTGGGGATTTTGCTTACACATTCGATAACCTCGCCGCTGTCATGACAGGCTTCACAGAGGCGCTCGGCCTCAGCCGCTATGCACTTTACGTGTTCGACTACGGCGCACCGGTCGGGTTCAGAATGGCAACGGCCAATCCGGAGCGTATCACCGCCATAATCAGCCAGAATGGCAACGCCTACATTGACGGGTTCAGTGATGAATGGACCGCGTGGGAGGCCTATTGGCGGGACCCCTCCGCCGAAAACAGAGAGGCATGTCGGGCCTCGTTGTCTTCGGAGGTTATCGAGAACTGGCAATACCGCACCGGGGCATCAAAAGAGCGTCTTTCGCCCGATGGTTATCAACTCGATATCGTGTTCATGTCGCGACCGGGTGCGGAAGACATTCAACTCGATCTTATCCTCGACTACAGAACAAACATCGACCGGTATGGCGAATTTCAGGCGTATTTCCGGGATCACCAACCACCGTTCCTGGCGGTCTGGGGCAGACATGATCCAGCATTTTTACCGGCGGGCGCCGAGGCTTATAAGCGCGACCTGCCCGCCGCGGAAGTCCACCTGCTTGATACCGGCCATTTCGCCTTGGAAACACATGCTGATGAGATCGCTCAGTTCATACGGAGCTTCCTGATCAGACACGTCTGAGCTCGATACGACAGTCTCGTGGTAAAGTTGGTTCCAGGATCACTGAAAAAATTCAATAGACGAAGCTTCGCGGGGAAGACAGGTGCGGGTTTTATGACCCAATCCCAGCGTTCCAGCTAACGCAACAGAGTTTTGCGTGTCGCGCACCTACAGGATGCCAGCGAGCTCCACGAAATATTGTTCGCTGGTTCGGTTCGCAGCTTCGGCAGCTTTCGCGAATGACCTGAAGCACAACAACTTATCCAGGAAGAAAGGAACAGAAATATGATCAATCTTGAAGGCAAACGTGCATTGGTAACCGGCGGTTCGCGAGGCATTGGTGCTGCGATCGCATTGGCGCTGGCGGAAAACGGCGCGGATGTCGCGTTCACCTACCAACGCTCCGCCGAAAAGGCTTCAAAGGTAACGGAAGCGATCGAAAAGATGGGGCGCCGTGTGGCTGCAATCCAGGCCGACAGTGCCGACCCCGAGGCGATTGCCAGCTCAGTAAGCGAGGCCGTCTCCGTTTTGGGCGGGCTGGACATCCTTGTAAACAGCGCTGCGATTGGCCACAATGGAACGATCGCGGACCTTGACGTCTCAGCGTATCAGACGTTGATGGATGTCAACGTACGGGCTCCGGTCCTGTTCGCGAAAGCCGTCATCCCGCATCTCGGCAAAGGCGGCCGCATCGTCACAATCGGCTCGGCGCTAGGTGAGCGGGTACCGTTTCCCGGCATTACACCCTACGCAATGTCCAAAGCAGCACTCACATCTTTCACACGCGGTCTTTCGCGTGAACTTGGTCCGAGTGGCATCACCGTCAATCTCGTGCAACCCGGAGCGACCGATACGGAGAGCAACCCGGCGGATGGACCAGCTGCAGACTTCCAGAAGAGCTTGACGTCCTTGGGGCGCTACGGCGAACCGCGGGAGATTGCCAACGCCGTCGTATTTCTCGCAAGTCCGGCTGCGAGTGTCATTACGGGCGCCATTCTAACCGCAGACGGCGGTGCGATCGCCTGACTTTCTCTCGTGAAATTCCGAATAGGATAATGGTACCCACCGTTGATCGCCTGTGCATGCCGGCCATTGATCACTTCGGTGGGCGCCTTCTCCACGCTTCTACTTTTGACAATAGGAGACCTTGATGGCCAAGTCTGAACTTTTCGTCACACCCGGGTACGGGCAGAAATTCCATGAGCTTTTGCACTTTTCACAAGCGCTCAAGATCGGTGATCGCATTGAGATCTCCGGCCAGGGCGGATGGAATGATGAACTCGAAATCCCGGTTTCGATCGTGAGCGAAATCGAGAGAGCGTTTGAGAATGTCCAGCGAACCTTGGCCACGGCCGGCGCGGAGTGGAGGGATGTCGTCCACGTCAATTCTTATCACGTTGGAGGCTTTCCACCGATTGTAAACGAGACGATTGCCGGTCTTTTCCGAAATTACATGCCCGATCGCGCTCCGATTTGGACGCAAACCGGTGTGGAAGCCCTTGGGCTCCCCGCCATGCGAATTGAGATCCGCGTCACTGCCATCCTGGAATGACACTGGCGCCTGCCACGCCTGCATTAGAGCGCAATGACTAGCCGCGCTGAGAACCGACCGAAACATGGCTGTAGCCAGCTGACCGCCTCAACGCGATCAGAACCTCAGCCTTCCACCAAGGAGAATGTGATGAAGACCGACAGCTGCCCCATTCCCACACCCCAGGAGCGCTCCTTCCTAGCCATCCAGCAAGCAGCCGAACAGACGATGCTTGAGAAGGTGGCGCGTGCCATCTCCGATGCAACAATCGAAGTTGCAACGAACGTGCGGGACGCCGGTTTGAGCTTCGAACCGACCAGTGAAGGTTACTTCATGTTTGCGGTTCAGCAGGCAATGTTCGTGCGCCTTTGCGGAGGCAATCCGGATACGCTGCGGGGAGGAAACCCGGAGGTTGGCGATCATGTCGTTCGGAATTGTCGCAACATCATCGACACCTATTGGAAGAGCCAGTCTGCGCGCACCACGATGCCCTGAAGCTGTTCAGCAATCGGCCACAAAAAACGAGGTTCATCATGAAATGGGAATACCTGACAGTCACAAAACTCTCGATAATCATCAGATGAACGAACTAGCAATGTATCTTTCCACGAGAAAGAGAACTCCGAAAAGAACTATCCCTATGAGGCCAAAAAGCCTGTTCAAACGGACGGATTTTTCTATCACCCAAGATGGGCACTCTGGGTGCTTACTATCAAACCAGGTTACCCAAGTACCACCGATCGATCGAGCAAACGATCCATAGCCGTTCGCTTCAACTGCGAGCCTGTGCGTGAAGTAGCTGTATAAAAATACGCACAGAAGCACGAGTGAGAGGTCAAATATAATGATGACTTTAAGCCAGATAGGCAGCGGCATTTCTATTGGACCCACCAATTTAACGCCATCAACACAAGTGTTCGATCACATACGTAACCAAGTTTTTTGGGCTGTCATCTCCAAATTTTTTATGGACACGATCGCAGAGACGGTGACCAGGCTGCGGTCGCGTGCCGTAAGTTCCTTCCGCACCGAGACCTCACCGAACAGGATGTCGTCGGTGAAATGGCCGAGGCCGGGAGAGACATCATATACGGCCGCAGGAGCTATGCGACGGCGCTGTTCCCGCGCGTCGGTTCCCGTGACAGCAAGCGCCGAGATAGCCATGATGCGGCATCTTCATCTGCTATCCTTTCCTTGCTCATTATGATGGACGGGGCCGCAATCGGCCCCATCCGCATGTGTGTTTCGAGCCCATTACGCAGGGCAAACGATCAAGACGGATTTCGGCTAGGCCAGATACTGCCCGAAGAAATCGGCCATCCGGTCGAAGGGGATCTTGTCCACCCGGTCGTAAAGGTCAGTATGGTTTGCGCCAGGGATGATCAGCAGTTCCGCAGCGGCAGCAAAGGCGGTCTCTGCAAAATAGCGGGAATGCGCCTTCTCTCCATGAACGAACAGGATCGGGCGCGGCGCAATCTCTGCGATGTAGGTCAGGATCGGCATGTTCATGAACGATAGTGGCGTCGTGTGTGACCAGGCATTCCCTGAGTTGACAGCTCGTGGATGATAGCCACGCGGCGTCATGTAGTAGTCGTGATAGTCTATGAGGAACTGGGCTTCGCCACCTTTCAGCTCGTTGTAAGGAGGCTGATATGCAGGCGTTCCCTTTTCAGCATCAGACCAGCGCTGGCGACTCAATTGATCGAGAGCTTTCGTCCGCTGCTCCAGCGTCACAGTGTCGTTGTAGCCCTTCGACATGACACGGGTCATGTCGTACATCGTGCTCGCAACGACCGCCTTGACCCGCTTGTCGACCGCAACTGCGTTCAAGGCGAACCCGCCCCAGCCGCAGATACCGATCATTCCGATACGTTCGCGGTCGACGAATGACTGAAGGCCGATGAAATCCACGGCGGCGCTGAAGTCCTCCGTGTTGATGTCTGGAGAAGCGATGTTGCGGGGTTCGCCGCCGCTCTCCCCGGTGTAGGATCCGTCGAATGCCAGCGTCGCGAAACCACGTTCGGCCATCGTCTGGGCGTAGAGACCGGAAGACTGCTCCTTCACAGCCCCGAATGGGCCACCGACAACCAGGGCTGCAAGCTTGGCGTTTCCGCGCTCCTTCGGCAGATAGAGGTCGCCCGAGAGCTGGATGCCGTAGCGGTTCTTGAAGGATACTTTTTGATGATCGACCTTTTCGCTTTTGGGAAACATCTTGTCCCACGAGGTGGTTTGCGCGAGCACCTGCGTTGCGACTGTGGCAGGAACCACGCTTATCGCAGCAACGGCAACACCCGTAGCCTTCATCAGATTGCGTCTGGCGGCACTGAAGCCGTCATTATTGTCAGTCTTGCTGGTCATGCTCGTCACTCCTTCGATGTGAGGTGGCTTACTGGATGCGCTCGATGCGAAGCGGGAACTTGCCGGGCTTGTGCAGCGCCTCGTAGCCGCCATCGAACCGACCAAGACGAACGAGGCCGGGATGTTTGTAGTCGGCGTAGAACATCGCCAGATTGCCCCATGGCACGTAATAGCAAAGATCGTAGGGTCGCTCGTTTGAGAACGGTCCCCGCCCGTCGATGCTAAGCTTGCGTGGCAGGTAGGCGATCTTCTCGTTGGAGCTGAAATCATCGATCTCGAGATCCAGCGGAAGCATGGACGCGAAGTCGCGTGCGGAGGGATTGTCATAGAGGGTTGCGGTCATCTCGTGCCCCTGGAATACAAACCTGATTTTCACGCCTGTTGGCTCCTGATTATCAGGATCGCTTTGCCCGCAGACGGCTCCTGGCACTGTCGCGACTGCCAAGGCCGCCGCGAAAAGGTGCCGCCGGCTTGGATTCTTGATGGGGATACTCACTTTGTCCTCCCGGCTGCGCGCCACGCGGCGAGAGATGACAGCGAGGATCCAAAAAGCAGAACCGCACTGAGAAGAAAGGTGGATTGCCAGCCGACGACATCGAACAGAAGTCCGCCGAGTGACGCTCCGGCCGTGATTGCAAGCTGGATCACGGCGACCTGCAGGCCTCCACCCGCCTCGGCGTCCTCTGGAAGCGTGCGGCTGAGCCAAGTGCCCCAGCCGACAGGCGCAGCGGTGCCGAGCAGCCCCCAGCCGATCAATGACAGGACCACGGGAAACGTCATCTCGCCAAGCGCAATTAAGATCACAGATATTACGGCCATGAGCATCGGGATGATGACGAGGACGCTGAACAGGCGACGAGACAGAAGCCTGCCTATGATCCAGGTGCCGACCGCTCCCGCAAGCCCCATGACCAGAAGGGTAAGCGACAGCGTTTCGATACTGAGCTGGGTAACACGTTCCAGAAATGGCCGCAGATAGGTGAAGAGAGCGAATTGTCCCATGAAGAGAAGCAGGATCGCGGCCATTCCGAGCGCCACATCCCGCCGTCTGAGAAGCCGGAAGAGGTTTCCTGAGGTTGCAGCGCCACGCGGAGGAAGGCTCGGAAGACTGATCCACTGCCAGATGAGCGCAAGCAACGCCACGGGCACGACGAGAAAGAACGCACCGCGCCAACCAATATAAGCGCCGAGCAGACTGCCCAAGGGGGCGGAGATTGTTGCCGCAACGGCATTGCCCGCGTTGAGCAGGGCGAGCGCCCTAGGCACCTCATCATTCGATACGAGTCGCATCACGATAGCGGTGGACATCGACCAGAAGCCGCCAATCGAGACTCCGAGCAGCGCTCGACCCAGCATCAGGAATGGATAGGACGGCGCGAAAGTCACCGCTGCCCCCGACAAGATCAGAAGTGCGGTGAGACAAAGAACCACTGCGCGGCGATCGAAGCGGCGGACAAGGATGGCGATGAACAGGCTGGTCAGGACGGCGAATATCCCTGAGATCGAGATTGCTTGTCCGGTGTTGCCTTCCGATACGCCAAGATCCGCCGCGATCGGTGTGAGAAGGCTGACGGGCATGAACTCGGATGCGATCAGGACGAAAACACACAGCGTCATGGAGAATACGGCGCCCCAAGCAGCGTAACCTTGCTCTGACTTGTCATAAGTGAGGGTCATTGATCGCTAATCCAGTCGAATTGATTTTCCAGCGTTGCAACGAAGATAGTCACGTCGTACTTTTCGGACTAGCCGTGCAAAATCGCATGGACTTATCGATATTCAACATTAATCCTGAGGCACGACGATGCAGCGCGAAGACATGAAGGATCTGTTGTGGTTCCTTGAGGTCGCAAAGGAGAAAAGCTTCACGAAGGCTGCGGCCAATCTCGGAACCTCGCAATCGACGCTGAGTCATACGATCAAGCAGTTGGAAGCTCGGCTCGGTGTTCGTCTTTTGACGCGAACAACCCGTAGCGTCGCCACCACGGAGGCGGGGGAGCGTCTGTTAAGTTCGATTGGCCCGCGCATTCAGGGCATCGAGTCGGATCTGGCGGATCTTGTCGCGTTTCGGGAGAAACCTTCCGGCACCGTCCGTCTGACCCTGTCTGACCACGCGTTGCAGACCCTGGTATGGCCGAAGCTTTCCCGCACGCTTTCTGACTACCCGGATGTGAAGGTCGAACTCTACAGCGATAACGGCATGCGCAACATCGTTGAGGAGAGGTTTGATGCAGGTGTTCGTCTGGGAGAGAGCGTCGACAAGGACATGATCGCTGTGAGGATCGGTCCCGATTGGCGGCTGCGAGCCGTCGCCTCGCCGGATTATTTTACCAGGCGCGACATCCCGAAAGTACCGCAAGAGCTCGTCGGCCATACCTGCATCAATATGCGCCAGGCGACCTTGGGCGGTTTCTACGCCTGGGAGTTCGAGAAGAACGGCCGTGAACTACGCGTTCGCGTAGACGGGCAACTTAGTTTCAACTCCTCGATCGCACAGGTCGAAGCAGCCATCAATGGCTTCGGGATCACATATGTGCCAGAGGATTTGGTCGAAGAGCACATTACTGCAGGACGATTACAGGCGGTGCTGGATGATTGGAGCCCGCCGTTCACCGGCTACCATCTGTACTATCCCAGCAGGCGGCAGATGTCCCCAGCCATGATGGTGATCGTGGAGGCTCTCAAACAACGGGCGAAGGTGTGACCTTGTATTTCGTCATCCATGTTTCAACGCCGCCGATGAGGATGATCGGTCCGCCAATCGCAGCCATGCCTTAAAGGGACTCGAACCTTCGGTCTCTCTCTAATATGCTAAGTTACCAAAAAATTTGCGAGATTGCGGGCCTGTTGTTTAATGGCACTCACATTTTAACGCCATGCAAGTTCTGGCGCTTGGTGGTGGCCCAATGATACAATGGCGGTTGTTTGAAGATTGATAAGTCCGTCCGATCGTTTCAGACTGTTGCCATGACAACAACAATAGATTTTTTAGAGATGCAGGCCTTTGTCGCCGTGGTGACTGAAGGATCTTTCACCGCCGCAGCGGAACGCCTCGAAACGGATAAGGCGCGGGTGAGCCGCATAGTGCGGCGAATGGAAGAGAAGCTCGGCGCGCGGCTTTTGAACCGGTCGACCCGGCATCTCAGCGTGACAGAAGTCGGGCGCGATTATTTCGAACGCGCTTCGTCTATTCTGGCGGCAGCTGAAGCCGCCGAAGCCGCAGTGGCACAACGGACTCAAGAACCGAAGGGCCGCCTGAAAGTTACGGCTGGGGCCGAATTTGGAACGACGCGGGTCGATGGCTGGATTGCTGAATTCTTGCGCAAGTATCCGAAGGTGACCATCGAAACTGAATACACGAACCGTCTCGTGGATATCATTCATGAAGGTGTCGATGTGGCGATCCGCATCGGTCTGTTGGATGACTCGGGACTTTCGGCCCGGAGGCTGGGAGAGCTGACATACGGCTTGTATGCATCCCCGGATTATCTGAGGAGCGCAGCATCTATCCATAAAGTTGACGACCTGAAGCTGCACGATCTCATCATGCATGCGCCGCGTGGCCGTCCGGGCTGGACCTTGGTAAATGGTGAAAAGACGGAGAAGGTGTGGCACTCGCCGCGGTGCGCCCTCGATAACACCACGGCCGCCAGGAATCTGGCGCTGTCGGGCCTTGGGATCGTGCAGCTTCCAAGATACATGGCCGAGCCGCATGTAGCTGAAGGCGGCCTTGTCAGAGTCCTGTCAGGTTGGGCGCGTGTCCCTGTGCCGGTCCACGCCGTCTTTGCGTCGACGCGCTATATGGATCCGAAGGTGCGGGGGTTTGTCGACGTCTGCCGCGATGGCTTCAGGAGTGATGTCGAAGGCTCGAGTTGAGACAATCGCTGCGCCGCATGTGTTAGATTCTAAATGGCGTGAATCCGTTCTGTTGTCACGGAGTATCTTAGCGATCTGGTCATGACGCTTCCATTTTTGAGCGACCTTGCCGCTCGGGGATTGGGTGTGCCTGCACCGCTGGCGATCCATTGTCGGCTCGAGGGACAACAGTGTGTTGCCCGCGGCTCGACTGTTAACTCCTACATCAGATTCATAACTTTGCTCGTGTCGCTTGCTGGAGCGCTCGCCGCCGAACGGCGCGCGGGACAGTGCGGGCGCATGATACCCATTGGCGGCTATCGCCTATTTAAGAAAGACATCTCATATGACACAAACAATCGGAATTATCGGCTCCGGCCTCGTAGGTAAGGCCGTCGCGCGCCTCGCGACCGCAGCTGGCTACAAGGTGGTGATCAGCAACTCCCGCGGCGCGGACACCATCAAGAACTTGATCGAGGAGCTTGGCCCGCTGGCGAGCGCCGGCACCACCGAGAAGGCCATCGCTGCTGGTGACATCGTCACGCTCTCCATCCCGATCGCCGCGACCGAGCAGCTGCCCGCCGACAAGTTTGTGGGCAAGGTCGTACTCGACCAGACGAACTACTATCCCGCATTCGGCAGCAATGACGTTCTCGACAAGGCCGAGCTGACTTCCAGCGAGCTGATCCAACGGCGTCTGCCGGGGGCGAAGGTCGTCAAGGGCATGCACAACCTCAGCTGGCTCCACATGAAGGCCAACGCGACGCCAAGGGGTTCGTCGAACCGCACGACGCTGCCGATCGCGGGTGACGACGCCGGAGCGAAACAGACGGTGACGGAGTTCTTCGATAAGATCGGCTTCGACACCATCGATGCGGGCTCGCTCGCGGAAAGCTGGCGCATTGAACCGAGCACGCCGATCTACTTTTGGCGCTACGCTCCAACGGTAGACCTGCAGGCGACGGGTCCTGAAGCCGAGCGCGCCTACACGCAACCCGGCACGCCCGTGTCTCGCGGAGATGCTCGGCGCCTGATAGACGAGGCAAAGCGCCCGTCGCCGATCGGCGGCACCTTCGAGGGCATGCCGCAGGTCCACGTCGACCTCTTCATGGCCCAGGCTAGCGCAGCGACCACAGCGACGTAATCCCCCGCCGGACGCCCCCAAGGGCGTCCGGCATTTGGCTGGGGATGCCTTGTGATTTAGACGGCGCATGACAGAATGTTGTCCATGACATCAACAATCGGCTTTTCCGAAATGCAGGTCTTCGTCGCAGTGGTAATGGAGGAGTCCTTCACCGCCGCGGCCGTTCGCCTTGAGACTGATAAGGCTCGGGTGAGCCGGATCGTACAGCGGATCGAGGAAAAGCTCGGGGCGAGGTTGCTGAACAGATCGACGCGCCGCCTCAGCGTGACAGAAGTCGGAAGGGACTATTTCGAGCGCGCCTCCTCGATCCTAGCCGCCGTAGAGGCGGCCCAGGCCGCGGTCGCCCAGCAAAGTCAGGAGCCCAAGGGCCGTCTTAAGATCACAGCGACACCAGAGTTCGGCACGACACGCGTCGACGACTGGATCGCCGCCTACTTATCCAAGTGGCCGAAGGTCACGGTGGAAGCGGTATACTCAATTCGGTTCGTCGATATCATTCATGAGGGGATCGATGTTGCGATCCGCATTGGCACCTTGCAAGACTC
Source organism: Agrobacterium tumefaciens (assembly GCF_005221325.1). Classification (NCBI taxonomy): domain Bacteria; kingdom Pseudomonadati; phylum Pseudomonadota; class Alphaproteobacteria; order Hyphomicrobiales; family Rhizobiaceae; genus Agrobacterium; species Agrobacterium tumefaciens. The sequence goes on along the minus strand of NZ_CP039890.1, from coordinate 171,136 downwards.
TGATCTGTCGGCCCGCAAGCTTGGAGAGATAACCTACGGCCTCTATGCCGCGCCTACATATCTAAGGGAAGCTCCGGCGCTCCGGACCATCGACGATTTGAAACGCCACGACCTCATTATGAAAACGTCCAGCGGTCGCGCGAGCTGGATCCTTGTCAATGGCCAAGCCACAGAGAAGGTTTCGCAAGCGCCACGCTGCGCGCTCGATAACATCGTTGCGGCCAAGAACCTGACCGTGTCCGGTTTGGGGGTGGCGCAACTTCCGCAGTTCATGGCTGAGCCACACGTGGCGGAGGGAAGCCTCGTCAGGCTTTTGCCGGGTTGGGCAAGCATACCCATGCCGGTTTACGCCGTTTTTGCCTCTACACGCTACATGGATCCGAAGGTACGTGGCTTCGTTGATCTCTGCCGCGAGGCTTTCGGGGCCCGGCAGTGACATCAGCCTGCGCTGAGCCCCCCGCTGAAACTAGAATTGTGCGTCGGAACATCCCGGTGCCCGAGCGATGATTCACCATTGTTGCTCGCGCGAGCAACAGACTGAGGTTCGTCGAGCACCTAATCTACCCCTGAGCGATATCCTACCTTCCAACCGAACCGCTCCGCGAGGAAGCGCGAACGTTGAAGTGAATAGGATATCAAAATGAAGATCGGAATCTTAAACGCCGGCAATCTCGGTAGTCGTCTGGCAAGGGCCTGGGCCGCCGCGGGCCATGAACTTGTTATTGCGAAGGACGGTGAGGACCGGAAAATCGCGCCATTACTTGCAGAACTGGGCGATAGGGCTCGGCTCGGCACGATCCGCGAGGCTGCGGAGTTCGGTGAAGCTGTTCTTTTCTCCGTTTATTGGCCCCGGGTGGAAGCGATCGTGAGCGAGGTTGGCAACGCGCTCGATGGCAAGACCGTGATCGAGACCATGAACCCGCTGGGCGTTACTGCCGACTTCGTGCACTTCCACGACCTAGAATTTATGCGCGACAACTCGACCGCGGAAGACCTGCAACGGCGGCTGCCGGAGGCACGCGTCGTCAAGGCGTTCAATCTATTGGCGGCTCCGGTGCTCGAGGCGGCTGCATGGTCAGCATCGCCGGCGCAGCCCGGTATCTTCTACGTGAGCGACGACGTTGCAGCCGGAGAGGTCACGCGAGGTCTGATCGCTGACGCCGGGTTCAAGTCCATCAACGCCGGTCCACTTGCCGGCGCCAGGCAGCTCGAACAGCTCGGCGTGCTTTTGCATCACATCGCAGACCACGAATTTGGCGGCGACGCGGATCTCGTGCGCCTGGCTCTCGCGGTCGTCGAGGCAAATCCCGGCCCGATCGCACGCAAACGGATCGCGTGAACAGGCGCGCCAACTCGTCCGCAAATCACTGAAATCACATTTTGGCTAACGAAGGGAAATTCTATGTCGCAGACTCTCAACGGAAAAACTGCTCTCGTGACTGGAGGGTCACGGGGCATCGGTCGCGCTATCGCAGAGCGTCTCGCCGCCGACGGCGCGACCGTCGCACTGACTTACAACTCCAGCAAGGCCGGCGCCGACGAGGCCGTCGCCGAGATCGAGAAATCCGGTGGCCGCGCATTTGCGCTGAAAGCTGAATTGCTGGACGCGGGCTCGATTGGGCCGTTGTTCGAGGCGCTTGATGCCGAACTCGAAAGCCGCAACGGCAGCAGAACGCTGGACATCGTCGTGAACAATGCCGGCGGCAGCGGTTTCGGCGGCCTCGACAATGCGACGCCTGAAAGCTTTGACGCCATGTTCAACGTCTTCGTCCGTGCACCCTTTTTCGTCGTCCAGGCCGCACTCAGCCGCCTGACCGATGGCGGACGGGTGGTAAACGTGTCTTCCGGTTTCGCCACACGACCCTCGCCGATGGCGTCGATGTACTCGATGGCCAAGGGAAGCATCAACGTCTTTACGCATTCGCTCGCCATGGAACTGGGTCCCCGTGGCATCACGGCGAATGCCGTTGCGCCGGGCTGGACGCGAACCGACATGAACGCGGCTGTCCGCGAAAGCGCCGAAATGGTGACCGCCATCGAATCAGATACCGCCCTTGGCCGCTTCGGCGAACCGTCGGACATCGCCGCGGTGGTGGCCTTCCTGGCCTCGGATGAAGGCCGGTGGGTGACCGGCCAGGTTATCGAAGCGAGTGGCGGCTACAGGCTCTGATCCCATGGTGAGATCAGCCCTGCAGAATTACGAGGATATCCGACGACAATGCCGGTGCTGATCTCACCTTCGAAATCTATGAAGCGTTTCCCCAGAAATATGCTTGATCGACGGGTGGAAGAAGCCGCCATGACGTATAAATCAATCGCCTAGCAGGCCACAGAGCAGGTATTTGATGGGATACAAACCATCAACCGGTGATTCCGCCATGCAGTTGAACAAATTCGAACCTACGATCCGCTTTTTCTCCGAATCCACAAAGCAGAGGCGAACCCGCCGACCTGACGAGTTTGATCAAACACGTTCATCGGCAGATCAGCTTTTGGCATCCAAACGCGTCCACTTCCACCCCCGGCAGGCCGGCAAGGCGGGGAAAACATTTAGTGTCGCTCCTTCTCCGTGCGCAGTTTTATACTGTTAAAACGCCGCCTCAGTTCCTTGCGAAAAAATAAGAGGTCCGCGGCAGGAACACAATGACGTCACAGTAGTGGAAACGCGACCGCCTCTCGGGTGACCCAAGGGGCGGTCGGAAAGCGGGTGAGGAAGCTCCGCTCGCTCCTATGGGGAGAGTTCCTCCAAAACCTTGCCTTTGGTCTCCACCGCAAACAGCATTGTCACAACGGCACCAATGACCAGAATGGCGGCAAACGTCGCGAACACATACTGGATGCCCATGGAGGACATCAAGAAGCCTACAAGCATCGGGCCGGCGGAGGAGCCGAGACGAAGCCAGGCGCTGCCCGTCCCTGTGCCGATAGCCCGCAAGCGCGTCGGGTAGATTTCCGCCGAATACAGATACAGCGAGAAAGTCACCGTCTGCACGATGGCGTAGGCAAGGCCCGCCAGGATGAGGACCTGCATCGGCGATGTTGCACCAAGCCACGCGAGAATGACGAGAGGTACCGGAGCAAGAAGCAGCGCACCCGTATACCACCGTTTACGGCCCACCCGATCGATTAGCAATGCGCAAATGACGGCGGCCACAACGCCCGCTGCAGACGTCATGAAACCATACAGAATGCTTGTTTCAAGCGGCAGGTTGAAAGTCTGGCGGTAGAGCGTCGGCAGCCATGTAATCGTCCCGTTCGCCACCATGTAGGCGCAGAACCACATCGCCCAGATCGACAGTGTGCGCTTCAGGTAGATTCCCTGGAAAAGTTCCCTCCAATCGGACTTACGCTTGACGGATGTTGCTATGACCCGAGGTTCGGGAAGCTCTTTTCCAGAGGCTCGAGCGCTTTCTTCCATACGTGTCACGATGGCGTCGGCCTCGTCATACCGACCGGTCGCCGCTAGCCAGCGCGGAGACTCTTTCAGGAACCAGCGCAACGGGATCATCAAAATGGCAGGTACCAGACCGACGACAAACATTGCTTTCCAGCCATAAAGCGGAACCATGAAGTAGCCGATCAGACCGGCGCCGACGAGCCCGAGCAGGAACATGACTTCGTAGAGCAGGAAAAAGCGACCGCGGCCTTTCGAGCCGATCAACTCGTTGATGTAGGCGCTGGCGACGGGCACTTCGCCGCCGGTGCCTATCCCCTGCACGAAGCGGAACGCCATCATCATGCCCGCGCCCGCGGCAAAGAGGCAGGCAACATCCATGCTGACGAACAGGAGAATGGTGAACAACAGAACTTTGAGCCGACCGATTTTTTCCGCGAGCCAGCCAAACAGGATGGCGCCGATGAGTTGCCCCAGATATCCCATCGATAGGATCATTCCTGTCTGAGATGGAGTGAGCCCCCACTCGCGGACCAGAACAGGCATCGCGTAGGCTATGGCGATCACCGTATAGCCGTCGAAGAACGTCGCCGCTCCAACGATGTTACGGGCCCAAAAAACTTCTCTTGTGATAGGAAGGCGCTCCAGTCGGGCGCTGATGTCGGCCTGCGGATCGGCAACAGCCGTCGCGTCAGCCATCTGTGGCTGCATGATATTCATGATTTCCTCCTCGACCCGTCGCCTTTCTCGCTCCCGGCTACGGATACGCTCCCTGCGTTGTTGCTACGATGTTTCGGCGTTCCTGTCAGAGATAAACTTGTTCCTGCGCGGACCTGCTGCTTTGCTCAGGCCGGCCCCCTTTGGTTTGCCGCCCCGAGCGCTTGCAGGGGGCGGCAAAAGATCATTCAGCGGCCAGCAGCTGCTCGACGCGGCCAATGCCGGCTGCCTCGAAGGCAGCAAAGATTTCCTGCTCCGCCTTTTCGCCGAGGTTCTTCAAAGGCTCGCGGATCGTCGCATGATCGAGGACTCCGCGGTGCACGAGGCCGAGTTTCAGGGCGACAGTGCCTTCCATATGTGAACCACGGTGGTAGACTGCACGGGTCACCGGGAGCAATTGTTCGAAGATCTTGCGCGCTTGCGGATAGTCCTGTGCCTTGCCCGCCTTGATCAGATCGATCAGAAGCTCGGGCGCGATATTGCCATAGCCGACGAGTAAACCGTCGACATCGAACATCGTTGGCAGAAGCCATTCGTCGTGGCAGCTGAGGACCTGCAGGTTCGGATTGGCCTTCTTCAGCTCGGGGATTTCGACATACCAGCGCTTCATATTGCGCACGCCGTTTTTTGTCGCCACGACACCGGGCTGGGTGGCGATTGCCAGCTGCGTATCCAGATCATAGGACGCCTTGGTCACATCCGGATACTGGAACAGGATTTCCTGCAGGCCCGATTCTTCCCAGATCGCCTTGTAACGGTCCTGTGGTGCACCCTTCTGGAAACCGAAGCGAAGCCAGCCGTGGTTAGGATAAACGAGCGCGCCGGTGGCACCGGCAGCCTTGCACTTCTTGGCTTCTGCCGCAGCCACCCGCGTACCTTCCCCGGTAATACCGGCGATGATGGGCAGCGAACCGCCAACAGCATCAACGTAAATGCGGATGAGTTCCAAGCGCTCGTCTTCAGTCAGGAACGTGCCTTCGCCGGCATGGCCGAGAATGACGAGGCTCTTTACGCCATCCATCGAGGCAAGCCACTTGGCGATTTTTGCATTGGCTGCGTAGTCGACCTCACCATCACGCGTGAAAGCGGTGACGGGTGCCGGGCTGAGGCCGCGAAGATCCATGGGTTGCATCTGATTTCTCCTCCTTATCAGCTGCTGTCCTTAATCGACCAGCAGACGGGATCGTTAATGGGAACGTTCCCGTTATCGATCTGAATTGTTCTGGAGTCAACCGCGTTTTTCGTGCAATGTACTCGGCGTGCGCCCGGCAACAGACGTGGAATGGAAAAAAGACAATGGAATCAAAAGAGCGTCATCGGCAACCGCGCGTGACTGTTCACAGTGTTGCCGCTGCCGCGGGAGTGTCGAAATCGACTGTCTCACGCATCCTCGACGAGCGGCTGCCGCGGTCGGACAGCGAAACAGCCAAGCGTGTGCGCAAGATTGCGGCGGAACTCGGTTACGTGAGGGATGTTTCGGCTGCAAGCTTGCGACGCGGTAACACGATGACGATCGGCGTCATCGTTCCGCGGTTAACGGATACCGTCATGGCGATGCTGTATGAGGCAATTGTCAAAGCTTGCGCCCGGACCGGACGGTTTGCCATTGTTGCGACGACCGAGGATAAACCACAGGCGGATCGCCTGGCAGCGGAATCGCTTCTCAATAGAGGCGTCGATGGATTGATATTATCCACCGCGCGTGATGATGACAGTTTCCCCGATGAACTGAGAGAACGGGGTGTCCCCTTTGTACTGGCGCTGAGAACGGATCGTCACAGCCTCTCTGCGGTGGGCGATGATCGGCTCGGTGGCTATCTTGCGACGCGTCATTTACTGGATTTGGGCCATGAGCGGATAGGCTTGATTGCGGGTCCAGACTATGCATCCAGCGCGACCGGACGCGTCGACGGATACAGGCAGGCCCTTGAAGAGGCATCAATTGCAATCGATCCCGGCCTGATCATCCCGTCGACATTCAGTATCCAGTCGGGAGCAGAAGCGGTCACGAAGCTCATGGCACTTGGCAATCCACCGACTGCAATTTTTGCCGTCAACGACAATACCGCGATCGGCGCGCTCTCGGCATTGAACAAGGTGGGGCTCTCTGTGCCGGATGACGTCTCCCTGGTTGGCTACAACGATATACCGATCGTCAGCCATCTCTCGACGCCACTCACAACACTCCGCGTTCCCTTTGATCAGATCGCGGCCAACGCGCTCGACTTGCTCACGCATACAACTGCCGTCCGTGAAAGCAAAATTCTCGTGTCAGCCCCAACTTTGATCCCGCGCAAATCGACAGCAAGGCTCCACGTTTAGTTCGAGCAGACACGTTTTGCCTGCAAGGGCGAAAGGTTTGGCGACCGCTGAAGCCAGTCAGGGGAGCTGAGCAATAATGCTCGAGACGGAAAAACCGCTTTGCTTGCTTTGATTTCGACCGGCGCAGAGGCGACATGACGCACCGCCGGCGCAATGTCTGTGCGGCAGGCATCAGGATGGCATCGATAGCTGACGTCTTCTTCGCCTTGAACCAAATTGAACCTCCGGCCGCTAATTCAGCAACAAGGTCACTGAAAATTCCGGCTCGTCACCTTCAGCGTATCGATATGAAGATCGGGCACGAACATATCCCGCGGGACAACGGGCTTCGGCCTGTCTCGCGAATCCTGACGGCCGCCGCCGTGGGAGAACTCATACCCTCGCCCAGTCGGCAGCTTGAAGTCCGTCTCCCGATCAGCCAGACCAACTAGATCCGTGACAGGTCTAACAGTTGCTGCGCGACCAGATGGAGGACCTCCCCTTCCCGCTGAATGCGTCCGTTGATCGCCATCATCGAGGATCCGAGCACCACACGCCGGCGCTTCTCAAACAGCGATGGCCAGACAACGACATTGGCAGGCCCCGTTTCGTCTTCGATGGTGATGAACATCATCAGAGATAGTGTGCCTCGATGGCCCTTTGCATTCCGTCAGCTAGAGCCATCAGCACCTCAAAGGGCCGAACGAATGGCGATGCGTTGAAAGCGAATTCAAGCTTCACTAAGGGCTTGAAACTAAAATCTGCTATTCCTAGCTCTTCCGCGGCCGGGGCTTGAAGAGCTCGGTCTTTATTCGCACGTCTGTTCAGAGTGACGTTAGAATGGAAAAGACATACGATTTTATCAAAGATCTTGACGTGACAAAGCGGGAGGAGTTTTTCATCGATATCGCTCGCACCCTCGAGCACACAGCAAGGGACGCTTTCAGCGCTCCGCCTGCCTGGCGGCTTGAGATGGCCCGGCCGCCGTCTTTGCTGCTCGGTATGCCGTGAGAAGAGTTGCTTTGGCGTCTGCAGCGGCGGAGCGTCGGTCGGTAAGGTCGTTGTTTCTGGCGTGTCTCAAATTTCTATCCTGACTTTTGCGTTTGGGATGATCAACTGGACTTCGATCGTTTGGCAAGTAGCGCGGATGTAGGGGAGATCCGGTCAGCTTTCTCCTTGGCGAGGCGCGCTTCGCGCAGCCTGATGGTCTTGGCATCGCGTGCCTGAGCCGCGGATTGGAGCTCTTCCGCCGCATTGTTCTTGGTGAAGAACGCCGTCTGAAGACTGCCGAAGGCCGCCTCGGCCTGCTGGCGAGATTTACTATATGTCTCTGTCATTGATTTCCTCGACGTTGGCCGTGAGGCGAAACGGAAAAGGCCAGGCGAATTGCCTGGCCTTAAACTGATAATTGCTCCCGGCAGTGCCAGTACATCCGTGGTCAAAGGGGAGCAGATATCGATTAAGCGGACTGCAGATTGCAGGCCGACATCTTGCCCGACTTCATGTCGCGCTCGAGTTCGAAGCCGATCTTCTGGCCTTCGACGAGCTCGCGCATACCGGCGCGCTCGACGGCAGAGATATGAACGAAGGCGTCAGCGCCGCCGTTGTCAGGCTGAATGAAGCCGAAGCCCTTGGTGGAATTGAACCATTTTACTGTGCCAGTGGTCATGAAGACCCTTTCAAAGCATAGATTGAGGAACCGCGAAGCTGTTGCCACGCAGACGAAAAACCGACTATTTTTGAAAGAGAAATTCGCTTAAAACGCGGTGCCAATCACGCGGTAGACAAAGCTCGGCAAGCAAAAGATCGATGACTGAGACATAGGGGGCCGCGGCTGAAACGTCAACCTTTAATTTTCAGAAGAAGGCCTTCACCCCTTTTGGTTGTGGCCGTCTTTGAGGTTGTGGTTCGCCGGTGAGATTCTCGAAGCGGTCATCGAGGCCGTTGATCTAGAGAATAGCCACCTGATCCTGCCAGCTTTTATGGCCATACCGTCTCATCCGCGTGCTTCCGGCCAAGGGGGCGTTCGCTAATTTTCTCGCTTGTCGCACACATGCTGATCGAGCGAAATATCCCAGGATGCAAAGCTTGATCACACTGAATCTACGGCCCTGGCTTCATGCAGAGAGGCGGCTTTCGTTCATCCTAAGGGTAACCACCACGCCGCCATCGGTCCAGTCATAGGCTATCGATCCGCCCAACTGCCCGGAAATCGTCCTCTGCAGCAGTTTACTGCCGTATCCTTCGGAAGACCTTGGCTGCGGATCACCCTTACCCCCATGTTCGCTCCAAACGATCTCGACATTGTCTTCGACAAGCGCGCCGGAGATGTCGAGTAACCCTGTGTCGTTAGACAGTGCACCGTATTTAAGCGAATTGGTGGCCAGTTCATGGATGACCAGCGCGAGATTGGTTGCTGCTTTTTCCCCTAGCCCCATGCGTGGAACCGAGACGCGGATACGGCCAGCAAACGCACCGACATCGTTGTAGGGCGCGAGCAGCACGGCAAACAGGTCACCCAACAAGGCAGCCTTGCCCTGCCCGTCCGGAAGAGGACGCACCAGTTCGTGCGCACGACCAAGGGCGGTGAGCCGTTGTGTCAACTGCTTGGCCATTTCCTCTTTCGTGTCGGTCGATCGCGATGTGATCGTCGTCAAGCCGGCCGCCAGCGCGAGCAGGTTCTTGACGCGATGGCTCATTTCGCCTGCAAGGAGTTCATGACCTTCCTCAGCCTGCTTTCGGCCCGTGACATCCAAAAAGACGCCAGTCATCTTCTTGGTGGCGGTATTGCCCTCGTTGCCTTGGCCTCTGGCAGAAATCCATCGAACGTCAGAGGCGCTCGTCAAGATCCGGAAGTCAATTTCGAAAGGGCCATCAATGCCCCGGGTCGCATTAAATGCCGCGCGTACCCGATCCCGGTCCGCCGGATGCACTTTCGCGGAAAGGTGCTCAAAGGTTAGGTTGGTTTCAACCGGGATGTCCCACAATTCATAGGCCTTCGTATCCATAATGAATGTGCCGTCGTCGACCGTCCAGGTCCACAATGCGACGCCAGCCGACTTGATGGCTCGCAGAAGCTCCTCAGTTGTCCATTCCGGTTGCGACTTCGCCTGGCTCATTGTCGTATCTCTTCCACCAGATGCAAAAACTGTCATTCGCCAAGAACTAGCGGGCTAGACAAGCGTTATCAATGGCCAAAGTAGACAATGCGATCTCCGGTGAAAGTGATGATGGTAAACTCGGATCAGTATCAGGACATATTCGTCGGTAACGGCGAGATGGCGCAAATGATGCGCCGTCATGACTGGGCTAATGACCCACTTGGTTCGCCTGATGGTTGGCCGGAAGCACTGAAGGTAGCGATCAGGCTCTTGCTGACATCAAAATTTGAGATGTGGCTGGGCTGGGGACCGGACATCGCCTTTTTTTACAATGACGCCTATCGGCCAACGCTTGGAAACAAACATCCCCATGCGCTAGCGGTGCCGACGAAGATCCTGTGGGCCGAAATCTGGGATGATGTGAAAGGCCGCCTTGCGACCGTCTACGAGACCGGGCAAGCGACCTGGGACAGGGCCCTTCTCCTGTTTCTTGAGCGCGACGGCTATCCTGAGGAGACCTACCATACCTTCTCCTATAGCCCCTTGCTCGGCGATGGCGGCAAGGTAGAGGGTGTTTTTTGTGCTGTTACTGAGGAAACCGAACGGGTTATCAGTGAACGCCGGTTGGCAACAATGCGTACCCTAGCCTCTGGGCTTGCCGCAGTGGACACGCAAAGGGGTGTATTCGACGCGTCACGAGAAGCGCTTAGGCAAAACCTTCAGGATCTTCCTTTCAGTGCTCTGTACGTTTTCGACGATGAAGGCAATGGCAGGCGCCAGTGGATATGTGGAGCGCCTGAAGACCTCGCGCTACTGCCTCCAGAGATAAGCCGTAGTGTCGGTATCTGGAACCTCGAACGTGCCTGGGCAGAGCAGGCAGTTGAACTGGTAGACCTGTCGACTTCCAAGGAAATTCCGGTCGGGCCGTGGCCAAAGGCGCCGTTTCAGGCGGCGATCGTTCCCCTGATCGGACAGGGCAGCGAGCAATCAAGGGGTATCTTGATCAGCGGGCTCAATCCGCACCGAGCCGTGAGTGACGAATATCTCGATTTTCTAAAGCTGCTTGCAGGCCAGATCACGTCACGACTGGCGAGCGCTGAGGCGTTCGAGACCGAACGGCGACGGGCGGCGGCCCTCGCCGAGGCCGCCGAGATGCGAGAAAAAGCATCGGTTGCTTTGCAGCAACTCAACCGCCAGCTCGCATCGGAAGTCGAGTTGCGGACTACCGAGCGCGATCGCATGCGGGCTCTGTTCCAGCAGGCGCCGAGCTTCATGTGCATCCTGAGTGGGCCGGAACACACGTTCGAACTTGTCAACGATGCCTACTTGCAACTGGTTGGGTATCGTCAACTCATAGGTTTAAGCGTGCGGGATGCGCTTCCTGAGGTGGCCGGGCAAGGCTTCTTCGAACTGCTCGATGATGTGTTTCAGTCGGGAAAACCATATATCGGTCAGTACGCGCCGGTGTTTCTCCAGCGTGCAGGCAGCGCGGAGCCGGATGAGCGGTTCGTCAACCTGATCTATCAGCCCATTTTCGATCAAGTCGGCAACGTCACAGGCATTTTCGTTGATGGCTTCGATGTAACGGACCAGAAGCGTGCGGAGGATCAGCTTCAGAGCCTCAACCAGACGCTTGAGCAGAAGGTGGAGCAACGTACCCAAGAATTAAGGTCCGCCCTTCTTGAGCTAGAAAAGGAAACCGTCGAGCGGGAAAACGTTCAGATCGCCCTAAGGCAGGCGCAGAAAATGGAAGCCCTTGGCAATCTGACAGGCGGCGTGGCGCACGACTTCAATAATCTCCTGCAGGTCGTAAGCGGCAACCTGCAGCTCCTATCGAGAGACATCGACGGCAACACTCGGGCCGAACAACGCCTTAATAATGCTCTAGCTGGCGTGGCGCGCGGCGCGAAACTGGCGTCGCAGCTTTTGGCGTTCGGTCGCCGGCAGCCCCTTGAGCCGAAGGTAGTCAATGTTCGTCGCCTGATCCAGAATATGGATGATATGCTGAGACGGGCATTGGGTGAAGAGATCGAGCTCGAAACGGTGGTCTCCGGCGGCCTCTGGAACACGTTGATTGACCCAAGCCAGTTGGAGAACGCCATCCTGAACCTGGCAATCAACGCCAGGGATGCGATGGGGGGCCGCGGTCGGCTGACGATCGAAACGGCGAACTCGATACTTGACGACGATTATGCTCGCTCACACGACGATGTCCGCGCAGGACAATATGTTCTTGTCGCCGTGACAGACACGGGGTCTGGCATACCGCCCGAAATCCTCGAGCACGTGCTGGAACCGTTCTTCAGCACGAAGACGGACGGGAAAGGCAGCGGCTTGGGCCTCTCCATGGTGTACGGCTTCTTGAAGCAATCCGGTGGACATCTCAAGATCTATAGCGAGGTCGGTCACGGTACAACGATGAAACTCTACATGCCGCGCACGATGCAGATCGAGGACAACTTGACCGATGCAAACGCAGTTCCCGTGAAAGGCGGAACAGAAACTGTGCTCGTCGTCGAGGACGATGACGGTGTTCGCGAAACGTCGGTCGCGCTCCTGACAGACCTCGGATACCGCGTTCTCAAGGCACATGATGCCCAGTCGGCATTTGCGATCGTAAATAGCGGCGTGCACATCGATCTGCTGTTCACCGACGTCGTCATGCCGGGTCACATGCGCAGCACCGAGCTCGCGCGAAAGGCAAAGGCCCTCCTTCCGGACATCGGGGTTTTGTTCACCTCAGGCTACACCGAGAACTCGATCGTTCATGGCGGAAGGCTGGATGCTGACGTAGAACTATTATCAAAGCCTTATACCCGCGAAGCATTGGCGCGAAAAATTCGTCACGTTCTCAGCAACGCGCAGCAACACAAAATCGCTGTGCAAAGACTGGAGCGGCAGGAGCAAACGCCGGGAGACAGTTCTCCACAGCCACAGACGGCGCAAGCGCGGGTCTTGATAGTCGAAGATGAGCCGCTAATCTTGATGTCGACGGTCGATATGGTGGAGGAACTGGGCCACTCGGTTTTCGAGGCGAGTTCTGCCGAAGACGCACTTGGCGTTCTGGAAACCCGAGGTGTCGATGTTCTGCTGACAGACGTCGGGTTGCCTGGCATCTCCGGTATCGATCTGGCGCGGCGGGTCCGGGAGCGCTGGCCAAATGTGCGCATTGTATTCGCGAGCGGCGACGATAGCGCCAGGGCCGCATCCGGAATCAGCGATGCGCGTCAGCTATCGAAGCCCTTCGCGATCGAAGGTCTGCGTGAAGTGCTGGCTCAGAACGACTAGACCGCCCGGAAGCCGCCTGATTGACTCCAAGTTCCGGAACTGCCGGTGGCAGATCGCGGCAGCGCCCGCTACAGCCCATTTGCCCTAATTGCCATCGAGATGTACCTCTGGACAGAGTAACCTCTACCGCCAGATTATACGCCTTGAAGGAATATGCACTTATGACGCCCAGATGACCACTGTGATTATCTGGACCAAGGATCTATGACTTTCAGCCCCGCAGCCTCGAAAGGGCTTGTGTTGCGAGTTGCAATCGCCAGGCCCTTTGCTAGCGCTGTGGCTGCGATGTACCCGTCAGCGGTGCCAATCGCTTTCCCAGACATTCGAGCTCGTGCCATCAGTTCGGAATAAAACTGAGAAGTAGCCAGATCGAACGACAGAATGCGATCGGAAAAGTGTGGCAGCACATCGCCCTCAAGGCGGTCGCGAAGAATAGTTTGCCGTTTCCCTGAAGGCATCGCAGCTATTCCGAAACGAATTTCAGCAATCGTTATTGCAGAGAGGAAAAGGGTTTCGATAGCTTGGGCGTCCAACCAGGCGATTACAGCTTCATCAGGAACGGATTTCCTAGGTTCGGATATAACGTTAGTGTCCAGAAGTATCATTCGAAGGTCATCGGCTCAGCAGGTGTCCTGTCGCACCTTTTCTGCAGGGCCTCAATGTCGCTGTTCGAAAGCTCGGCATCGCGACCAATGGCCGTCAGCAAGGAACCAAGCTTAATACGTTTAGAAGGACGAACAGCGGCCTCAATAATGTCACGAATCTCCGCCTCAGTGCTCCGGCCGTGATGAGCCGCTCGCACCCGCAGAGCACGATGTGTTTCCTCGGAAAGATTACGAATGGTGACTGCCGGCACTGATATCAACCTACAGAAGTGATGGCATTGATATCAATTTATCAAAAATGACGCCAAAATTCGAGATGCTCATGAACTGCGGTGAACATCATGACTGTCTAGATATTCTAGCTTTTGATGAGACCCGAACCGTCGGCCCAGCAATTTTCCTCAAGGTGGTTCGCCCGCAGCATTCAACATTCTGTCCAATAATACTTGCAGAAGAGTACGGCTCCCGCTACATTACTGGATATATATCCGGAGGATCCGATGGCTAGTTCTCAGACACGTGCAATTCAAAATTACAGGAGCCGCCTGGGCGACCGCGGCCTTGCTCGTTTCGAAGTTCTTGGGCGCGATAGCGATCGGAGCCTTATCAGATCATTAGCGCGCAGGTTGGCAGAAGATGGCCCTGAAGCGGCAAGTTTGCGCGCTGTTGTAAGCGAAACGCTTGCCGGAGAACCGCCTAAAAGAGGTGGTATCCTTGCGGCGCTACGCCGATCACCCCTCGTTGGAGCAGAACTCGAAATCTCACGTTCACGCGAAGAAGGTCGAGAGATCGATTTCTGATGCGTTATCTGCTCGACACGAACATTCTCAGCAACGTTACCAAGGCTGAACCGTCAGCATCACTATTGACGTGGATGGCCGAGCAAGCTGACGCTGACTTATTCATCGCATCGCTCACCATCGCTGAAATACACCGCGGAATTCTGGAGAAGCCCGCGGGCAAGAAGCGTGTCGCTCTCGAAGCCTGGTTTGCTGGTAATGAGGGGCCACGCGCACTCTTTGCGGGCCGCATCCTGTCGTTCGACGAGAAGGCAGCGCTCATCTGGGGCGAGTTGATGGCACAAGGAAAGGCGTCGGGCCGTCCAAGAAGTGCACTGGATACGATTGTCGCGGCCATTGCCCAGTCCAACGGTTGTATTGTTGTGACCGACAATGAGCGAGATTTTCACGGAGTCGAAATCATCAATCCCCTCCGGCAAACCGCGATCTGAAACGGCTGGAAGTTTTTAATGCTCTTGAGCGGAATCGAACAGCCGTTCACCTAGTGCTTTTGTCTAGCATCAATTCATTTCTTCAGCGACAGCGTGTACCGGGTATGCCGACGTTCGCCTGTGCGCGTCAGTGCACCGATCTCTACGAGCTGCTGAAGGTCGCGTGTTGCTGTAGCACGGGATGTGTCTGTGATCGAAATGTAGTTTTCGGCGCTTAGCCCCCCCTTGAAGCCTGCCGTGCCCTCTTTGAAGATGCGCGCGACTACTTTTTCCTGCCGCTCGTTCAGTTGGCCCCGAAAACGGTCATAGAACTTTGCTTTCTGAATGAAGAAATCGATGCGCTCAAGCGTCGCCCGTTGAGCATCCAGGATAGTTTCTGCAAAGAAACTGATCCAGCCGGTGATATCGAGCGTACGCTGGTGCCGCTCAAGCTCGGAGTGGTAGGCCTTCCGGCGCTTCTCGATTGTAAAGGCGAGTGAAATGAGGCTTGGCTGCCCTATGTTTTGCGCTAGGGATTTCTCAGCGAGCGCGCGCCCAATTCGGCCGTTGCCATCCTCAAATGGATGTATGCTTTCAAAGTACAGATGTCCTACTGCTGCACGCGTCAATGCTTGAAGCGACGTTTGGCCATCTGGCCCGGATTGATTGAACCATGCGATGAAAGTCTTCATCTCACCGGTAACCTGGCGAGACGGGGGAGCCTCGAAGTGGATTGTGGGCTTGTCCAATCGACCCGACACGATCTGCATGGCGTCTTCATGCTTGCGGTAAGCACCAACTGTTTCAATATATCGGTTTCCGGCCATTAGCATTGAATGCCAGTGGAACAGGCCCTCATGATGCAGCGGCTTATGCCAGCTTCGATAGACATCCGCCATCATCTCAGCGATCCCCCGCTCTTGGGGGCGAATCTGTCTATCATCAGCGTCGAGCCCGAACTGCCGACGGAGTGATGATTGGACACTCATTCGGTCCAGAAATTCCCCCTCGATCTCTGAGGTCTTGACCGCTTCGTCGCTCAGCAACTCAATGCGAAGTTGGTTGCTGTCGTCCTCGTTGAAATGTCGGACAGCACCGATAACCTCGCCAGCGGACTGCAGAAATTTCTGCTCCAACGGTATCAGGCTTGCGGTGTCGTATCTGAAGTTTGGCCAATCAGTGTTTTGCCAGTTCCATTTCATGAGTTATAGCGCCCCTCTCTATAACTCATAATTATTGCCATAAATGAGCTATTGCAAGTCCGTCTATCGCTCATCATCACGATCTGCAGTTCCTCATTCAAGAGGCAGCGATTGGCAGGTAACCACTTGCCCTAAGCATATTTTGTTAACGGGCGCCCCCTATTTCCGCTCGCCCTCGGCATTGGTGTCAAGAGAAACGGAATGAGCATGACCAAACACGACTTTTCATCACGTCATTTTCAGCGAAAAATTTCGGAATTCTGCGAACTTCGCATCGCTCCAATCGCATCCAGGAGAGTGTTGGAGAATATACGGCCTTATCTGGCCAGTTTGATCATCTACCGGAAATCTCCTCCGCTTCTGAATGGCCGTATCGACTGGACGATGATCAGTCAGGCCTGTGGGATCGAAGCCGAGTTGACGGCAGAACTGAAAAAGCAGCTCCGGCCAGGCTTGGATGCAATCATCCGCTGGCTGGGCGCACCACCAGCGGCCGAAGAACGACGACCGCCAAAGCCGACAGTTAGCTCGGGCAAAATGGCGCCCGCCAAGAAGGCAGCTTCCGCACGCTCCGCCCGACAGCCACAACGCGCGGTGACCGGCGGCACCTTTGCCGGGTCTGCGTCAACATCGCGCGGCCCAGCACCAAAACCGATAAGCCCTTTCCCAGAAGCACTCTTTGAAGCGACAGAAGATCCGGCGAGCTTTCAGGACGCATTGGTCTACCATATGCGTCGGTTCGGCGACACATATTGGCAGCTGTACCGCGCCGTTGTTCATCTGGATGAGACATTCGATAACAAGACGCTGCTATCCTGGATGCAGGGGGAGCGCGTGCCTCGCTCCGTTGCCAGCTTTAATATCCTGCGCCGCATTGAGCGGCGCTATCGGTTGCAGGAAGGATATTTCAAGGACAAGCTACCGCACCAGGCGCGCTCGCTTTATGGTCATGATCTCGGCGATATCAGCCCGGCTGAGCGGCGCAGGATTTCGGTGCATCTGCCAGATGACTTCAGCAGCCTGCCCTTTACTAAGCGGGAGGAGATTCTCGATTGGGTGCGCCGGGTGATCATTTCCGGATCGACAGAGTATCGCCGCTATCAGGCGGCGGCGAGCAAGCAACGTTATGCCATTCGCTTTCCCGGTGTCACTTATGGCGGCAGTTCCGTATCACCCCGGTCCTTGGCACCCGCAGTCAGCACCGATCAGAATGCAGCGGCAGAAAACGATGATCCGGATTTGCTGTCCGGGGTTATCGATGCGCCGCCAAGGCTTGCCATGGAAATGGCTGACCTCATCCGTTTCAAAACCTCGACCCTGACTGCCATTGGCTTTCAACGGAATGGCGTCTGGGGGGAGGAAACGGCCTCTCAGAAGATAGAACATCTCGGATTGATGTTCGGCGCACTAGCTTCCTGACCGAATGGAGCAGTAAGAGGTTTCGGCGTACCGCTTAGCCAGTTGAGCTTTGGCCTTCTCGTATTCCCCGGTGTTTGGGACTGGTATCTGCGGTGGCGGGAACAGCGACGCGGTTTCTATACCAAATGGGAAGAAGACATGCTTATGGTCGCCCAGGCTCTTACTCGCGCGGACGTCGGCTGGATACGGCAGCACCCGGAGCTACTTCAGAACGTCAGACCGATTACAGGCTTGATTGAGCGGGAGGAAATTGAATTCGCAGCCCGTAATTGGCATGGCGCCTGTGACGCTTTTCACCGACATGCCGCCAATCGTTCCAAGGAAATTCAGCGTGTCATGCGTGTTCACCGCGATCCATTCGAGCCGGTCATGTGCGTCCTTGAGGCAGAGAGTCCATTGGCCGAATATCGTAAGATCACCGATGAGATTCTTGAACGCATGCCGGATGAGAACAGATATCCCCGGCCGGCGGCCGAAGCCGTGAGATCATTCCTGCTGCTTCGGCTTGGCCTGCACCTTGGGCTGCGGCAAAAGAACCTTCGCCAGTTACGCGTCTGCCCGCGCGGACATTATCCGACCTCAGAACGTCGACTTGAAGACATGAAGTGCGGAGAGTTGCGCTGGAGCGACCGCGATCATGGGCGGGAGGTCCTTATCCCATCGGTCGCGTTCAAAAACTCGGGCTCCTCCTTCTTCGGACAGAAGCCATTCCGGTTGATTTTGCCCGACCTTCTCGATCTCTACAAATACCTCGACGCGTATATCGACAGGCATCGTGGAGTTCTGCTCGGCGGTGCGAAAGATCCCCAAACGCTATTCGTCAAGACAGTGAAAACGACCAGCATTGATGCTGCTTACAATTCGACCACATTCTACGAGGCCTGGCGGAGCGTTATTCAACGCTACGGCATTTACAATCCCTACACCGGGCGGGGCGCGATCAAGGGCCTGCTGCCGCATGGGCCGCATAACCTGCGGGACATTCTTGCGACGCATATTCTGAAACAGACCGGATCCTACGAGCAGGCAAGCTATGCCATTCAAGATACGCCAGATGTCGTGCAGCAGCACTACGGTCGCTTCTTACCGCAAGACAAGGCGGCCCTGGCTGCCAAAATCCTCAACCAGGTTTGGGAAGCCGCGTAAGATCGAATGAGATATTCGGCTCGGATAGTGATGACAGTCTGCGTCTGGGCCGACCTCTTCGTTTAGCTCTTGAAGAGATCTGAACCGTCGGCACAGGTTCCCCTGCTTGGGACTTTAAGGCGCACCAAAGACTTGGCCTTTGGAGAATGTCTGTTTTGGGGCCGAAAGCGGTAATCTGCATCGGCCGATCATGCCAGCATATCTGAGACAATTTCCTCGATATTCGCATTGTGCAGGTGTTTTGCATGGCTTAATTCGGACGGCAGGTGCTCGCCCACGAAATAGCTTCGGGAGGCGAGATTGAGCATAGGGATATCTCCGTGCGAATCCCCCGCCGCCGCGACGGCATCCCTGTCGATACTCAATTCGGCAATCAGGGAGCTCAAATAGCTGGCTTTATCTTCCGGCCAGAAATGATCGATGGTCCCTTTCTCTTGCCAGCCGGTACCGACGGCGTAATCCGCACCCAGTTCTGAGGCGAACCAGCCGACAGCGAACTCCCAAGTGATGGACACAAGGGCGATCTTGACTCCGGCCTCTTTGAGGCGCGCAAACCCTTCTTTGACACCCGGAGCTAGACGAAGCTCCGACAGATGTCCGATCAGGGCAGCCCGGTCAAAGGGGGCATACCACTCCAACATTGTTTCGCGTCCAGCGGCAATTTCATCTCGCGAGCGAAGAAGCTCGAAACCGTCCATTTCAACCGTACGGCCTAGTTTCCGGGCAATACAGCCGCAGATATTTTCGCCCCGCAGAATGGTTCCGTCTACGTCAAACGCAGCTAGTTTGATGGCGCTGATCTTCTGTCCCCTTTGTGCTCTTTGGTGCCCACAAACCGTAGTAAAAGAAGCCGCCTGCCGCAACGTCTCCTGTCGGCGCAAAGCGGTCATTGCGTGCCGCTCATGGCTCAAGCGAATTTCTTGGCCAGCGTCTTCGCCTCAACGAAATCGAACCTTTGGCCCATCTATTTGTCATGAATTGAGAGGCAAGGGATCGGTGCCTTCACCTAGAATTGCGAGGTATCGTTGATAGCTGAACACGCGGCCACGCTTGCGTCCGGTAACCTCATCAACGATGCCCAATCGCTTCAGATCAGCGAGTGCGGCGTTGACCGTTGGTGCGGACAAACCCGTGATCTGAACAATCTGGTTCGCAGTGTGAAAAGGAGTCTGCTGGAAAAGCTCGTGAATGCGAAGGGCCGACCCCGCTCTATCACTCTCCATGGTGATCCGCTCGCGATCTTCCTTGAAAAGATCGACGATCTGTGTCGCTGCCTCAAAGGCTTGATTGGCAGTGTCGGCAACGCCGGCCAGGAAAAAGTCCAGCCAGGCTTCCCAGTTTCCATGCTCACGGACCTCTTGCAATAACCGATAGTATTCTCTCCGATGGGACTTCAGATAAAGGCTGAGGTAGAGCAGCGGCTTTCGCAAAACCCCGTTCATGCAAAGATATAGGGTTACAAGCAGGCGGCCAATACGACCATTGCCATCGAGGAACGGATGGATCGTTTCAAACTGCACGTGCAGCAGGCCAGCTTTGATTAGCGCCGGTAGTCGCGATTGGTCGTCATGCATGAAGCGCTCGAACGCATCCAGGCAACCAGCCATTTCAGTGACGGGTGGCGGCACAAAGAGTGCGTTACCGGGGCGCGTGCCACCAATCCAATTTTGCGAGCGGCGGAACTCTCCTGGATCCTTGGTGCCTCCCCGCCCACTGTGCAGGAGCCTGGCGTGCATCTCACGGATCAGACTCAACGACATGGGCAACGTTTCTAGCCGCTCTAAACCATACATCATGGCGTCAACATAGTTGGAGACTTCACGGATATCATCAACTGGCTGTCCGGCTTGAGCTTCGGTCTCAAACCGCAAGAGATCAGAAAGCGTCGACTGCGTGCCTTCAATCTGCGAGGAAAGAACGGCTTCCTTTCTCACATACATATAAAGAAACAGCTCCTGTCTCGGCAGCAGCATTGTGATACCATCAAGGCGTCCTAGCGCTCGCTCAGCCAAGCTGAGGCGCTCTAGCAATGAAAGTACATCAATCGCCGGCTCGGGCGGCAATGGTGGGGGCACGAACGCCCACACTGTTTCACTGGCAGCGACCGTCTCGACGAAACGACCCAAGCGGTTTCTGGATTGGGAATCAGACATAACCCAATATCAGCCGCGCCCCTTAATTAAGCAAGGCGCATTTCATTTAATTAAGCGACAGGTGTAGATAAGCGCGCTTAATTAACGCGCCGACATTGAACTCCTTACCTTCGATCCAGGCGGCGTAGGCGCCTAGTACGATAATTATGCGCCATTAGAAGTGACACGCCCGATACATCCTTTGTAAGGGGCATCTACTCCATCAGTTCAGATCGATGATGAATCTTTCCGGCTCTGTTGTTCAGCGTTTGCAGATAAATTCGTAAGGCGTGAGCCAGTTAAGGGTCTTGAGGCGACGGCCGAATTTGTACTCTTGGATGAAGCTTTGGAAAATGGGTTTGATGTTGATCACGGAGTTTTCGGGCGAGGATGCCGATGCGACCGATGCCCACCATGATCAAAGCACTCCTCACCCGATCTGAAATCCGCGGGCAAGCGGATCGCGATCATCCACGAATATGGTGTTGTGCCCAATGATCCGCGCCCAGCCGGAGACGCTCGGCATTATGCCGCTGAAGCTGCCGACTGCCGTCTCTTCCTCGATCCTGCCTTCGAAGATCGTGCCGATCAGGCTTTCCTGACGGAATGTGTCCCCGGTCTTTAGACGACCCTTGCCGTGGAGCTGCGCCATGCGGGCCGAGGTGCCTGTGCCGCCGGGGGAGCGGTCGATGGCCTTGTCGCCGTAAAACACTGCGCCGCGCCCATCCGCATCGACTGAAACCGGTTTGTCGCACCAGATGGCATGGTGCACGCCGCTTATTCTCTCGTCTTCGGGATGCACGGGATTGGAGATTTGGGAAAGCGCGTCGCGCAGCTTGCGGCTGAGATCGACGATATCGCTGGCCGACATGCCGTCGAGACCGGGCCAGGCGGCTTGCGGCTCGACCACCGCATAATAGTTGCCGCCATAGGCGACATCGACGGCGAGCCGACCGAGGCCCGGAACCTCGACATCCACATCGGCAGCGTGGAGATAGCTGGCGACATTGAACATGCGGACGGATTCGACGAAGTCTGCGGGCTTCTCGTATTGAATATCGACCTTTCCGGCGGGCGTCTCAATTGACAGCCTTCCCGGCACCTTAGGGATCACTAGACCCTCCTCGATAGCCGCCGTCACAAGCCCGATGGTGCCGGCGCCGCACATGGGCAGGCATCCGCTGACCTCGATGAAGATCACCGCGAAATCGCAGTCCTGTCGGTAGGCCGGATAGATGATCGCGCCCGACATCACATCGTGGCCGCGCGGCTCGAACATCAACGCCTGCCGTACCCAGTCGTGGTCGCGAACGAATATGTCGCGGCGCTCAGCGATCGGAAGATGCGGCAACAGCGGCCCGCCGCCCGCGACGAGGCGAACGGGGTTTCCGCAGGTGTGGGAATCGATGCAGAAGAAGCTGTGGCGCATGGCTCTCTTTTCCTCAGTGCGCGCCGTTTCCTCCGGCCGATACCCTGCGGCCCTGTAGCGCGCCTCTGGACAGTCGGTCGAGGAGAATGGCGATAGCGACGATGGCCAGTCCGGCTCTTAGGCCTGGCCCCATTTCCATTCGCGTCAATCCACGCGTGACTTCAGCGCCAAGTCCGCCCGCACCGACAAGCCCGGCAAGAACGACCATGGCCAGCGACAGCAGGATGCACTGGTTGAGGCCGACCAGAAGCGTTGGCGTGGCGGACGGGATTTCGATCTTGAAGAGGATCGCACGGGGCGAGGCGCCGCTCGCCTGTCCAAGTTCGAGCAAGTCCTTCGGCACCTGGTTGAAGGCGAGTGTGGTGAGGCGCAGCATGGGTGGCACGCCGTAGACGATCGTGGCGATGATCGCGGGCACGCGGCCCAGGCTGAAGATCATCACCGCCGGGATGAGATAGACCCATGGCGGTACGGTCTGCATGATGTCGAGCACGGGGCGGAGGGCTGTCTCGAAACGTTTATGGCGGGACGCCAGGATGCCGAGCGGAAAGGCGATCGACACCGAAATGATGACAGCCACCGTGACCAGCGCCAGGGTTTGCATGGATTGTGTCCAGAGGCCGGCGAAGAAGCAGAAGGCAAGCGCAAGCACCGTTACGATTGCGGCCTTGAGATTGATGGCGAAAAAGGCGAGCAATGTCGCGACCGCAATCAGGGCAAAGGCGGGCGGATAGAGCAGCACGGCTTCGATTGCACCGAGAACGCTCTCGATGAGGTTGGTTACCGCGGCGAAAAACGGGTGGAAATTGGTATTCAGCCAGTCCACGGCGGGTGCGAGATAGGTGCCCGGAGAAAATCGGAAGAAATCGAAGTTCATCTTGCACCTGCCTTTGCGCGACTTGCCGCGCTTTGTGTGAGCCTGTCCAGCACCATGGTCAGAATGACGATCGCGATCGCGGCGTTGATGGAGGTGGCGATATCCAGCGTGCGTACTGCCCCGTAGATCGTTTCGCCGAGGCCGCCGGAACCGACGATACCCGCGATGACGACCATCCCGAAAGCCATCATCAGGCTCTGGTTGATGCCAGCCATGACGCTGGGTATGGCGAAAGGCAGCCTGATCTTCGTGAACATCTGCCAGGGTGTCAGCCCGCTTGCGTGACCCAGTTCGATGAATTCCCGTGGCGTCATGCGGATACCGAGCGAGGTCAACCGGATGGCGGGCGGCATGGCGACGATGACGGTGGCGATGAGCGCCGTCGCCGGCCCGTAGCCCAGGAGGGCGATCGCAGGCAGGAGATAGATGTAAGGCGGCATGGTCTGGATCAGATCGAGCACGGGTTCGAGCACCCGGTCGAGCGATTTGGCGAATCCCGCAAGGATGCCAAGCGGAATGCCGACCAGCAGAGCGAGGATCGTTGCGGTCGTGACAAGCGCCAGGGTGCTCATGGTTTCGGCCCACAGCCCAATGGTCGCGCAGAAAAGCAGCGCGACCCCGGCGAGAATGCCGGCTGCCAGGTTGATCAACCGCCAGCCGAGCAGGACGGCGATGAGTGCGACGACGACGGGCGAGGCAAGCTGGAGCAGCCACAGGATGCCGTCGTAGCTGCCCTCAAGCAGCCAGCTGACGAAATCGAACAGCCCCTCGCCATTATCGCCGATCCAGCCAAGCGCATCCTCCGTCCAGATATCGAAACGGTCCGTGATGATCGAGGTATCCATCTTGAGCCTCCAGCTATGCCGCCACGGATTCTTCTTGCGCTGTTCCGGCCACACCGCGAAGAAGGTCGCGGGTGGTGACGATGCCGATGACGGTATCTTTTTCGACCACCGCGACGGCATCGTGGTCAGACTGCATCGTCAGATCGATCAGCGCGCCGATATCGTCCTGTGGCGAAGCCCTGAGCAGCGTGCCGATATCGCACTGGGGCTGCGAGGCCGCAAATTCCGCAACCGGCTGCATAACCGAATAGGCCTTCACCAGATGGATTCTGGAGATGCCTGCCACGAAATCGGCGACATAGTCGTCAGCGGGTTTGGTGACGATATCCTCGGCGGTTCCCACCTGCACGATGACGCCGTCCTTCATGATGGCGATGCGGTCGCCGATGCGGATGGCCTCTTCGAGGTCATGGGTGATGAAGACAGCGGACTTGCCGAGCGATTTCGTCAATTGCCGAAATTCGTCCTGGAGCTGCCGACGGATAAGAGGGTCGAGCGCGCTGAACGGCTCGTCCATGAGAATGATTTCCGGGTCGGCGGTCAGGGCGCGGGCAAGTCCGACGCGCTGCTGCATGCCTCCTGACAATTCGTGGGGATACCGCGACGTCCAGTCGGCGAGGCCCACCTTTTCAAGCGCCGCGCGGGCTATGCGGTTGCGCTCGTCTTTCGCTACGCCTCGAACCTCAAGACTGAAACCGGCGTTTTCAAGCACCGTCCGATAAGGCAGCAGCGCTACGCTCTGAAACACCATGGCGATGTTGCGGGCGCGCAATTCGCGCAATTCGGCGGCGTTCAGTCTGGCGATATCCTTGCCCTTCACCGTGATTTTGCCGACACTTGGCTCTATGAGGCGGTTGAGGAGCCGAATCAGGGTGGATTTACCGCTGCCGGAAAGCCCCATGATGCAGAAGATCTCGCCACGGCGAACCTGAAGGCTGGCGTCGGAGACGCCGACGACACAGTCGAAATCTTCTAGTATCTGCTTCTTTGACAATCCGCGTTCGGAGACGGCCTTCACGGCGGCCTGCGCCCGCGCGCCAAAAATCTTCCAGACGTTTTGGCAATCAACCAACACTTCGTTGGGTTCGTTCATCACAGAATTCATCGCGTTCCCCACGGGCCTGCTCGGGGCCGGCCTTCAACTTTTGGAAATCCGCGTGCGGGCCGCCTTTGTGGCCCGCACGTTCTGGGTCATTCGCCCTTGATATTTTCCCAGCGCTTCAGAAGATCGGCGTGGCTGTCGGTCCATTCCTTGACCGCCTGGTCCATTGTCTTGCCGTCATTGACCGCACCATTGATCGTGGTGATGTCGGCAAGCGGCACATAAATGCTGGCGACCACTTCACGCGCATGCGGATATTTCTCGGAGAAACCCTTCTGGCCGATCCAGTAATAGCTCTGCGGCGGCGGGAATACGGCCTTCGGATCCTTGAGGAACTTGACGTCGTATCGCTGCATCATCCAGGAAGGTTCCCAGATCGTGACGGCGACCCATTCCTTGCGGTCGATTGCCGATTTCAGAGCGGCGGTCATCGCGGCCGTGCTGCCTTCGACGAGCTGGAGCTTCAGACCGTAATCCTTGACGGCATTGCCGGCATCGCGCATCAGGCCTGAACCCGGCTCGATCCCGATGATCTTGCCCCCGAACTTGTCGGCGTTGTCGTTCAACTGATCAATCGAGTCGATCGTCACGTATTTCGGAACTGCGATCGCCTGGTAGAGACCATGCGACACCGGCGAAATCTTTTCCAGACGTCGCTTATTCTTGTCCCAGTAGTCCTGAGCGACGTAGTCGGTCTGCGAGGCTAGAAGCTGGATGTCTCCTTTGGAGAGGGCGGCATAGGCAATACCCCATTCCGAGAACGACACGACTTTCACGGCGTAACCGGAATCCTCAAGTACCTTCTTGGTGATCCCGGTGATGGGCGTGAGATCCTCCCAGGACATCGTACCCACCGTAATCGTCTTTTCCGCCGCTTTGGCGGAGAATACCGTCATGCCGATCATCGCAGCCGCGCAGAGCGCTTTCCATAAAGTCTTCATAATAGTTCTCCTAGTTTTTGTTCCCATTCTTCTCGAAGGCTTCGTGCTTGGCTCAGCCCTCACATTGCGTAGGAGGGTTCATCCCTCGCGGCCTGCACGCAATTCCTGCAAACGGATCACCGAATTGATGCCGAGCCACGCGAATGGTTCCGGCGGCAGCCGGGTGGGCTTGGGATGATCCATGTATTCCTCAAGGTGTCTGGAAGCGTTGCCGGTCGCCAGTTCCGCCGCCATCATGCCGGCAAGCGTGCTTTTCACGGTGCCTAGCCCGTTCTCGCAGCAGGCGGAATAAAGCCCCTCCTCGATCTCGCCGAAGGCGGGCACATGATTGCGGCTGAGACAAAGCCTGCCGGCCCAGCTGTGCTCGAAGCCGATATTGCCGAGGCCGGGAAAGCGGGCGTCGAGCGAGCGCCGATGCGCCTGCGCCATCTTCGCAAGCCGCCGCTCGCTGATGCCAACCGTCGTCTCATAGGTATATTTCGTGCGGATCGCGATGCGTGACTGGCCGCCCGAGGTGATCTTGCGCACGGTTGCGCCCATCGCATCGGCGGGCAGCAGCGCCCACTTGTCTTCGCCCGATACGCTGCGGCCGAAAGTGTCCGCCGGAAAGGGCGCGGTGATCGACGCATAGGCGAAGATATGCATCAGCCGTCCGTCAAAATGGCCAAAATCGTCGATATGGCCGTTGACCCCCAGAATGACCTTCGGGGCGCTAACGCCGCCCTTCGGCGTCACCGCCGTCCAGATGTGATTTTCGTGTCTGAGCGCCGTGACAGGCGAATTTTCGAACAGATCCACCTTCGGCGACAGGCCGGCGGCCAGTTCGCGAATATAGTCCGCCGGCTGGATCAGCACGGCTCCCGGTGTATAAAGCCCGCCGAGATAGTAGTCCGATCCGGTCAGCGCGCGCATTTCGGCGGCGTCGAGGAAACGGTGTTTTTCGCCGGTGTTTTTCAGCGACAGGCCGAAACTCTGGTTGAGTTTCAGTCCCCGGGCGGTGGCGGCGGCATTGATCTTTCCGGCCGGATCGAATGTCTGGCGCGACATTCCGTATTCCGCCGCTGCTTCGGTGGAAAATTTTATCGCCGACCGGTTCTGCTCCATCTCGAGTTTGGTGGCGTCGGCCGCGCCGCTCGAATATTCACCGGAGGCGAGGTTGTGGGGAACGTCGATCATGAAGCCGGAATTGCGGCCCGAGGTTCCCTTGCCCACCTCGCTCGCATCGAGAACGACGATCCTGTCGCCTGGACGAAGCTGCGTGAGGCGGCGCGCAGCGGAAAGACCCGCAAAACCCGCGCCGATGACCAGCCAGTCCGCCGTTACGTTGCCTTCCAAACTGCGGACCGGGAAGGAACGTTCACTGATCGCCTCCCAGCCCGAGATGCCGTTTTCGACCGGCAAACGCCTGACGTTCAGGATCGTCATCTGACCGTCTCGTCCACCGAACGATCCGATATGTCGAACCAGATCGTCTTGAGTTCGCAATAATTGTCATGCGCGAAAATCGACTTGTCGCGCCCGCCGAAACCGGATTCCTTGTAACCGCCGAAGGGCGTGGTGGCGTCACCCTCGCCGAAGCAGTTGACCGTCACGATGCCGGCGCGGATTTCGCGCGACAGCCGGATCGCCTTACGCAGGCTTGCGGTATAGACGGACGCCGCAAGGCCGTAATTCGTGTCATTCGCGAGACTGACCGCTTCGGCCAGCGTGTTGAAACTCGTCACCGACAGGATGGGCCCGAAGATTTCTTCCTTGAAGAGACGGCTCGTCGGCGTCACCTTGTCGACCACCGTGGGCTCGATGAAGATGCCTTTCTCGGTCTTGCCTCCGTGAACGATGACAAGCTTCTCGGTCTTCACATCCTCGAGGAAGGAGTGGACCTTGTCGAAATGGGCCTTGCTGACCAGCGCGCCGATGCGGTTTTCCGGGTCGAGCGGGTCACCCATCTTCCATTCGCGCATATAGGCGCCGATCCGCTGAAGCAGTTCGTCCTTGATCTTCGCGTCGACGATCAGCCGCGAGGAGGCCGAGCAATTCTCGCCCATGTTCCAGAACGCGCCGTTGACGACCTGTTCGGCGACGAGATCGAGGTCTTCGGCATCATCCAGCACCACCGCCGGGTTCTTGCCGCCGCATTCGAGCACGACGCGCTTGAGGTTGGAATCGGCGGCGTAACGCAGGAACCGCCGTCCGGTCGGCGTGGAGCCGGTGAAGGCCACCATGTCGACATCCATATGCAGGCCGATCGGCTCGCCGACTTCCTTGCCGCCCCCGGTGACGACGTTGAAGACGCCGGCCGGAATGCCGGCCTCATGGGCGAGTTCGGCGACGCGCAACGTCGTCAGCGTGGTTTCCGCCGCCGGCTTGACGATGACCGAACAACCGGAGGCAAGCGCCGGGCCGATCTTCCAGGCGAGCATCAAAAGCGGGAAATTCCACGGCAGGACGCAGCCGACGACGCCGACGGGTTCGCGCACGATCATGGCAAGCGCATTGCCGGTGACCGGGGCGGTATTGTCGTAAAGTTTGTCAATCAGTTCGGCATGCCAGCGAATGGTATGGATCGTATCGGGAACATCGACCGTCTGGCACTCGCGGACCGGTTTGCCGCTGTCCAGGCTTTCCATGACGGCCAGTTCGTGCCGGTTGGTTTCCAGAAGTTTTGCGAAGTCGATCAGGATCGCCTTGCGGTCGGCTGGCGCGAGATTGCGCCAGCGGCCGTCCTCGAAGGCCTCCCGCGCCTTGGCGACGGCGAAATCCACATCGCTCGCGTCACAGGCGGCGATTTCGGCGAGCGTTTCGCCGGTGGCGGGGTTGGTCGAGGTGAATGTCTTGCCCGATTTCGCCGGCACGAAAGCGCCGTCGATGAAGGCATTGGCGGGCAGTTGTAGTTTGGCGGCGATCGCGCGGTATTCGGCGGCGGTCAAAGGTTCATGCATGATTGGCTCCCGACGTAATCTGGGCGACCGTGCGCTTCAAGGTGGCGACGACAGTCTGGAGGGTGCGTTTTTCCTCGGAATTGAGCGGCCTGAGCGGCGCGCGGACGGGACCGGCCTTCAGGCCGATGATCTCGCAGCCGTGCTTGATGGACTGCACGAATTTTCCGCATTCGAGGAAATCCATCAGCGGCAGCATCGCGGTCATGATCGCGCGGCCCTTGTTGAAATTCTTTTCGAGAACGCAGGCTTCGTAGAGCGCCACATGTTCGCGCGGCAGGAAATTCGAGCCCGCGCAGACCCAGCTTCTCGCACCCCAGGCGAAAAATTCGAGCGCCTGGTCGTCCCAGCCGCAGGAGAGCGCGATATGCGGGAACTTGCGGGCGAGCAGATGCAGGTTGCCCATATCGCCGGAGCTTTCCTTGATGGCGACGACGTTTTTCGATTTGCCGACGCGGGAGAAATACTCTTCCCCCATCACCACGCCCATGCGGGCGGGATAGTTGTAGAGCATGATCGGCAGATTGGCGGCGCGGTCGACGGCCAGCGCATGGACCGCATTTTCACGCTCCGTCGGCAGCGCATAGGGCGGCGAGGAGACGAGAATGGCGTCCGCCCCGATTTCCTTCGCGGCCTTGGCATAGTCAATGGAATCCTCGGTGCGCGTGGCGCCAGTGCCGACGATCAGCGGCAGCCGCGTACCGATGACCTGCTTGGCGTAAGCGGCGAGATCGAAGCGCTCCTGCGCCGTCTGCGCGTAATATTCACCCGTGGAACCGCCGACGATGATGCCGTGGACGCGGGCTTCGATCAGCTGCTCCAGAACGGCTGCGAAACCGTCACGGTCGATCTGCCCATCGGACCCAAGCGGCGTGATCGCCGGAGTATATATGCCTTCGAACTTCAAGACGATTTCTCCATCGCTGCGACGGGCACCTCAACGAGGGCATCCGCCTTCATTCCCTGTGGTGCGATGAACATTTCCATGTTCTCGCGCGACAATTCCCAATGCTCGAAGACCAGATCGACAACGGCGTCCTCGTCATGCTTTTCAATCGCTGCGATGAAACCGTCATGATGCTCGACGGCAAGCTTCAGGCGTTCGCGCATGTCGTCATTGCGCGGCCGGTAAAACGTGTGGCCGATGCGGGCGTGATCGATCAGCAGTCGCCCGAGGCTCGCCTGCAGATAAACGTTGCCGGACATGTCGCCGATCAGCGCGTGGAAATGGTTGTTTTCCACGACCATGGCCGGCGCATCGCCCTTCAGGATGGCCGTGCGGAACCGCTCCTGCGTGTCCCTCAATTCGCCAAGCTGTTTCGGCCGGAAATTCTGTACGGCAAGGCGGCCGATCGCGGCATAGATCATCGGTGCAACCAGAAAGAAGTGCCGAAGCGTCTGGTGATTCATCGGAATGACACGCGCGCCACGATTTGCCCGAATGTCGATATAACCCTCACCCTCGAGACGGCGAAAAATTTCTCGGACAGGCGTGCGCGACAGGCCGTAGCGTGCGCCGAGGCTCACCTCATCGAGATCCTGATCGGGGTCGAGTTCCATCGTCAGAATCTGATGCTTGATATCTTCATACAAGCCGTTCTTGCCGTTTTTCATCCAAACCTCCTGCCCGAACCCGTGTGGGCGCATTCCATTCCTGTCGACGTTGAAAAAGCTGACACGGCTTTCGCGATGAGTCAACGAAATTGTATAATCTTGTTATACATTGCTTATAAGGAAATAATTCATTTCCGCGATTTCACACGTTGATGGTGTGCAGAATATTGAAAATATTACACTTTAAGAAATTCTGCTTATTTGCATGGGCTGGCGAGGCCGCCCCAAGGCACGTCGCGTGCGGCGACATCGATCAGGAATTTGTACTCCGCGCTGGGACTCGCCAAACGTTTCAGTTGGAACATGATCCGCTTTTCGTTCTCGCTCTCATTGTCAAAAACGGTGTCCATGGGCTGATCTGCGGAACGTACGGTGGGTATAAAGCGCCGAAGGCCTGTCGCCGGCATGCTGCTCGATTCCAAACGGTCCGGATTACGCGACAAGAAAGGCCAAGGCTTCCCTGTTACTGAGGAGAAGACAAATTCCAACGCTACTAGTTCGATCGTCGCAATCGCGTCTATTCCGACAAACTGGCGAAGTTGCTCATCCGGGTGCAACGAGGCCGCCGGCATCGTCGCTGAGCAGATGAAGGTGCAGCCGGTGCTGGTCGAGAAGACTACTGGAGCATGCACTGCCTGTACGACCTGCAGCAGCTTGAGATGGCGTTCGAACTCAAGGGCGGTACTTGCTCTGCTAACGGAAAGCGCGATGGACCAGACCTAGCTGCTGTGGTTAACAATCCGCGCACGATGTCGCTGTCAGATGCCGCCAACATCGACGAAGATGCCTGGTAACAACGGTCAGCGTCGCCGTATCTTCCCCTTCGATATAAAAAGCATGGTCGGAAATACACCGCGGGCGGCGGCAATGGCGCGTTCGCCACCCGACACCGGGGCTCCCGTTGACAGGCGCTTGCGTGGAAGCCCTTGCGCATGGCTTTTGGGTCGATATCAAGTATCGATCCACTATATGGACCTTCCATATGCGCAAATAAACTACACAAATCCGTATGTTTACAGTTGATTTCGTCAATTTTTGTATGTATTTCGAATAGATGATTTTGTAGCGGTCCATATTGTGGAGGCAATATACCGATACTTTCAGACTTTGAGGGAGGTCTGGCCAGTCTGGCAACAACAGATACATCCTGATGTCGCGGTCGCGGCACGGGCCCTGTTTGCTGGCCGCCATCCATTGCGAAGGTTGTTCTGCGGGAGAGGAGGCCCAATGACCATGACCGCAAGCACAAATGACGATGTATTTGTACTCGATGGCGAGCTGCTGCATACGGAGCCGGTAACGGGCTCGTGGTTCATGCGACCTGTCGAGGCTGTGGCAGCCGTGCTGCTGGCGATCATGATCGGCCTGCTTCTGCTGGGCGTGACATCGCGTTATGCCCTGCATCTGCCGATCGTCTGGATCGATGAAATGGCATCGATGAGTTTCCTGTGGTTTGCCATGCTGGGTGCGGCAATCGCCATCGATCGCAGCGAACACCTGCGCCTGACGCTGTTTCTCAACATGTTTCCGCAACGGTTCCTGGGCTACATCAATTCGCTGGCGATGTTGCTGGTAGCGGCATTTCTAGGTGCGATCATCACGCCGGCCGTAGAATATGCCATCGAGGAATGGGTGGTCACGTCGGCGGCGCTGAATATTCCCATGACCTTCCGCGCCGCGGCGCTGCCATTGGGCTGCTGTCTGATGCTGCTTCTGGTCTTCAACAATCTCTTTCGCAAGGAAAGGCTGCGCGACATTATCGCGGCCGTTGTAACCGTCGCGGTCGTCTCCGGCCTGCTCTATCTGGCATCGCCGGCGCTTGAATCCCTGGGCAACATCAATCTGGCAATCTTTCTTGGCCTGTTCGTGGCGGTGTTTCTGGTACTGGGCGTGCCGATTGCCTTCTGCTTCGGCCTTGGAACACTCTCCTATCTCACCTTCACCACCTGGGTTCCAACCATCGTGATGATCGGGCGTATGGATGAGGGCATGTCGGGCATCATTCTGCTGTCGGTGCCGATTTTCGTGCTGTTGGGTTGCGTGCTCGATGCTACCGGCATGGGCAGGGCGATCGTCGAGCTTCTTTCCTCGATGTTCGGTCATATTCGCGCAGGCATGTCCTATGTCCTGCTCGGTTCGCTATTCCTGGTCTCTGGTATTTCCGGATCGAAGGTTTCGGATATGGCAACGGTTGCACCCGCACTGTTTCCGGAAATGAAGCGCCGTGGCCACAAGCCCAAGGAAATGATCGCGCTTTTGGCCACCGGCGCCGCCATGGCTGATACTGTTCCGCCATCCATCGTGCTCATCGTGCTCGGTTCGGCGGCGGGTGTGTCGATCGCCGGTCTGTTCACCTCCGGCTTCATGATTGCCATGGTGCTGCTTCTGGTGCTGGCCGTTCTGGCCCGCTGGAAGGCGCGGCATGAAAACATGGAAGGTGCAAAACGCACGCCATGGCCGCTGGTGGGCAAGGCAGCGCTGATTGCCGCGCCCGCACTGGTTCTGCCCTTCCTGATCCGCAGTCTGGTGGGCGGCGGCGTGGCGACGGCAACCGAGGTTTCCACCATTGCCGTGCTTTATGCGATGATCATCGGCGCGGTGCTTTATGGCGGCATCAGCCTCAAAAAGCTTTACTCCATGCTGGTGGAAACGGCAGCCCTTTCCGGCGCTATCCTGTTGATCCTCGGCTGCGCCTCGGCCATGGCCTGGGGGCTGACGCAAAGCGGCTTTGCCTTCCAGCTCACCGCCATGATCACCGATCTGCCGGGTGGCTGGATGACCTATATGGTCGTGTCGATCGTGATTTTCATGATCCTCGGCTGCGTGCTGGAAGGCCTGCCCGCGATCGTATTGCTCGCGCCGATCATGTTCCCCATTGCCCGCACGCTTGGCATCAACGACATCCATTATTCGATGGTCGTTGTGGTTGCCATGAATATCGGCCTGATGGCGCCGCCCATCGGCATCGGTTTCTACATCGCCTGCAAGATCGGCAATGTCTCGCCTGATGAAGCCATGGGCGCCATCTGGCCCTATCTTGCAGCGATGGTCATAGGCCTGCTGCTGATTGCCGCAATTCCCGGCTTTTCGACAATTCTGCTCTGAGACCGTGGCGGGGATGTCCGCGACGCCGATTAACGACACATGCTTTTATTTTGGGAGGAGAAAGCAATGAATATCAACAGACGTACCATGCTGGCCGGTGCCGGTTCCGCCGTTCTTGCCACCGCTTTTGTGTCGCGCGCCCGCGCTGCGCAATACAATTATAAATATGCCAACAACCTGCCCGCCGCGCACCCCATGAACATCCGCGCCAAGGAAGCCGCCGACCGTATTGCCAAGGAAACCGATGGCCAGGTGACGATCAATATCTTCCCCAGCAGCCAGCTGGGCGCCGATACCGACGTGCTGAGCCAGGTTCGCTCGGGCGGCGTTGAATTCTTCACGCTTTCGCCGCTGATCCTGTCGACACTGGTGCCGAACGCATCGATCAGCGGCATCGGCTTCGCCTTCCCGAACTACGATTCCGTATGGGCGGCTATGGATGGCGATCTCGGCAAATATGTGCGCGGCGAAATTGCCAAGCAGAACCTCGTTGCCATGGACACCATCTGGGACAACGGCTTCCGCCAGATCACCAGCGCGTCCAAGCCCATCGCGACGCCTGCCGACCTCGAAAGCTTCAAGATCCGCGTACCGGTGAGCCCGCTCTGGACATCAATGTTCAAGGCCTTTAAATCGGCTCCCGCCTCGATCAATTTCGCGGAAGTCTACACCGCCTTGCAGACCGGCGTGGTCGATGGCCAGGAAAATCCTCTGGCAATCATTTCAACTGCCAAGCTGTTCGAAGTGCAGAAATTCTGCTCGGTCACCAACCACATGTGGGATGGCTTCTGGTTCCTGGCCAACAAGCGCGCCTGGGAACGCCTGCCGGATGACCTGCGCACCATCGTTGCCAAAAACCTCAATCAGGCCGGCAAGGACGAGCGCGCCGATGTGGCAAAACTGAATGCTTCGGTGAAGGAAGACCTCATCGGCAAGGGCATGACCTTCAACGACACCGACGCCTCTCTCTTCCGGGCAGTGCTCAAGGACGCCGGTTTCTATTCCGAGTGGAAGGGCAAATATGGCGACGAAGCCTGGGCCATTCTCGAAAAGGCCGTCGGCGCCAGCCTGACCTGATCGGTCTTGCATAATTGGCCCCGCCTCTGGCGGGGCCGACCCGACTATTTCTGAAGATTGCAATGGAGACTGTTTTGACAGGTCGCCTGACGGGAAAACGCGCCATTGTGTTTGGTGCAGGATCATCGGGTCCGGGTTTTGGCAATGGCAAGGCTGCGGCTGTGCAGTTTGCCCGCGAAGGCGCGCGTGTGGCCTGTGTCGATCTCTCCGCTGACGCCGCCGAAGAGACGGCGCAGATCATTCGCGACGAAGGTTTCGAGGCGATTGCGGTTGCGGCAGACGTCACGAAGCTCGATTCCGTAACGGCAACTGTTGCCCGTACCTGTGACGCTTTCGGCGGCATCGATATTCTGCATAATAATGTTGGCGTGACCCATATGGGCGGGCCTGTCGAGCTGGATGAGGAAAGCTTTCGCGCCTCCGTCGATCTCAATATCGGCTCCGTTTATCGCACCGCCAAGGCCGTGCTGCCGGTGATGCTGGCGCAAGGCGGCGGTGCCATCGTCAACATCTCCTCGCTCGCCTCCATCCGCTGGACCGGCTATCCCTATTTTGCCTACTACGCGATGAAGGCCGCCGTAAACCAGGCAACGGTGGCGCTCGCCATGCAATATGCCCGAGAGGGCATTCGCGCCAATTGCATTCTTCCGGGCATGATCGACACGCCGCTGATCTACAAGCAGATCAGCAGTCAATATGCCTCCGTCGAGGATATGGTGGTGGCGCGCAATGCCGCCGTTCCGGTTGGCCGCATGGGTGATGCCTTCGATATCGCCCGCGCCGCCGCCTTTCTGGCATCCGATGAGGCGAAGTTCATCACCGGCGTCTGTCTGCCGGTCGATGGCGGACAAAGCTGTGCGGTGGGGGCATTTTCCTGATATGGCGACGACGATCCCGACAGAAAACGATCTGACAGGTGCGCGCGCGGTAGACCGGGCGCTGGGGCTGCTCTCCATGGTGGGGCGTCATGCCGAACGCGGCGTGGCATTGTCGGTGATTGTCACCGAAAGCGGGCTGAACAAACCCACGGCTCGCCGACTGCTGCTGGCGCTAATCCGCGCCGGCCTCGTGGAGCAGGACGAGGAGACACGGCGTTATTATCTGGGTGAAGAGGCTTATGTGCTGGGCAGCCTGTCGTCGCGCCGTTTCGGACTGTTGCAAATGGCCCAGGACGGGCTGACACGTCTTTCCCGCCGCACTGAGGATTCGAGCTTTCTTTCCGTGCGCCGCGATACATTTGCGCTCTGCCTTTATCGTGAAGAAGGCACCTGGCCGGTACGTACCCATGCGCTTCAGGCCGGCTTTGAGCACCCGTTGGGCATTGGCGCCGGTTCGCTTGCCATGCTGGCGGCCCTGCCCGATGCCGAGGTGGAAAGCGTCATCGCCGCCAATGGCGGGCTGATTGCCGCAAATTATCCCGGTATCACCCCTGAAGGACTGCGCCGCGATGTCGAGTTGACGAGAGCCAATGGTTATTCGCTCAACCCCGGCCTGATCCTTTCGAATTCCTGGGGTATCGGCGTTGCCATCCGCACGCCTGACGGTGCGTTGGCAGGTGCGCTGAGCATTGCCGCTGTCGATAGCCGCATGCGCCCGGAGCGGCAGCCGGAACTGGCGGCGCTGCTGCGCGAGGAAGTGACGCGCATCGAAACACGCATTGCAGAAATGATGGCCAGCCGCGCTCGCACGCGCGGCGATGGTGAAACGAAGCGACAGGCAAGGAGAACGAGCAGATGAGCAAAGCACAGATCGTCGGCTGGGCGCATTCGCCTTTCGGCAAATCGGCCCTTGAAAATACCGAACAACTGATGGCCTCGGTCGTGACGCCGGCCATTGAGCATGCGGGCGTCCATGTCGGCGATATCGACGGCATTTTTGTCGGTGTGATGAATAACGGTTTCTCGAAACAGGATTTTCAGGGTGCGCTGGTTGCCATGGGCGACGAACGCCTCGCCTATACGCCCGCGGTGCGTTTCGAGAATGCCTGCTCGACAGGATCGGCCGCCCTCTATAGCGCCATGGATTTCATCGAAGCCGGGCGCGGCCGAATCGCGCTCGTTGTCGGCGCCGAAAAAATGACGGCGCTGCCAACGGCGGAAGTCGGCGAAATCCTGCTTTCCGCCTGCTACCGGGCTGAAGAAGCCGATATTTCAGGCGGCTTTGCCGGTCAGTTCGGGCGTATCGCAGAGACCTATTTCCAGCGTTATGGCGATCGCTCGGAAGAACTGGCGATGATTGCCGCCAAGAACCACGCCAATGGCGCGGTCAATCCTTATGCCCACATGCGAAAGGATTTCGGCTTCGATTTCTGCAACACGGTATCGGAGAAGAACCCTTATGTCGCAGGGCCCCTGCGCCGCACAGACTGCTCGCTGATCTCCGATGGCGCCGCCGCCATCATTCTGGCCGACGAGGAAACAGCCGCTACTCTCAACCGCGCCATAGGCTTTAGGGGCCGCAAGCATGTCAACGACATTCTGGCTCTAAGCCGCCGCGACCCACTGGCCTTCGAGGGCGCGCGCCGTGCCTGGGCTGGCTCGCTGGAACTCGCCGGAGCGACCCTCGATGACCTTTCCTTTGTTGAGACGCATGACTGCTTCACCATTGCCGAACTTATTGAATATGAGGCCATGGGGCTGGCGAAGCCCGGTGAAGGACATCGCGTTGTCCGGGAAGGAACGGCGCTGAAGACCGGACGCCTGCCGATCAACCCATCCGGCGGCCTGAAATCCAAAGGGCATCCGGTGGGGGCAACCGGGGTCTCGATGCATGTCATGGCCGCGATGCAATTGATGGGTGAGGCAGGCGATATGCAGATCCCCGACGCGTCGCTGGCCGGTGTTTTCAACATGGGTGGCACTGCGGTTGCCAACTATGTCTCGATCATGGAGCGGGTGAAATGACGATACAAAGCGCCGCGCAGCATCCCCCGGGCGGTGTTGCGCCGTCCACCACGCGAGTGATGAATCTCTCGCATTTCCTCACCCAGGCGGCGCGCCGTAACCCCGCCGATATAGGTTTCGTCTGGGGCGACAGGGCCTGGACCTGGGCCGAAATGGATGCCCGCGTCGATGCCATGGCGCAGGCGCTGGTCACCGAATTCGGCGTCAAAAAGGGTGACCGCATTCTGGTGCAGTCTTCCAATAACAACCAGATGTTCGAATCCATGTTTGCCTGCTTCCGCGTGGGTGCGGTGTGGGTGCCAACCAATTATCGTCAGTCGCCAGATGAAGTGGCTTACCTGGCCAAAGCCAGCGGCGCGCGCGGCATGATATGCGCCAGCGCTTTTCCCAATCATGCAAGGGCGAGCCGCGCGGCATCCGCGATTGATTTCACAATCGCCATCGGTCCGGCAGAATTCGGCGAGGACTACGATGACATTGTCGCACGTCATCTTGGCCAGAGGGTGAAAAGCGAGGCAGTGAACCGAGACGATCCCTGCTGGTTCTTCTTCACCTCGGGCACCACCGGCCGCCCGAAGGCTGCGGTGCTGACCCACGGCCAGATGGCCTTCGTCATCACCAACCATCTTTGCGACCTGATGCCGGGAACGGGAACGGGCGATGCCTCGATTGTCGTTGCGCCGCTTTCGCATGGCGCGGGCATTCACCAACTGGTGCAGGTGGCGCATGGGTCAAAAACGGTGCTTCCGGCTGTTGAAAAACTCGATGTGCCGGCTGTGTGGGCGCTGATCGAGAAGTGGCGCGTGACCAACGCATTCACCGTGCCAACCATTCTGAAAATGCTCATCGAAGACGCCTCGGTCGATCGTTTCGATCATTCGTCACTGCGCTATGTCATCTATGCCGGTGCGCCGATGTATCGCGCCGATCAGAAACGGGCGCTCGCAAAGCTCGGCCCGGTTCTGGTGCAATATTTCGGCCTTGGCGAAGTCACCGGCAATATTACCGTGCTTCCCCCTTCCCTCCACAGCACCGAGGATGGACCGGAGGCGCGGGTCGGCACCTGCGGTTATGATCGTACCGGCATGGAAGTGCAGATCCAGAACGACGCGGGTGATGAGCTGGGCGCTGGCGAAACCGGCGAGATCTGCGTTATCGGTCCCGCCGTTTTCGCAGGCTATTACGATAACCCGGAAGCCAATGCCAAAGCCTTCCGCAACGGCTGGTTCCGCACCGGCGATCTGGGCCACCGTGATGAGAACGGCTTCATCTACATCACCGGGCGCGCCTCCGACATGTATATTTCCGGCGGTTCCAACATCTACCCGCGCGAGATCGAGGAAAAAATCCTCATGCATCCGGATATCACCGAGACCGCGGTTCTGGGCGTGCCGGATGCGGTGTGGGGAGAAGTAGGCGTGGCGGTTTGCGTGGCGCGTCAAGGTGCTGATATCGCCGGTATCGACCTCAAGTCCTATCTCGAAGGCAAGATGGCTCGCTACAAGCTGCCGAAAACCGTTGTGTTCTGGGATGCCATGCCGAAATCCGCCTATGGCAAGATCACCAAGAAAATGATCCGTGAGGAGTTGGAAAGGCGCGGCCAGATCCCGGTTTTCGAAGAAAAACTGACCGGCTGAAAGCCGAAGCGCATGATCGGGAGGAGATGGAATGAGACAGCAGACGACACAGAAAAAAGGGGCCGTCGCCATCACTGGCGGCGCATCGGGCATCGGTTTTTCCACGGCGCAGCTTTTGATGGCGCGCGGCTGGCAGCCTTGGCTCTTGGATCTCAAGCGCGAAGCGCTGGATGCGGCCTGCGAAAAACTCGGCATCGACGCCTCGCGCGGCATCGTCTGCAATGTGGCGGATGAAGCCTCGGTAGAGCAGGCATTCACCGCCCTGACGGCCGGTAACAGAGAGCATGAGGTGGGTCTTGTGGCGGTGGTCAACAGCGCTGGCATCGGTATGGACAAGCTTTCCATCGATACCAGTGTCGAAGAATTTCGCCGTATCGTCGATGTCAATCTGGTCGGCAGCTTTGCGGTGGGGCGCGCCGCCGCGCGTTATTGGCTGGACCGTGAGAGCGCCGGTTCCATCGTCAATATCAGTTCGGTCTCCGGCATGTGCGGCAATCGTGGCCGCAGCGCCTACGGCGCTTCGAAGGGCGGCGTCAATCTTCTGACGATGGTGATGGCAAACGAGTTGGGTCAATCGGGCATTCGCGTCAATGCCATCGCTCCCGGGCCGGTCGATACGCCGCTGACCCAGGCCGTTCATACCGAAAACGTTCGCAACCAGTGGCACAGCCGCGTTCCCATGCGCCGCTATGGCACCACGGACGAGATTGCCTCTGCCGTGGCTTTCCTCGTGTCGGATGAGGCGAGCTACGTCAACGGACAGGTGCTGGCGGTGGATGGCGGCTTCATTACCGCTGGGCTTGTGGTATGACGGAGACAGGCACGCAGGAGCTTCCCCGCCGCATCGTCCATCCCGGACCGGTGACGCCCGAACGCTTTCGCGTCGTCGGCTGCCACGCCCATCCGGTCACGCTGACGGTGAGGCCCGGCGTATGCGTCAACGAAGCGATTGCTGATGCGTTTGCGGAGCAGGGTTTCGATGGCGGTTATGTGAGGCTTAAAAACGTGCCGATGAAGCGGCTGCATTATGTCATGCCCGCAGCCTCCCCCGATGACACCCATGCCGCCTGGTACAGCGAAACCTTTTCCATGCCTGATGGTACGATCATCGATGCCGGCCTGCATATGGGGCGACGCGACGGTCAGCCTTTTCTGCACTGCCATGGTTCCTGGAAAAGCGCTGAAGGTATTTTATCGATGGGGCATCTGCTGCCTTTCGAGGCCGAATTTGCCGGGGAAACACCGCTTGAGGCTCTGGCGCTGGATGGCGCGATCCTCGATGTGCAAAAGGATGAGGAAACGAATTTCCCCCTCTTCACGCCCATTGCGCAACCGCGCAATCAAAAGGATGCGGGCCTGAAGGCGCTGTTGTGCACCGTGCGGCCCAACACCGATATCTGCACGGCCCTTGAAGCGGCCTGCGCGCAATTCGGCCTGCGCGCAGCTGAGGTCAATGGTATCGGCAGCCTGATCGGTGTGGATTATGAAGACGGGACCACTCTCGCTGCCTATGCCAGCGAAATCCTCATTCGCAATGGCCGCGTCACGGGTGGTCAACACGCGGCGCTGGAGATTGCCATGGTCGATCTCACCGCCCACATCAGCGACGGGCGGCTGGTGCGCGGAAAAAACCCGGTTTGCGTCACTTTCGAACTGCTTCTTACCGAAAGAAAAGAGGCAGCCTCATGAGTTGCGCCGGGGCGGCTGGCGACACTGCGCCACTCGATGGCCGATCGTACTGCAATTCACGCCGCCTGCGGCTTCTCCGCGGGCAACCATTCCTCCAGCGTCACTTCAAAGGTCATGCATACGGGGTTGGCACCTGCAATGAAGGGGCCGCCGTAAACCGCGCCTTCTGTATCCGCGACTACGCCGGTCAGCGCGGCGCGCAGCGAACCGTCGGGCTGGGCGCGCACTTCACCGGCAATCGAGACGATTTCAACGGCGGGACCGCTTATCTGCAAAAACGCGCCGTTGCGCGTGCCGAGACATGCATCGACCAGGCTCCCAAGCGCACCGCGCACAAAAGCATTGCGGAACCCTTCGGCCAGGCACAGTTTTTCGACGCCGAGCACCAGGTCTTCATTTGGCGCGATACGGGCATAAGCCACACGGCCCATGGAGCCGGATTCAACATTGTCATGCGTGCTCATCGGCGCGCTCCGTGCGGTTGCGTGGCTGAAGAAGAGGAATATTGGTTTCGGGATCGAATGACTGCTGCAGCACGAAACTGTCGAGCGAGGTCACAAGCGCGGAAATGCCGCCTTCTCCGACAATACAGGATTCCGTCAGCAAATGGCCGCCCCTGACCACCCCCGCCACAGTCCGCATCGCCGCATGGCAGTGAACGATCGGCTCGCCCTTCATGCTGCGCCCAAGCGTGGCATTGCCAAAGACCAGCCAGGCTGCTCCTGCGTCGATGGGTTTCGTATAGGCGATGACCGCATTGCCGGAAGGATCAGGCGGGGCCACGCAATAGGACAATATGTCGAAATAACCGCCAAGAATGGTCAGAGACGCATTTTCGATGCCGTTTTCGAAGAGCGGCTGCACGATACCATCGTAAAGGCTGCACCCCGGCGCGATGAGCAGCCGCACATGCCGCGCAGATGGCGAGCGCAGGCTGTTGA
The DNA here is from genome assembly GCF_005221325.1 of Agrobacterium tumefaciens. Lineage (NCBI taxonomy): Bacteria > Pseudomonadati > Pseudomonadota > Alphaproteobacteria > Hyphomicrobiales > Rhizobiaceae > Agrobacterium > Agrobacterium tumefaciens. The sequence continues at coordinate 129,525 of NZ_CP039890.1, read as the reverse complement.
TGCGCACCGGCGAGGAGATGCCGGGATGTATCAGCGTTCTCGGCCTTGGAAAATGCTGTTGCTGTACTGGTGCCACGCCTGCTCCTCCGTGCTGTCTGTACCTTGCAGTACGGTACTCAAAGACTGGCCAAAGGTGCTTTCGAATGACACCGGCAAACAGCGGGCAAGAAGACACTTCTTTCGTAAGCGGTCTCATGGACGGCAGATTTTTTTGCAGCAGATTTCGGGGAGACCGGCATGACGAAGCCGCTGGACAGAATTGATCGCAAAATATTGCGGGCCCTGCTGGAAAACGGCAGGCTGAGCAACACGGAACTATCGGAAAAGGTGGGGTTGTCACCCAGCCCCTGCTGGCAGCGTGTCAAGCGGCTGGAAGATGAAGGGGTCATTCGTGGTTATACCGCCATTCTCGATCAGGCTCACCTGGGACTGACCGAGACTGTCATTATCGAGGTGATGCTGGAGCGCCACGATGACGAGGTTCTGGAACGTTTCGGCGCAGCCATGGCCGCCCTTCCGGAGGTGCTGGAAGCTTATCTGACCACCGGCGAATATGATTATCTCATCAAGGTGGCGGTGGCAGGAACCACAGGCTACGAGCAGTTTCTACGCCGCAAGCTCTACAAGATCGAGGGTGTGCGCCATTCCCGCTCCTGTTTCGCACTCAAATGTCTCAAGCACACATTGTCAGTCGTGCCCGATGCCGAGCCTCCGTCCGGCTGAGGGTCTGCGCACCTCGCCATCAATGTACTGCGACCGCGATAATCCCTATTCGGTGAAAGCTTCTTCGCGTTTGCGGCTGATGCTCGGCGACAGCACGAGCGCCAGCATCGCAATGGCAAAGATCAGCAGAGACAGGCTGAGCGGGCTGCGCAGAAAGATCGTCGGATCCCCCTGGCTGATCAGCATCGATGCGCTCGGAGCTCACATGCTGCGAACCTCGATCCGCCACGCAAAGAGTTGGCCCAACCTGGCCTTGTCGGTCAACGTCTCACCCGTCCAATTTTGCAATCCGGACTTTGCCGCGCAGGTTGTCGCCGTGGAGGTTGATTTCAACCCCAATTACCTTACTTTGAAGATAACTGAGGGCGTGCTCCCGAGCAAGCGCGTCGGTCTATAGACCAGCTCCGGCGGGTTGGCATCAAATTTGCGCTTGACGATTTCGGTTGAGGCTATGCGAGTATCGGTGCGCTGCGCCAATTCGGCTTTGATCGCATGAAGATCGATCGGTCGCTTGTGTCGGGCGTCGAGGAAAACGGCAAGGGGATTGATATCCTTGGCGCGACGATAGCCTTGGCGTCAGCAGTCCAACCAAAATCATCGGTCTTACGGGCGGGCGATGCCTCAAGCCGTGCAACCTCATCTAAGGCTCTTGAGGTTTGTACCGGCGCATTGCGGTTTGACGTCAGAAAATCCAGGCCGGCTCGGATTTCATCAGCCAGCCGTCGCGATTTGAACCATGCGGGCTCAAGCAACTCTATGCACTGCGATATGGCGCGCTGCCCATTGTAAGCCGCACCGGCGGATTGGCGGAAACCATCATTGATGCGAACGACGCCGCAATCGAAGCGAGAGTGGCGACTGGTTTTCAGTTCGAGCCGGCGAATACGGACGATCTGCGCGCCGCCCTCGAACGCGCCATCCATGCGTATAATGACAGGGAGCTTTTCAGGCGCCTCCAGGCACAGGCTATGGGCGCCAATTTTTCGTGGGACAAAAGTGTCAGGCAATACATGACGCTTTTCGAAAGCCTTGTCGACAACAGCGATCCCGAGAAGGCTTTTGTCGCCGATGTTCGACCGGAAGCCTTTGCAAAGATAAGAGCTCACAGGCGACAGACGGGAACCGCAGGATCATCGACAGGTTAGGCCACCGATAACCGGAGGCTCTGGTGATGAATGCAGCGAATGATCGCAAATGGGGCGTCCAGCGCAATCGATCGGGCGATACGGATTTCAGGATTTGGGCTCCCAGCTCAGCAACGGTGAAACTGTGGTTGAATGATGCGCAATTCGACATGCAGGAGATCGATGACGGCTGGCACCACATCACAAAACCCACCCAGATCGGCGATTGCTATTGCTTCGTGCTGGCCGATGGCCAAAGAGTCCCCGATCCGGCTGCCCATCAGCAGCAAGAAGGCGTGCTTGGTCCATCCCTGATCGTCAACCATGACTTCGCCTGGAAAAACCAGGAATGGAGAGGTCGGCCTTGGCACGAAGCGATTGTCTATGAGCTGCATGTCGGCACCTTCACCCCAGAAGGCACCTTTGCGGCGGCAGGGGAGAAACTTGAATATCTCGCCGACACCGGCATTACCGTGGTCGAACTGATGCCGCTTGCGACATTCGCAGGAAATCGTGGCTGGGGTTATGACGGCGTCCTGCAGTTTTCACCGCAACGGGACTACGGCTCGCCGGACGAACTGAAGGCTTTCATAGATAAAGCCCATGGCTACGGTCTCATGGTGCTGCTTGATGTCGTCTACAATCACTTTGGCCCTGCAGGAAACGCTCTTCAAGCCTACGTGCCCGCATTTTTCAAGAAGGACGCGACGCCGTGGGGACCCGCACCGGACTTTAACCGATCCGTGGTCCGGTCCTTCTTTCTTCAAAACGCATTCCACTGGCTGCAGACCTATCGTTTCGACGGATTGCGGATCGATGCCGCCGATCACCTCGCCGGTGGCGACGGTGAGGTCGATTTCCTCACCGAACTGGCGCGAGAGGTGAAACGAACGATAACGGGCAGGCATGTGCATCTCGTCATAGAGGATGCGAGAAACGCGGCGTCGCCAATGACACCCTCGGCTGATGGCGCGGTCCTGATCGACGCGGAGTGGAATGACGATTTCCATCACGTCATCCATGTTGCCACCACAAATGAAGACGGCGGCATCTATGGTGACTTTGCGACGAGGCCTTATGACAAGCTTCGCCGTTCGCTGGCCACCGGTTTTGTCTATCAGGGAGAACCGCGCCCTTCCCGTGATTTCGCAAGCAGCGGAGAACCGAGCGGCCATTTGCCGCCGCAACGATTTGTCAATTTTCTCCACAACCACGATCAGGCCGGAAACCGTTTATGCGGCGAAAGGCTGCGCGCCCTGATCCCGCCGCCCCTTTTCGAGACCCTCGAAGCAATTCTCCTTCTTTGCCCGCAGACGCCCTTGATCTTCATGGGTGACGATCATGGCACGACCAATCCTTTTTTCTTCTTCTCCGACCACCCCGATCACGACCGGGAACAGGAAATAAAAAACCGGCTTAAGCAGGCGGAAATGTTTCAGGGGAAACTCTCGCCCAACGTGCTGGAGATGGTGCGCGACCCAAACGATCCCTGCACAATGCGGCTCTCGACATTGAACTGGCAGCAGGCGGAAAGTTCGGACGGACAACTGGCCCGAGCAAGGATGACCGCATTGCTTGCGAAACGGCGCCGACACATTTGGCCCCTCCTCTGCACACAATTCGAGAAAGGGGTATCACTTGATTGCGAGCCTCAAAGCCTTGCGATCGATTGGTATTTCAAAACGGGACGACTGGAAATGCGCGCAAACCTTTCGGCAGACAAATGCGAACTGCCGCCGGTGAAGGGAGATATCCTTCATCGGCACGGCGACATTGATAACACACGATACGAAGGTTATGCGGCTCAGTTTGCGATCGATACGCACCACTCAGTCCAGACTTCGCCGTAGCGACTCCCGTGCCCTGTTGACACGGCTTTTGATGGTGCCCACCCGGCAGCCGCAAATGGCCGCCGCATCGGAGTAACTTGTCCCTGCGGCCACGAGCAGCAAAGCTTTTTTCTGATCCTCGTCGAGTTCGCGGATTGCCTGCATGACTTCCTGATGCTGCACACGCCATTCCTGGCTGGCAGGGGTGGACATGGATTGCTCGATACCAACAGGCAAGCCAACGCATTCACGTCTCGACACCTTGTAGCGGGTGCAGAACGTGTTTCGCAAAATGGTGAAAAGCCATGATTTCAGCGCCGTGCCGGGGGTAAAACCATGCAGAGACCGCAGTCCCCGCAACATCGTCTCCTGAACGAGATCGTCAACATCCTCCTCATTTCTGACGAAGCGACGGGCAAAAGCCGTCAAGGCCGGCGCCAGATCTGCAATACCGATGCGCAACGCCTCCAGTTGCGCTTCACTCAATGTGTTTCCGGAAACTCCATTCACAGCGTGGCTGGTCATTTTCCCATCCTTTCACGATGGGGAAATGCCTCGGCAGGCGCTTGGTTGCCGTACGCCAACGTACAATGACAACATCCATGGCGATCCGGGCGGCGTTGATCGGGAAAAGCTGAGCCGCGGGAACCCCGGCTTGACGGTCAGTTATCTTCCGCGCCGACAGCTGGTCGCCCGCCGTACCTCTGTTCGATCATGCGTTCCGCGTTTTTTCGCGTCTGTTCACGGTCCCGGCGGCTTTCTTCGCTATCGCCGGAACGGGCGTCGTCCGTACCGGGCTCCGGCTTTATATCGTCGTCTGGTCGGCTCATCACTTCATCTCCGCTCGTGAGTACAGGATGGGATCGGCTCATCCGGTCGCCTTCTAACCCCGGCGACGTGACGAGGTTCCGGCCTGGCGGAGGCTTTGAGGGAACAGGGATGAAGGAAAAAGGTTAGGGAAGCATCAAGGAGGATGTCATGAACAAGGACGACAAGCTCAAACAGATTCACAAGGACAGTGAGCCGCAATTTGCACGCGGCAAAAAAACCTCTGATAACAACGGGGTGGCGAGCGCGAAGCCAAGGGTCATCACCGGCTCCGACGACGCAACCGCCAACAAGCTGCCGCCCGGCGTCAAGAAACCCGAGAAGGATTGGGATATCAATTACGACGAACGGGAAACGAACGAGGGCGATTTCAGGGGGTAACCCTCTCGCAAACCGCGATATTCACCGGGCCAGGTCCTCGATGACAAGTTCGATGGACTGTGGCTCGGCGCCTTCCTTTGTCTGCACAGTCAGGACGCTGCCGGTGTTCAAGACGCCTTCAAGCACCGTACGCTCACCTACAATGATCTTAATCACCTTGGGGGTCGCAGCCTCGATATTCAGGCTGTTGCTGGTTTTGTGATCAACGATCTCTGTCACGGCCGGACCTCCGGTTCGAGGGAAGATAGGCGGCCTAACTTCGCTCGGGCACGCTTGTTCCCTCTTTTCGGTGACGACGCCCGGCCGGCCGCGATTGCCAGGACGGCGGGGAACTTTGACGACAGACCCCGGTTAGGCTTGAACCCGGCCCACCTGCCGCTCCATCGACCCGGAAGGAACACCGACAATGAAGGCATTGACCTGGCACGGTAAACACGACATCCGCTGCGAAACTGTACCTGACCCGCAGATCGAGCACGGTCGTGACGCGATCATCAAGGTGACCGCCTGCGCAATATGTGGCTCCGATCTCCATCTCTATAACGGCATCATGCCCGATATGCACGGCGGCGACATCATGGGCCATGAGACCATGGGCGAAGTCGTCGAAGTCGGTAGCGACAATAAAACGCTGAAGGTCGGTGACCGGGTCGTCGTGCCCTTCACCATTGCCTGCGGTGCGTGTTTCTTCTGCAAAAGAGGGTTCTATTCCGGCTGCGAGCGCAGCAATCCCGATCCACATAAGGTCCGTGAAATGTGGGGGAATTCCCCAGCCGGGCTGTTCGGTTATACCCACCTTCTGGGAGGCTTCAGCGGTGGCCAGGCGGAATATATGCGGGTGCCGTTTGCCGATGTCGGACCTATTAAGGTTCCGGATGGGCTGACGGACGAGCAGGTGCTGTTTCTCTCGGATATTTTTCCGACCGGTTACATGGCGGCGGAATTCTGTAACATCCAGCCCGGCGATACGATTGCGATCTGGGGCTGCGGCCCCGTCGGCCAGATGGCAATCCGTTCCGCCTTCCTCCTGGGTGCGGAACGGGTCATCGCCATTGATGCCGTACCGGAACGTATCGATCTCGCCGCTGCCGCGGGCGCACTGACGCTCAATTACCTGGACGAGGACATTTACGAGCGGATCATGGAACTGACCCATGGTCGGGGTGCCGATGCCTGCATCGACGCGGTAGGGACCGAGGCGGATCCGGCTGCTGGATGGGATTCCAGGCTCGACCGCATCAAGGTGGCCACCTTCATGGGCACCGACCGCCCGCATGTGCTGCGGCAGGCGATCTATTGCTGCCGCAACTTCGGCACGGTCTCGATCGTTGGCGTCTATGGTGGTTTTCTGGACAAGATTCCCATGGGTTCAGCGATCAATCGCGGCCTGACATTTCGAATGGCCCAGACGCCGGTGCAGGCTTATCTGCCCCTTCTGATGGAGCGGATCGAAAAGGGGGAGATAGATCCCTCCTTCGTCATCACCCACCGCGCCAGCCTCGAAGAAGGTCCCGATCTCTATAAAACATTCAGTCACCGCGACGACGGCTGCATCAAGGTCGTTCTGAAACCATAGGAGGCGAACATGAACCCGGATATATCCACCAAGGGTCTTGCCGTGGTCACTGGCGCCTCATCGGGCATCGGTTACGAACTGGCAAGATACGCGGCGCAGGACGGTTACGATCTCATCATCGTGGCTGACGAGGCCGAAATCGAAACTGCGGCGACGCACCTGCGGGCAGTCGGCACTGAGGTGGAAGCCGTGCAAGTCGATCTTTCGACACAAGTGGGCGTCGAGAAACTTCTCTCCCGCATTGCAACGAAAGAACGTCCGGTTGACCTGCTGTTCGCGAATGCAGGACAGGGATTGGGCCACGGTTTCCTTGACCAGAAAATGGATGCGATCCAGCGGGTGATCGCCACCAACATCAGCGGCACCATTGCGCTGGTGCATGCGATCGGTAGTGGCATGCGTCAGCGCGGCAGCGGGCGGATCCTGTTCACGGGCTCCATTGCCGGTTTCATGCCGGGGACGTTTCAGGCGGTCTATAACGCCACCAAAGCCTTCATCAATTCCTTTTCATTCGCGCTTCGTGAGGAGCTGGACGGCACCGGCGTTACGGTCACCTGCCTTATGCCCGGAGCGACCGAGACGGCGTTTTTCGAGCGCGCTGATATGCTCGAAACGCCAGTCGGGAGACAGAAAAAGGACGATCCCGGCTTCGTGGCGGAAATCGGTTACGACGCGATGATGAAGGGTGAAGGCGATGTTGTGTCCGGCTGGAAAAACAAACTGATGTCAGCGGCGGCGAATGTGACGCCTTCTGAGACCCTCGCAAAACAGCATCGCAAAATGGCGGCCCCGGAAGAAAAGTGACTCCGGCTGCTTTATGGCGGAAAGCCTCGAATCACCTTGCCGACCTGACAAGTCCCGCCGCATTCGACAATGTGACCCGCGAGGTGCTCCCCGATGAAATGGAGCGGTTCATACCTTTCGTCACAAAGGGCGAAGACGTACTTGAGCTTGTTGCCGAATGCCGTTCCTAGCGCGTGGGGGAAACTTACATCCACAACGTCTCTCGCGATCAGCAGGGCTTCATCCGCTTCATGGGAGGGGAAGTTCTCCCCGCCATCGCACGAACTGACAGTTAAGAGGAATTGTTATTGATGGATGCTGATTTGCTGGTTGGCTATCTTGCCTCCATATGCTCCGTGGCGAGCTTCATACCGCAGGTTTGGAAGGTCTTGAAAACGGGAGACACCGCAGCCATCTCGGCGCGCATGTATGTGCTCACCGTGATCGGCTTTGCGCTCTGGACGGGGTTCGGTCTTCTTCGCGGCGAGTGGCCGATCATTTTGACCAATTCCATCTGCTTTTGCCTGTCCGGCGTTGTCCTTTCCAGAAAGCTCAGGGCTCGTAATCGCGCCGGGTAAGATTATCAGACAAAATTCCTGCCTGTCTGCCCTCGCTGTCCCCATCCTGAGGAACTTTCGATGGCTGCGACGGTTCGGCAGCATGATACCGGTTTGAACCAAATAGGAGGATGAAATGGGTACTGATCGCGAGGAATGGATATCGAAGCGCGCTTATGAACTCTGGGAGCAGGCCGGTCGGCCTGAAGGACAGGACGAAGAACAGTGGCACCTTGCCAGTGCCGACTGGGAGACCGAATTCGGACCCGTCGAGCCACCTTCTCCGGCTGACGGCTCCCCGGGAAAAAGCGTCTGACGGAAGGCGAAATTGTTCTCCGATTTGAAGGCGAAGGATAGGCCGTCTTCGGCGGCCGCCTTATCGAGCATTGCGAGGGACATCCGAACAGGCCCGATGCCGGTATATCATTCGCCAGCCTTCCGACAGTCTGTCGGAAAGCTCTGATCGCTGAAGTGCAAACGCTACAGGACAATATGCCTCATCGCCGAACGGAACCGTTTCGGGCCCCTAGGTTACTGACGTGGCTCAAAATCGGCGCGCTCTAAGCCAGATATGCCGGCAACACCCGGCCTGTTCCCATCCCGCCAACTTTCCAGAGGTAACAATGATCAGCAGAAATTCCCGTATCATCGCCGGTGACCACCGTCAGCTCGGTGCGATCGCAGACAATGACGGCGTGAACTTCGCGTTGTTCAGCGCGCATGCGGAACGGGTGGAACTTTGCCTCTTTACAGACGATGGGAGGACGGAGATCGAGCGTATCGAACTTCACGAATATACCAACGAGGTCTGGCATGGTTATATCCCGGGCCTGACGCCAGGGGCGCTTTATGGCTACCGTGTTTACGGACCGTTTGATCCGGAGAATGGCCACCGTTTCAACCCTCACAAGCTGTTGCTTGACCCCTATGCGCGCGAACTCGTCGGTGAGATCGAATGGGGGCAGCCCCAGTTCGCATATGTGTCGGCTAGTGTGGACAAGGACTTGTCCTTCGACAAAACCGACAGCGCTCCGTTCGTTCCCAAAGCTCGGATCGTCGGGCGGGCCGACGCGCCAAGGGGTAAGCCTCGCCCCGATATTCCCTGGTCGAAGACGATTTTCTACGAAACTCATGTCAAAGGTTTCACCCAGCTTCATCCCGCCGTGCCGGAGGCTCTGAGAGGTACTTTCGAGGGGCTTGGGCAAAAGGAGATCGTGGACTATGTCAAAAGCCTTGGCGTAACCTCCATCGAGCTGCTTCCCGTCCACTGGTTTCCCGACGATGCCCATTTGCTGGAAAAAGGTCTGCGGAATTTCTGGGGGTACAACACGCTGGCTTTCTTTGCACCGGCTAACCGCTACTTTGGTCCCCGGGGCGTTCAGGGCTTCCGCGACATGGTCCGAGCCTTTCACGAGGCGGGGATAGAGGTCATCCTCGACGTCGTCTACAATCACACCGCCGAAGGCAATGAAATGGGGCCGACACTCTCCTTCAGGGGTATCGACAACTTTTCCTATTATCGCACCTTGCCGGGTCAGGCGCGGTATTACATCAACGATACAGGAACCGGGAATACGGTGAACACCTCCCATCCGCGGGTTTTGCAGATGATAACGGACTCGCTTCGTTACTGGGCTCAGGAGATGGAGATCGACGGGTTCCGATTTGATCTCGGAACCATTCTGGGACGTGAGCCCGAAGGTTTCGACCAGCGCGGTGGCTTCTTCGATGCCGTTGGACAGGACCCGGTTCTGTCACGCCTGAAGCTCGTGGGCGAGCCGTGGGATATAGGGCCCGGCGGCTACCAGGTAGGCGGGTTTCCACCTGGCTGGGCAGAATGGAACGACAAGTACCGCGACACCGTCCGGGACTACTGGAGAAACCGGGATGGCACGACCCGGGACTTTGCCGCGCGTGTTCTGGGCTCCGGCGACGTTTACGACTTGCGCGGTCGACGCCCCTGGTCGGGCGTGAATTTTCTGACTGCCCATGACGGCTTTACGCTCAACGACCTCGTTTCATACAATGAGAAGCACAATCAGGCGAATGGTGAGGACAACAGGGATGGTCATGGTGATAACCGGAGTTTCAATTTCGGTATCGAAGGCCCATCGGATGACGAAGGGATCATTTCTCTTCGCGACCGCCAAAAACGAAACTTCCTCGCTACGTTGTTTCTGTCTCACGGAACCCCGATGCTCCTGGCCGGCGACGAGTTCGGCCGCAGCCAGATGGGCAACAACAACGGGTACTGCCAGGATAACGAGCTGAGTTGGGTTCATTGGGACGGGCTGCCGGCAAGCGCAGCGCAACTGCGCTATTTCGTCAGCAGATTGATCTCATTGCGGAATGAACACTCGATTTTGAGGCGGGATGACTGGCGCGACGGGATGGTCATCACCTGGTACAATCCCGCAGCCAGCGAACAGACGCAGGAGGAATGGGACGATCCCGGAGCCACGACGATCGGACTGCGTGTTTGCCGCGATCATGACGAAGAGGAGGGCTGGGACGATATTCTCATTCTGTTCAATCCCCATGATGGGCCGGTGCCATTCGTGCTGCCGCAGGTAGAGGGAGGCTGGGTCGAGGTTCTAACGACAGCCGATCCCGACATGGCCGACCGAAAAATTGAAGCCGCTGAATATGTCTTAATAGAACGCAGCCTTGTTCTGCTACGTTCAAGGAAGGACCTTTGAACGGTCGAATAGTCCTTTTCAAAGTGAAGATTGCCGCACATCATTCCCAGATGGGGACTGAACATGCAGCCGATGGTGACGACCGCTCGCGTCCCGCTTCATTCAGAGAATGCTCGATCATAAGAGCCACAGCACTGCAAACCGCCGTCAGGAGATAAAGCTATTAAGTCGAATATTGAAGCGCGCCGTCAGCTCCGCAGCATAAGACAGCAGCGAAGCGCTTGGCGCTCCATATCAAGGATGTAGCGACGTGAGCGGCCGACTACGCACCGATCAAGACAGTGGCGGAAAGATAAAGGGAACACGAGAGCGACCATGTTCCGAGTTGCCAAGTCCCTTTTCAACAAAGGTAACTTTTGATGCTCAACAATAGGGTTTCAACGAAAGCGAAGCCATATACTGGCCCGAGGATTAACACGAGCAAGTCAGAGGTATCAGGTGCGTGATTACAATCGTGATGATGACAATCGAATGTTTCCTTCCGATACCGTGCGCGCGCTGTCCAGCGATGTCTCGAACGGGGACTTGACGTCGCGCGACTTTCTGCAGGTATCGCCGATTGCAGGTTATCTCACCGATGAAGCCGGCACTCTGATATTCTACAACGAGTTGGCCGCTGACATATGGCAGCTCAAGCCGCGTTTAAAGGACGTCAGGTACTGCGGATCCCTTAGGCTCCACACGCCAGATGGCGAGCCACTGCCGCATGTGGAGAGCCCCATGGCGATAGCTCTGCGGGAAAAGCGACCGGTGCGAGATCATCATTTGCTTGTGGAGCGACCCGACGGAAGCCGGCTTCCCGTCCGTGCGTTCGCAACTCCGATATTCAATAGCGGCGGTGTCCTCTCCGGCGGCGTCAACATGCTCATCGAAGAGCCCGATGATCCATTCACCGATGAGATCACACAGCGTATGACAGCCATAATCCAGTCCTCTGACGACGCAATTCTGGCAAAAGATCTGAACGGTATAATCACGGACTGGAATCGCGGCGCTGAACAGTTGTTTGGTTATACCGTGGAAGAAGCGGTGGGCCGTTCGGTCACGATGCTGATCCCTCCGGATCGAGCGGATGAAGAACCCGCCATTCTTGCGCGCCTCCGGCGCGGCGAAAAGATCGATCACTACGAAACGGTCCGCAAGCGAAAGGACGGCACGTTTGTCGATATCTCCTTGTCTGTATCGCCGATCAGAAACCGCATCGGTCACGTCATAGGTGCTTCCAAAATTGCGCGCGATATCACGGAACGCCGGCGTGCTGAAGAACAACAACATCTGTTGATCCAGGAGATGAACCACCGTGTAAAGAACCTCTTCACCGTGGCGAGCAGCATAGTTTCGCTCAGTGCAAGAACGACGAAAACGTCGGCTGAGCTCGCAGCCGCGGTTCGGGAGAGGCTTAACGCTCTTTCACGGGCGCATATGTTGACAGTTTCGCTAACGTCCCTCGAATCTGATCGCCTTGCCCAGGCGACCACACTTCACTCGCTGATCAAAACAATCCTCGCCCCCTACGGCCAGGGAGCGGCTTCTCACGTGATCATTAGTGGCCCGGATATTGATATTACAGGCGGTTCTCTGACGAGTTTTGCGCTTCTGCTACACGAGTTCGCAACCAACGCCGCAAAATACGGTGCTTTGTCAACCGAACAGGGACGCGTTGAAATTGCATGTGAAAGCGACGACCAGCTGTTCACTCTCACCTGGACCGAGAAAGGTGGGCCGCCGGTCAAGCGAACGTCCGACGGGGAAGGTTTCGGCACAATTCTCGGTCGCGCGACCATTGGTAGCCAGCTAGGTGGAGAAATTCACCGCGACTGGAAACCTGACGGCCTGGTCATCCGGCTGAGCGCCGCTCGTGACCGTCTCTAAGCCGAGCACGAGACGGCGTATTGCTGGGTTTTGTTCTCTCGCATCTTGTCTACTTACGACCTGAAAATGCGATTGCCCTGACGTCGGTTCCCCAAACCATCCGTTCGGCCGGGGGCATGCGTTCGCTTTTATGGTTCGTTCTTCGAAGGAGTGACAATCATGCGAGACGTCACCGCAAGCACCTTGTAAGCCCGACGATCCGAAAACAACTCACGGATCGACCTGGCGAACCAGACCCAAGAATGAGGACATTTTCACCAACAACGACGAAGGAGCGCCACCAGTCCCGGTCGGCCAGCCTGGTGATCGCGAGCGAGGATCTGGGACCAACGGCCCCATGCGAGGCCACTAAGCTTCCCTTTGCAAGAATGGAGACGATGGCAGCATTCTGATAATGCGCCGCAGTGCGAAGCAGTGGTTGCATTTTTACGCACGTTCCGGATTGATGGCGCTTCGGAGGCGCTGAAGAGTGCGAAGCAGGCCTTCCTTCGAACCGATCGCACCGTCAAGCCTCACGAACATTGGGGCTAGATCAAGGCAATCAAGGGTTGATTTAGGGTTGCCAATTATAGGGGTCGACTCTCGCTACGATAGGAGTACCATCCAATGCATTGCCACCAACCGAATTCATAGGCGGTGGCACCTGAGGGTTACTACGTGCTCCCGCCTATTCGTGTGGAGGACGGCCGTGTGCCCCAGCCAGAAATTTCTCGTAATTGCTTGCTCCGACGTATCCTTATCCGTTGGGCCAGTCGCTTCACCCCCAACGAAGCGCTACAGGTCCACCTTGTGGAAAAGACGATCAGCGAAATCCTCCGGGAATTTCCAGTAATCGACGACACATCTCCCATTGATGTCGAGCTGTTTTCGACGATGCGGCGGGTGATGCTTCGGGAATTTGGTGTGCAAGGTCTTGATGCACCCTCTTCAGGCGAAGGCGCGCGCGTCAACGATCAGTGAAGAGTGGACGACGGGCCCGGTCGGCCAAAGAGCGCATCGGCTATTTTTCGAAGTTGCGTCGAGTCGTCACTCAAGACGTAGCCCGCCGAATCCGCCCTCTGGACGGAAGCAAAAACAAAAGGCACCTTCATCGCGTCGAGAAGCATGGCCAGGTGCATCATGGTTTCTTCATCGACTTCGGCATCGATGATCGCGGCATCGACCCCACCGTCTTCCAATGTCTGCAAGACCTGCCTAACAGAAGAGAAGGGGCCGACAACAGTTGCTCCAGCGGCAACGATCTGCACGCGACATCTTGCCGTCAACAGCGCCCGCTGCTCCACAACCATCAGCCTCTTGCCCCTAAAGACGCGTAGCACAGGAATGTCCTCAATTTGTCCCCGCCCCTGCTGCGCCCTACGCAAGCAGTGCCGACATCGCCTCTCGCTATACGCGCTTAGCTTGTGAATTGTAAGGCAAGCAAGATACAATGGCTGTCAACGCCCCCGCAACAGAACCGCGCTGTGGCCCAACGGTTCCCATGAATCCTCATTGAGCTCTTATAGGCACCACGGTTTTGCAAAATTTTTGACGGAACCAACACCCTGGGAGGTGGTTGAATAAAACTTCATAAGAAACAGGAAAGTATGCAATGCCACGGTATTACTTCCACTTCCGAGACGCAGAGGGCCTCTCGGTGGATGGGGAAGGCGCAATGCTTTCGAACGACGAGCGAGCCCGTGTCGAAGCCGCGCAAGCCGCTAGAGAAATGCTCGCAGAGAAAATTCTCAAGAACGAAGTTGTAGACGGCGCAGTGTTCGAGGTTGTCAGAGGCGACGGTGTCCTGATCGCAAAAATCCCACTAAGATCCGTTGTTCGGTTTGAGTGATGGGGCTTGCTCACTGATGCGCTGGTTGTCTGGGTCCTCCATGTCGGGTCTAACGGCGTCATCAGCGTGGGTCCTGGCAAATCCGAAAATTGGTTCGGGACGACTTGGAATCGTTTCTTCAGGCTGATATGTTCCCTGTTTGTTTCTGTCCGCCGTCGAGCGAGATCCATGACAGGCATGGCCCCAACACCGATCCGCAAAATCATTCACGTCGACATGGATGCTTTCTACGCGTCTGTGGAACAGCGTGACAATCCTGAATTGCGCGGTAAGCCGGTGGCAGTCGGCAGTGCAGCTGCACGCGGTGTGGTAGCAGCCGCAAGCTATGAAGCACGCGAATTTGGCGTCCGCTCGGCCATGCCGTCCGTCACTGCCGCGCGAAAGTGTCCCGACCTGATTTTCGTGCCGCCGCGCTTCGACGTCTACAAGGCCGTGTCCGAGCAAATTCGGGCAATTTTCGCTGATTACACGCCGCTGATCGAACCGCTTTCGCTCGATGAGGCCTATCTCGACGTCACAGAGAACCTGAAGGGGATGGCGATAGCGACCGAGATCGCGCTCGAAATTCGGGCCAGGATCAAGCAGATCACCGGTCTCAATGCATCCGCGGGCATTTCCTACAACAAGTTCCTGGCCAAGATGGCATCCGACCTCAACAAGCCGAATGGTCAGGCCGTCATAACGCCGAAGAACGGTCCGGCCTTTGTCGAGCGGCTCGCGGTCAAGAAATTCCATGGCGTCGGTCCGGCTACCGCGGAGAAAATGCACCGGCTCGGCATCCAGACCGGCGCGGATCTGAAGTCAAAGCCGCTGCAGTTCTTGGTCGAGCATTTCGGCAAGTCCGGTCCTTACTTCTACGGCATTGCCCGCGGTATCGATGAACGGCAGGTCCGCCCAGATCGCATTCGCAAATCTGTTGGTGCCGAGGACACATTCAGCGTCGATATCAACGACCTCGATCTTGCCGCTGCCGAGTTGAGGCCGCTTGTCGAGAAGGTCTGGCGCTATTGCGAGGCGCAGCGCGTCAGCGGCAAGACAGTCACTGTGAAGGTCAAGTATTCCGACTTCACCCAGGCGACACGCAGCCGGACAAGCGCGTCGCCTGCCGTCGGAATTCAAGAAATCCTCGAGGCAGCATCGGCTCTGCTGGCGACGGTCTACCCCTTCCGTCGGCCGGTCAGGCTGCTGGGCGTGACCCTGTCTTCCCTAACCAATGATCAAGCCGTTGAGGACGAAGAACAACCGCAGCTCGATTTCGCCAAAAAGGATATGTGGAACTGATGCGGAGATTAAGTTAGATAATGTCCGCATGTCTGCGGAGATTATGCTTTCCATTCTCCGCATATGGGACTTATCTTGCACTATGACATATATCTGGCAATCTCCCCAATGGCCAAAGTTCGAATGGAAACTCGAACACTTGGCATCAAGGCTTGCAACCGTACGCTTTGATCAGGGGCGGCTCATCGGCCGTGTCGAAAGCCTCGGATTTCGTACGCGCGAGGCAACGTTCCTGCAGGCGCTGACGGACGACGTTGTCAAGTCGTCGGCGATCGAAGGAGAGCGACTAGATGAACAACAGGTCCGGTCATCGTTAGCCCGGCGGCTTGGCATCGACATCGACGGGTTCGTGACGCCGAACCGCTCTGTTGAGGGTATTGTCCATATCACGCTCGACGCCACGATCAATTGCTCACACCCACTAACGGCAGAGCGGCTATTTCAATGGCATGCGGCGCTCTTTCCAACTGGCCGAAACGAATGGGGTCACAAGCTTCGTGTCGGCGAGTGGCGTGATGACTCAGGTGGCCGTATGGAAATTGTTTCTGGCGCATTCGGATACGAGAAAGTCCATTATGTTGCACCACCGGCAGACCGCGTAGAGGCTGAGATGTCGGCCTTTCTCGAATGGTTCAGCGGATCGCATGATCTCGATCCTCTCGTTAAAACAGCTATCGCCCACCTTTGGTTCGTTGCCATCCATCCTTTCGGTGATGGCAATGGCCGCATAACCCGCGCAATCGCCGACATGACACTTGCACGTAGTGGCGGCGGCGCACACAGACTTTACTCCATGTCTGCCGCTATCGAGAGGTCGCGCACCGGTTACTACGAAGCCCTGCAATCGATCACAAGCAATGAATCTCTCGATATTACGAGCTGGGTCGAATGGTTCCTGGATCGGTTGGGCAACGCTGTTGGAGGCGCGCTGGCAACCCTCGACAACGTCATGCTGAAGAATGATTTCTGGCAAAGGCATGCTGCGCATGATCTTAACTCGCGACAAGCCAAGGTCCTCAACAGACTGCTAGAAGGCAACTTCGAGGGCAAGCTTACATCAACGAAGTGGGCGAAATTGACGAACGCATCCCAGGATACGGCGTCCCGCGACATTGCGGACCTGTTAGCGAAAGGGATTCTCCGAAAAGGCGAGGCTGGTGGGCGCAGCACGGCCTATGAACTGATTATGGATTTTCCGGCGAACCATATGTCCAGGGGAGCTTAATCCGCAGACCTTAGACTTCACGATGGCGCTTTGTCTGGGAAGCAAAAACACCGCTCTTCGGCGTAGTCGCGTCAACTCACCGAGCGTATTAACAGGGGCGCAGTCCATCCCGATCCGAAGTGGGTGCGGATTTGCAAGACGTGCCACCACGCCGCCGATGCCAGTAGCAACGCCAGTTTATCATGGGCTTCCGGTATGCTGCTGTCGCTCAGGCTAGAAATCCGTGTGACGTCGAATCCTCGACGTGAAATCAGAAGCCGAAAGCAGCGCGCGAGTTGCATCCGGCGTCAGGGGCCGTGAGAGCAAGAAGCCCTGAAGATGATGGCAACCCAAGCTCTTTAGAGTATCGCGTTGCTCCCTTGTCTCAACACCCTCGGCGGTAATCTTCAATCCCTTGGCCCGCGCGATATTGATCATCGCAACGACAAGAGCCCTGTTGTCGCTTCTGTGGATTTCCTCGATAAAGGATCTGTCAATCTTGATGCGATCCACATCGATCTTCTGAACCCGCGAGAATGACGAGTATCCAGTTCCAAAATCGTCGATGGCAAACCTGACGCCGGCTGCGCGCAGGGCTGCAATATTCCGCTCCGATCGGCCATCCTCGCCGGTGGCAGCACTTTCCGTTATCTCGATCTCCAGGCGGTTAGCCGGTATCTGCCATTTTTCGAGCGCAGCAATTATGTTCAGCGGATAGGCGGGCGAACACAGTTCCACTAAGGAGGCGTTGAGCGCGATGTCGATGTCGGGAAACTCTGCCAGCATGGAACAGGCGTCTTCCAGCACAATGGCACCGATTTCGTGAATGAGGCCGCACTCTTCCGCGAGCGGAATAAACCGTTCGGGGCTGATGTATCCGAGTTCCGGGTGTTTCCAGCGCGCCAGGGCCTCGAGAGAACAGAGCGTCCCCTCCCCCGCAGAAAAGACAGGCTGATAAAATGTTTCTATCTGCGCATGGCCATTGACCGCTTTACGCAGGTCAGCCTCCAGAGCTCTCCTCTTGCGAAGCAACTCGTCCATGTGGTCGCCGAATATCGCGTAAGTATTCCTGCCGGCGGCTTTGGCGTGATAAAGTGCAATGTCAGCCTGACGGATTGCCTCGTTTGCGTCAAAGGAGCCCTGCTTGAGAGCCACTCCGACACTCGCACCAATTGCGACATGTGCCCCATAGATTTCGAAAGGCGCTCGAAGGTCGTCAACGATGGCTTTTGCGGCATGCTCTGCCTGCACGAATTCGTTCAGCGTGAGAAGAACGGTAAATTCATCACCGCCGATCCGCGCAACAAGGCCATCGGGAAAAAGGCTCGTGAGCCGCGCTGCAACAAGCGATATCAATTTATCTCCCGCGGGATGGCCAAGCGAGTCGTTCACCTCCTTGAACCTGTCGAGATCGGTGAACAGGACAGCGTGTACCTCGTCTTCCTTCGCATTTTGCGCGGCCGCCGCAACCTTCGCGTTGAATTCCGAACGATTGGCGAGCCCGGTGAGACCATCATGTGTCGCCTGATATTGCAGTTGCTCCCGGCTCGACCGTAACCGGTTCGAGCGTCTCCAGAGTGCATTACCACCAATGCTCGCTGCACTGAATATAGCAAGGAACGCAATTGCTATGGCGGGAACGGTGGCCTCGAGGACCTTGTGGCCGGGCGTGAAGGGTTGCCACTCGAAGTAGCCGACAACCGGTCCGGATCTTGAACGCAGCGTAAGATATGAAAAACGCGGATCCGTCGGCTGATGAAGGGCAAAGCGCAGATTGTGGAACTGGTATTCCTGACCCACGGTCGCTGCGAGATCTCCGTCTAGAAAGCGAACCGCGACATGCAGATGTTGCTGCCCCGGTTGCTGCTCGATATCCCCTGTGTCCGAAACGATCGGTTTGACACTGACGATTGCCGGGCGCGAGCCAACGTAGACGATGTCCGCTTCGCCTATGGAGAGGACCTTGCTGCTCGTTCCGTCCTGATCGCCGGCAATGAGGCGCTCCTTCAGTCTCTTTGCCAATGGAAGATAGGCGACCCGCAAACCATCGCTAACGGTCGCGTCATTGGGAACGACAACAAATTGGTAGATTGGATTGAGATCCTCTGTCAGCACGACTGCTGCGTCGTGTCCGAAATATGTGTTCATCCATACGCCAAGATTGGTGTCCATCCAGTCGCGATTTCGGGCAACCGAATTCCTGACCGCGTCATCCCAGACAGTGGCGCTTTCCTGATCATGAGCAATTGATGACCTCAGTTTTGAAACCGTAAGAGCGACGACATCGCGCTGTCTAGCAACCGCGATAGCGTCGCTTGCGACCGCCGCCCAGTAAAGTGACAAGAGAAGCAGCCCACATATAGCGATCGACACCATGATGGGCAGGCTAAATCTCCAAAACCATTTCGACTGCAAAAGGGTTAGCATTCGTTCATGTCCGCCTGTGTTTCATCGACCCTACGAGGATGAACCTTAAAACGGCTGGAACCAATATAGTTAAGGGAGGTCGAAACGGCTTTCGTACGGTGCCGCACAAAACTACCTCTTCACGGTCGTGGGCCTGCGATGTTCCGCCTCGGAACGGGAGCATCCTTCGCGGCGGCATCGTCAATCGGGCCGGAGACATCGTCGAATGGCATGAAGCCGGCGTTGTTGAACACCAGGTTGAGATCGGGATGGGTTCTCGAATAATTCGCGCGCGGCGGACTGGATGCTGTCGAGGCTCGATACATCGAGCTTGATGGCCGCCATGCCGGGATTTTGGCCGCTGTCACCTCGTCGAGCAAGGCGATGCGTCGTCCGGCAATGATCACCTTGTGGCCGTGCCGGTTCAGGCATGGGGTGGCAGTTCGGCCCCTGCTAGTTTCGTGGATATGTTGTCGCGCAGCCGGTAATAACGCAGCATCATGGCTGGCGCGAAACCCATATAGAAGGGAGCTGCTTTCAGTGGTTCCAACTTCAGGGCTAGTTCGTTTTCCGTCTTGCCGAGTGCCCATTCCGAAAGAATGGAACCGAGCATCGAGCCGGTCGGCACACCACGGCCCGAAAGACCGGTCAAAGCCACAACGCCGGGCGCAAGACCATAAAACCGCGGAACGGTGCGATATTGCATATCGAGTTCGCCGAACCAGAAATACTCCCAGCGGATATCTTCCCGGAGCTTTGGATGCAGCCATTTGAGCCTTTCGCTCATGACCTGTCTCGTATAGGCCATGTCGCGGCCGCGGCGTCCCATGGGAAACATCGATGCGACGATCCGGCCTTCGGCATTGTATTTGTAGACGTAGATGTCGCCGCGACCATCATGAATGGTCGTGTTCTGCGGCAGGACGGTCCGGTGTGTCTCTTCGGACAAAATTTGCGTCGCGGCAACGAACACGCGTTGAATCTTGAAGGTTCGATCCAGCTTGGGCCAACCACCAACCGTATAGGCGCCAGTGGTAAAGATCACTTTCGACGCGACCACTTCTCCGCGATCGGTCTTGACCTTCCAGCCTCCGGTTATGTCGCGCTCGCAACCCGTCACTGCCGAGCCGGTAAATATCTTCCCGCGCTCCTGGATGACAGCACGGCCGAGACCGCGGGCGTAACCGAGCGGATTGAGGTGACCTGCCTCTTCGTGCAGCCAGCCGCCGTCGAAACGGGGACTGCCGGTGACCGCTTCCACCTCGTCACGGTCGAGCAGCCGGGTTTTCGCGCCCACCGCATTATAGGTCTCGACCTTGCGCCTGATCTCATCCATGGCGCCCTTATGCGGGGCACCCATCACATAGCCGTTCTGCACCCATTCGCAGTCGATCTGATAGTCGCGGATTATGCTCGAGACACGGTCATTCGCCCGCGTTTGCCGTTCGATCAACCGTTCCGCCCAGGGTTCACCCAGCATCCTGCGCAGTTCGGGCAGGCTATAATGGGTAAAGGTCGGGGTGCAATGTCCGGCATTGCGGCCCGAACCGCCGAAGCCGATTTCCTGCCGCTCCAGAAGCACGACATTGATGCCGGTTTTCGCCAGCTCCAATGCGGTCGTCAGACCGGTATAACCCGCGCCGACGATGCAGACATCGGCCTGCACACGACCGGAAAGAGGCTCCGTATGCGGTGCTGAAGCTGCGGTCGCATACCACAGTGTCACGTCAAAGGGTGAGAACGAAACCATCTGCCGACACCTTCAATTCAGGTCACTGCGCGCATCGAGCGCATCACGAAGCCCATCACCGATGAAATTGAAGCTGGTGACGGCAAGCGTGATGGCGACTCCAGGTACGATGGCGAGCCAGGGCGCCTTGTCGAGATATTGCTGGGCTCCGTTCAGCATATTGCCCCAGCTCGGCAGAGGCGGCTGAATGCCGTAACCGAGAAAGCTAATATAGGCTTCCAGAAGGATGGCGCGCGCGACTGTCAGGGTCGCGGCGACGATGATGGGGCCGACAGCATTCGGCAGCAGTTCCCGGAACATGATCCAGCCATTGGGCAGGCCGAGCATACGGGCTGCCATGACGAAGTCGCGTTCGCGCAGAGACCGCACTTCCGCCTCAACCAGGCGGGCAATTTCCATCCAGCTCGTGACGGCAATGATAACCGTGATCATGAACGGGCTCGGCTTGACGAAAGCGGCCAGAGCGAGAAGCAGGAAAATACTCGGGAAAGACAGAAAGGCATCGACGAAACGCATCAATATCGCGCCGATGCGCCCGCCATAATAACCGGCAACGACACCGATGATGGTGCCGATCAGCGTCGACAGCACCATGGCGAAAAACCCGACCAGCAGTGAGATGCGGCCGGCATTGAAAAGGCGTGCGGCTATGTCGCGTCCGAGCGGATCGGTGCCGAAAATATGGTAACCGGTCATCGGCGGGGCAAAACGGGCGCGCAGATCGATGAACAATTCATCGTAAGGCAAGAGATAGGGCCCGACCACGCAGGCGAAAATCATGACGGTGATCATGATGAGGCCGAGCACAGCAAGCTTGTGGCGGGCGAAACGGCGCAGCGTGCGGTTCTGCCACCAGTGGATCCGCGGTGCGGCCTGTGAGGGATGGAGGGTTGCAGCGGACATGGTCTTTCCTTCGATTGAGTGCGGCGTTTCGTCGATCGGCTCTATCCGAGCCGGATGCGGGGATCGACGAGAGCGACCATGAGGTCAGCGAGCAAGCTTCCGATGAGAACGAGGATTGCGGAAAACATCAGAAGCCCCATCACGACGGGGTAATCGTGATAACCAAGGCTATCGAGGAACAGGCGGCCCATGCCGGGCCAGGTAAAGACCGTCTCCGTTACGAGGGCGCCGCCGAGAATCGTCGGGAGCTGGAGACCGGCAAGGGTAATCATTGGCAGAAGTGCATTGCCGACGACGTGTTTCATCAGAACCCGGCGCGGGGTCAGCCCCTTGGCGCGGGCGGTACGGACGAAATCCTGATTGATGACATCAAGTGTCGCAGTCCGCATATAGCGGCTCCAGACGGCGATGTTGACGAGGGCGAGTACCAGGCTCGGCATGATCAGGTGAATTGCGTAGTCATAAAAGGACTGATCGCCGATCGTGTACATGTTGCCTGCGGGCAGCCATTTCAGCCGAAGCGCGAAAACATAGATGGCTACCAGCCCGAACCAGAAGGTGGGAATTGAAAGCGCCACCATGGCCCCGACCGTCGCGGTGTAGTCGAACAGCGTGTAACGCTTGGTCGCCCCCTTAATACCGATCCAGGTGCCAACAAGAATGGATACGACGGTTGATGAGACCATCAACAGCAGGGTCGCAAACAAATGCCCGGAGATGATATCGAGAACCGGTCGCTGGTCGCGATAGGATTTCCCCCAATCGCCTTGCAGCAGGCGCCAGGCCCATTCAAGATATTGCACCGGCAAGGGTCGATCGAGACCCATCTGGTGGGCGATGCGATCGAGCGCCTCCCGCGTCATGCCGGGCGTCAGGGCAAATTGCGACAATGGCCCGCCAGGCGCGAGATTGAGGATGGCAAAACCGATGATCGAGACAAGTAGCAGAAGTACGAGGCTCTGCCATATCCGGTGGAGAAGAAAGGTCAGCATGATGAGACTCCAGGTCGCATCGTGGAACTGGCTAGCAACCATCCACGAATAGCCGTCAGAGTGCCGGCTGCTTCAAAGCCGGCACTTCACATGGATCGGGCGTAAAGCCCTGTCTGCGGCAGGCTTTACGCCAGACGCCAGGTCGCAACGTTCCAGGTATCGATGCGGTTATTGACGTTTGGCTTCACGTTTTCGACGCCCTGCTTGTGACCACGCACCGTTGCGTACTGGAACAGTGGCAACAGCGGCAGTTCCTTGCGCATGATCTCCTGGATCTTCAGGTAGACGGCCTTGCGCTCCTCTGGCACGAAGAGACTGCCGCCCTTGGCCAGAAGATCATCGACGTCCTTGTTGACGAACTGCCAGGTATTCTGGCCCGAGCCGCCTTTTGCAGCGCTCGACGTCGAGCGGAAGAAGTCGGATGTGTCGGGATCCGGGCCGGTCAGGAAGTCGAGCCCGACGATAACCGAATCGAACTTCGACAGCATCCAGTAGTCACCCCACATGACAGCCGGCGGCAGGTTCGAAATGGTCATCTCCACGCCGATATCCTTGAAAGATTGCTGCATGTATTGCTGAACCTGTTCGCGGATGTGATTGCCCGCTGTCGTGGAGCAGGTGAAAGCGAGCTTCACGCCGCCCTTGGCGCGGATGCCATCCGCCCCGGGCGCCCAGCCCGCATCATCGAGCAGCTTTTTCGCTTTCTCAATGGAATATTCATGCTTGGGTAGATCTGGATTGTAATAGAAAGACTGCTGCGGAACGTAGCTTTCGGTGGGTGTGGGCAAACCGTAATAAAGTGCCTCGATGATCGATTGTTTGTCGATCGCCGCATAAAGCGCCTCTCTTACCGCCGGCTCCTTGAACTGTGGACGTTCCATGTTGAACGAGAGGGATTCAATCGTGGAGCCCGGAACGACGTTGACCACCTTGCCGGCGAGATCCTTGGCCTCGTCATAATGGTCGGGTGTGATCCATTGCAGGCCCACCACGTCTATGTCGCCGGTCTTGAACTGGGTGTACATCACATTCAGGTCGGGCACGTATTTGTAGACCAGACGCTCTATATGCGGGCCATCACCAAAATAATCGGTATTGGCGTCGAGCAGAATGTAGTCACCTGCAACCCGCTCCTTCCACTTGAAAGCGCCCGTGCCGACCGGCGCGTTGTTATAGGCGGCGGTATTGCGGTCAGCTTCCGCACCTAGGAGGTGCTTCGGCGTAATAAATGTGGAAGCAAGGATCGAGGGATAGGGCGCGAAGGGCTTTTCCATCTTCCAGGTTATTTCCGTTGGCGAAACCACGGTCAAATCCCGTACGAATTCGTGCCCGGTCTTGCGCCATGAACGGAAGTTGGGATCGACCAGAAGTTCAAGCGTGAACTTCACGTCTTCAGCGGTGAACGGCTTGCCGTCGTGCCATTTGACGTCGTCACGCAGCTTGACCTTCCAGTTGAGACCATCGGCGGAAATGCCGCCGTTTTCGACCGTTGGCACTTCGGCGGCGAGAGCTGCGACGAAGGCACCTTTCTCATCGACATAAAACAGCGGATCGAAGATGCTGAAATGGATACCTTCATCCACTTCGATATGCGGCATATGCGGGTTGAAGACGGTTGGCTCCTGCGAGAAGCCAACCGTGAGCTGGCCTTTGGCGGCCTTGTCCTGCGCCATGGCGCGGGAAAAACCCGGAAGACCGGAAAGGACGACGCCGGATGCGCCGAGCGCCAAAAGGCCGAGTGCCTGGCGGCGGGTGGTATTGATAAGCGGCTTGTTCTGGTCGGACATTTTTAGTTCCCCTTGTTCCGATGGTTGAACACGACGATTATTTTTGCTTCCGCCTCTTTGGGCGGTACTACTCCCATCAGCAGTTGCCTGCCTCATGCGTCAAAAGGATCGGCGGCACGGGCCCGCCGTGTTTGCCATGTCAAAAGCCGCTGACCAGTTCGATCTTCGAACCGTCGCTGAAGCGGCTGAAACGGAAATCGCGACGATCGACAATCGGATCGCGGCCTGTGACGATATCAGCCATGAGTTTTCCCGCCGCCGGGCCGATGCCGAAGCCATGGCCGGAAAAGCCGGTTGCGACATGAAAGCCCGGAATGGCGTCGATACTGTCGATGACCGGAATGGCGTCAGGCGTCACGTCGATCATGCCCGCCCAGCGCTGCGAAATTTCGGCCTTTTCGAAGACCGGGAAGGCTTTCTTCAGCTTGGCAAAGGCGCCGTCCGTCATGCCCATCGCCGGAATGGGATCGAGCACACGATTATATTCGAAGGGCGAAGCCTCATCGAGCGCCCAGCGGCGCGGGATGCGCCATTCATCGAAAAAGCGGCCGGTCAGGCGCAGGTCGAGCGAGCGCCACTCATGCCGCAGGGCCGGCAGGAACTTCAGCGCATAACGGAAGGATGCGGGCACGATGTCGACAATATTCTGGAAGCCGTTGGCGATCGTATATCCGCCGTCAAGCCGTTTGCGGATCGCAAAACCGTTCGACCAGATCGCCTCTTCCGGACCGCCTTCCAGCGGCTTTGTGCGCAGCACGGAATTCATGACCTTGAGCTGCGGCAGATCGAGACCATTATTGCCGAGAAACAGGCTGGACCACGCGCCACCCGCCATCACCGCCGCCTTGCAGGCGATTTCACCGCGCTCTGTCACGACACCCGACACCTTGCCGCCGGACAGCTGCAGACCGCGCACGGCGCATTCGGTCAGGATGAAAGCGCCACGGTCGCGGGCAGCTTCGGCGATGGCCGGGGCGGCGCGCTGCGGCTCGGCCCGGCAATCCCCGGCCGTATAGAGCGCACCGGCGACATCCATGTTGGAGCCGGGATATTTCGCCTTGAATTCCGCTCTACTCAGCATGCGGCTTTCAATCTGGTAGCCTTCCAGATTGCGGTTCCAGCGTTCGTGCTCGGAAAATTCCTTTTCGTTTGCGCATGTAAAGACGATGCCGGAGCGCTTGAAACCGGTCTCCCGTCCTGTACGACGATTGAGATCCGCCCAGATGCGCAGCGATTCTGCCATCAAGGGCACCTCGCGTGGGTCGCGGCGGGAAATGCGCACCCAACCCCAGTTGCGGCTCGATTGCTCATGACCGATACCGCCCTTTTCGCAAAGTGCAACACGCAGCCCCTGATCGACAAGTTCGAGCGCGGTGGAGGTGCCGATAATGCCGCCGCCAATAACGACGACATCGACTTCTTTCGGCAATTCCGCATCGCCATGGACGGGAACGACATAAGGACCGGGCATGTCAGAAAAACTCCTCGAGCTGGCAATTAATGGCGAATTCGGCGACGGAAGCCTCATTCGGTAGGGACAGCAGCATTGCAATGATGCGGGCAAGATCGGCGGGGTGGGTCATTTGGTCCGCCGGCCGTTCGGAAAGGGCGGTCGCCATATCGGTGGCAACGAAACCGGGGCATACGGCTGTGGCGCGCACGCCGTTTTCGAAGCCCGCCTGCCGGATGGCATGTGCAAGCGCGACCGCCGCGAATTTGGAGAGAGAATAGCTGCCGGCAGATGCGGACTTCACCCGCTTGCCGGAAAGGGAAGCGAGGATGACGACCCGGCCACGACCACTTTCGCTCAACGCCTCCCAGGCGGCCTTAACCAGCCTTCTCGGCGCCTTGACGTTGACCGCAAGCATGGCGTCGATATCGTCGTCATCCGCTTCGATCACTGTCTTCGGGATCATGATGCCGGCATTGGCCACGACCGCATCGATACGACCGAAATGCTGAAGCGCATCATCCGCCCAGCGTTTCTCCGCACTCGCATCATTTGCGTCATACTGGGCAAGATGGACCTGTCCCTCGCGACCGACAGCCCATTGCGGCAGCGAAGGGCTGCGCATACCAAGCGATACCGACCAGCCTTCACCAAGAAGAGTAGCGGCGATATGGTCGCCTATACCCCGGCTTGCACCGGATATGAGAGCAACGCGTTTTGTCGTTCGCTCCATCATGCAAGCCCCACAATATGGCGGTAGGCGCGACGCAAAATGTCGATAACCTGCTTCTGCTCGTCTTCCGGGATGAAGCTGAAGAAATCGCGCGATTGCTGCGGAACGATCTCCCGGATTTTCGTTGCAAGTGCCGCTCCGGCTTCGGTGATGTAAAGCTCCTGGGCGCGGCTGTCCTCCTGCGACACTTCCCGGCGTATCAGATCGTGCGACACCATCTGGTCGATGATCCTGCCCATTGCAGACCGGTCCCGCATCGTCAGATGAGCTATCACTGAAGGACGGATACCCGGGTAGTCATCGACGAGCAGCAGGGTCGTGATCTTTCCAGTTCCCTTCGCCACATCCAGCCCGTCCAGCCGGGCATCGAGATCGCGCGATACGGCAAGGTTGATCGTGCGGATGTAAAAGCTCAGCGTGTCTTCAAGCACATCGAGATTGATATCGGTTGGCGATGTCGGCGGATTTTCAGTTGGTTTGGACATGGAGTTTCCGTTCGAATGGTCAAAGATCAGCATTGGCGCACACGCATTCCCGGCGTGCCGCAGTGCAGGTTTTCGGCCATGTCGTATGTCAGTTTTGTGACTGAATGAAAGGATAATTAGTAGACAAACGCAACTACTTTTTATTCCTGAAATCATATTTTTATTATTTAAATCAGATTCTTAAAAGGAAAACCTCTCGCACCGCCGGATCCACAATAATCCGGCGGTGCGATCGGTCTTTGATGTCGCGCGATGCGAAGTCTGTCGAGGTGTCCGGCTCGTCAGACTTCGATGTTATGTGCCGACGGCAGTTGCCGCAGGTTCCCAGTCCGCACCGGGGATCGCCGCAACGAGTTTCCGAGTATAGGGGTGGGCTGGCGACCGGAAGATTTTTGTCGGCGGCCCCTGTTCGACAACCGTTCCCTTGTGCATGACCAGAACATCGTCGCAAATCTGGCTTGCGACGCGCAGGTCATGGGTAATGAAGATCATCGCCACCTTCATTTCCCGTTGAACCCGCGCCAGAAGCTCCAGCACCTGCGCCTGTATGGAAACGTCGAGAGCGGACACGGCTTCGTCGGCCACAAGGACGACCGGATCAAACATCAATGCACGGGCGATGCCGATGCGCTGGCGTTGGCCGCCGGAGAATTCATGCGGGTAACGGTCATAGGCCTGCTCATCCAGCCCCACGAGCTTCAGAATTCCGAGCGCCTTGGTTCTTGCCTCATGCACTGCCATTCCATGGGCGACAGGGCCGACCGTCAAGATCCTGCCGATCGTGTGGCGCGGATTGAGTGATGCGAACGGGTCCTGAAAAATCATCTGAATATAGGGTCGCAAGGATCGAAACGAGGTTTCGTCCATCGCGGCGATGTCGCGGCCGTCGAAGCGTATGGAGCCGCCATCGGCGTCCAGCAATTTGAGCAGGACACGTCCGAGCGAAGACTTGCCCGACCCGCTTTCACCGACGATACCGAGCGTCTGGCCCTTGTGGAGCTTGAAGCTGACACCGTTGACCGCCTTGACGATACGGGCCTTGCGGAAAAACGAGCCGGAGCTGCGATATTCCTTCTCAAGATTTTCGACCTTGAGAACGACGGGGGCTTCTGCGCTGACTGAACGCTCAGTGCTCCGCATCCGCGGAACCGCAGCGACAAGTCGCTGGGTATAGGGGTGGACGGGATTGACCAGAACCTGGTCCACCCTTCCCTGCTCCACAAGATATCCCTTCTCCATCACCACGACGCGATCGGCAATTTCGGCAACGACGCCGAAATCGTGGGTGATGAACATGACGCTCATGTTCTTGCGCTTCTGTATCTTGCGGATGAGCTCAAGGATCTGCGCCTGGGTGGTAACGTCGAGAGCGGTTGTTGGCTCATCGGCGATCAGGACATCCGGATCGAGTGCCAGTGCCATGGCGATCATGACCCGCTGGCGTTGTCCGCCAGACAGACGGAACGGATATTGCAGCCGCATCAGAGGCGGGTCGGGAAGACCGACTTCTTCCAGTAGATCCAGAACCTTGGTCCTGCGGGTTTCAGGCGTTCCATAGCCGTGCGCTTCAAGCACCTCGGCGATCTGATCCCCGATTGTCATCAATGGATTGAGCGCGGAAAGCGGGTCCTGGAAAATGATTGAGACCGCCTGACCACGCAGCGGCCGGATCTTATCTTCCCTGGCCGCAAGTATGTCCATTCCGTTGAAATGGATTTCGCCGGAGCTGACTTTTATCACGGGCGACAACAGCCCCATGATCGTGCTGGCAGTGACGGATTTGCCGGATCCGGATTCACCGATAATGCACAGGATTTCACCTGCATGAAGGTCGAACGAGATATTCTTGACCGCGTGGGTGCGCTCCATTCCCGGCGGAAGATCCACCGTGAGATTGCGAACGGACAGCACCACGTTGGCTGACGTGGTGGGATGCGACATAAGTTCCCCTTGTTTTTTGTAACTTTGTTCGCCTTGGCTGACGCGTCATGCGCCGAGGACAATATAGTGGACAATATCTACTATATTGTCCAGTGGCGATGACGCGCGTTGGAAACCATGGCTAGCCGAGCTGAGACTGCGGCCGAAGGTGTCGCGAAGGGATTGAACGGCGCATTTTCCAAGGAGGGCGCCGTATCTGTTTTGGAGCACCATAGTGAGCCCTTGATGGCGTAGGTAGTGGCCTGAGCACTTGCTCTTGAAAGAATATGAACCGCCGACCCTCAATTCAGTGGTTCTGGCTGTCAAATGTTTTTCTAATCTAGGCAACTACTTGCTCTTCGGGACGGTAGGCTTGGGTCGAAAGTCTTGGCAGCTTAGCGCCAATAGCAGATGTCCTCGGGCATCGGTGAAACCAACGACGCGGATATTCCCGCCAAATTCGATGAACGTTCCAACACGCACGAGAGGCAGATGCAACGCCCTCTGAAGACTGGTAAGACAAAAAAAGGAATGCCGGAGGCAAGGATCATGACCAGAGAAGAAATGCTGAGATATTCTCAAGCAGTTTGCGATGGTCTTCGCGAGGATCAAGACGGGGTGAGACGTGAGGTTCTCACCCACGCGGGAAATAGGTGGTCGCTCGGCGTCATACACACCCTCGGCGTTTACGGCAGACTTCGGCACGCAGATATCGGTAGACGGATGCACGGCGTCACGCAGCGAATGCTTACTCGCACGCTACGCCAACTCGAAAGAGATGGCCTCGTCACGCGCCACGATCTCGTCGAGATGCCGCCTCGGGTGGAATACGAACTGACAGAACTGGGAATGGGTCTTCTCATTCGTATGATCCCGTTGTGGACGTGGGTCGTGGAGAATTCCGAGCAGTTTCGAAAGTCACGCGAGGAATTTGATTCCCGACCGCCGGAAAAGCCTTCCTGGCAGACGTTCTAACGGCCGAGAACCGCCGTCGCTCCGTTGATGTCATCACGCCTCGACCGGATGGCGATAGGAAGCTGCGGACGAACCGGGAGAGTGCGGGCATACCGCGCGCTCCTGTTTAATTATCTTCTGTCGGGTTGCACCTCAAAAGGCCTCGTTACCTTGCGCTCAGGTTGACGTTGATCCAATCAGACACATCCGTCACCTTTATGCCCTCGTGGACGTTGAACGTGCCCGCCTTGTCCCACGACATGCCTCGCCCGATACCAAAGGCTGCACGGTATTTGCGCATCATGTTCTGAGGGTCGGCTGCTAGTTCTTCCATGAGAACCGGAACAGTCCACTCGGAGCGACTGAAAGGTCTGTTCAAAGCTGCTTCAAGTTTGTCCGCAAGCTCGCCATAGGTAACCGTGTCGCCAGCCAGAAAGACGATTTCATTGCTGATAGTCGGCTCGTAAAACACAATTTCTGCGGCGAGCACCCCGATGTCGTCAGGCGTCGTCACCGTAACAGCCGTATCGTAGCTTCCGAGTGCTCTCACTGTGCTATTCTCAAAATCAACGACGCCGAATTCCGGTTCGAAGAGATAGCTCATGAACATGCCGGTGGAGATGATAACCCAGTCGGTCTTACTTTGAGATCGCAGGAGTTCACGCACATCAAGCTGGGCATCGAAGATGTCCTGTGGCCCGCCTCGACCGATTGCTTCGAAATCGACGCCGAATTGCCACGGGAAATAGCGGGGAATCCCGGACTGCAGCGCTGCCTTGGCCAGCTTCATCGGAGTGTTGATCCCCGCTGCATAGCCCGTGCAGCCGATCACGGTGTCATAGTGAGAGAACAAGGACGCCAACTCATCAACCGAACTCTTCACCAGATCGCCTACGACGATATCGATACCCAGGTCGCGTATTTCAGCAACGTCACGCTGCTTCGGCGGGAAGTCGGAATCAATGGCGCTGGCACGCAGCAAAACGCTGATCTTCGCGTTTTCAATCTTTTTGGCACGACGGGCCAGATTGCGAAGGACGGGCATGCCGAGTTCCCCTGCCCCGAGAACGAGAATGTTTCGTGACTTCACGTTGGAAACTGTCTGATTCATCTATTTCTATCCTTCAAAACTCTCTGTCACTGCTATTTGGCAAGGCGCGACCATGAAGAAAAGAAGGTACACGGATGATACTGGAGCAAAAAAGAAAGACGACAATCCCGTTGTACTCGTCCGCACATACCGGTCTGTCCGCTTCGGGCCGGGAACTGCCCTGATGCACCAAGTGCGGCCGTGAATCTATCGGACGCGGGGAACTACCGGATTTTCAAGAAAGCCACGCCGGAAGGCTCTTGCAACAACCACGCCCAGTCCAAATCCCGATATCAATCTTGCTAGCAAAAGATCAGGCAATGAATAGGACGCCAGCCAATAAAAGGTTCCAAATGCCAAGAACGATGTTGCGACAAGGCTAAGCTGGCCGTCTGTTGCTGGCCGACGAAAAGCCACAGAATGGAAGCCAGCGACGCCCCCAACCAGGCATGGCAAAAACTGACCGAGAGTTATCGTTGGCTTCGCCGTAAGCGTATCCAAAAGGCAAAAGATGAACGCCAACAATCCGGTGCCGAGTAACTGCAACAATACGGCTCCAACCAGGCTTGTTCTGACGGAATATTTGGGTTTCGAGTAGCGAAAATATGTGACCAAGACGCCCTCCTTTGACGTGGTCGCGTTCGATGGGCCGCGATCGCCTTGAAATTCGTACAACCTCAACTAGAGTTGAGGTCAAGGGGCAATGGCACGAGAGTTAACCGCTGGGCAGATTGCGGCAAGCGCGGTCTGAAATCAGGAGGGACCGGATGGCACACGTTATTTTTTGCATGGTGCGTCGAGCAGCGGCAAGTCAGCCATTGCGAAAGCGCTGCAGAAGCGCATCGAGAAACCATTCTGGCATATATCAATTGACCATCTGCACGGTGCGCTTGCGCGACCATCCTTCTCAGCCCTTCGAAACCCTCGTCGCTTCGACATCTCCAAAAATGCGTTGAACCGCAGCGATGTCGACCGAAACCTCGATGTCACCATCGAGGGCACCATCATGGCGAGTACCATCGGCGCGCGAGGCGTCTCGGCCGGATGCGTGCGAACCGGATGTGTTTTCGCCGGTGGCCGACTGTACGAAAATGTCGGGCCGGGGCACGCCCTGCTGTTGAACCAGATGCTCGACCGTGAGGTCGGCGGCCTCACGCGTTGAGAAACTCGCGCGGATGGTAACGGTGCTGTCGTCCGCCATGATGATCTCCTTTGGCTTCAATGAAAGCGAAACTCTCAGGGTGCGCCGTGGTTGCGAAGTTTTCTGTCTTCTTCTCGGCGAGCGGCCCGCCGGACTGGTCGAAGCTCTTCTATGGTCGGCTGCCACCACTCAGCACCTTCCGCGTGTGGTACCTTCGCTGGCCATGTGCCTACGAGTTCGTCTAACCTCGGCTTCCGCCACAGACCCCAGACGTGATCTTCCGTGACGCCTGGATAGAATTCCGCCATCGCCTCTGGATCGACGAGTTCCCCGGTGATCTCAGTGAAGATCACCAAGCCATATTGAATGCCGACGACGCGGTCCAAAGGTGGAAGGTTGTCGCTCGCGACAGGGTATCGCCGCCTTTTCCGCTCAGCCGAGCGTAGTTTCGACTTCGCCTCCTCTTCCGAGCCTTTCCGGGCTTCAACTCGACGCCGCCGTTCCTCAGGCTCGTTCCTCCTCGCCGCCTCCTCGATTGCCGGCCAGTGGCTGCGGAGCTCTTCATATGAACGGTAGGGGACGTGCCAGATCTTCAGGTCGCCATCCCATCGCGAATATGGAATCTTGCGCAATTCGTCGACGACCGTACGCGAATAAGGCGTCTTGATCAGGAAGCCTGCCTTCCCGAGTGCAAGGTAACAGCTCTCGATCGGGTCAAACTCGAACGCATCCCTGCCCTTCGCGTCGGCGAACGCATCGGCTTCTGCTTCGAGTTCGGCCAGCCAGCGCCCGACACGGCGTGCGGCAGTCTTACCTGGCACAAACCACGCCTTCCGGGTGTCGCTCCATCTCGCCGTGGGGAAACGCGTCCGAAATTGCTCGACAGTCATGCGGTCGAACGGAAAGAACACCGTCTCTCCTGGCGCAGCTTCGACATTCTCCGTTGATTGCTCGTCGCTCATGCTGTGGAAACGGCTATGTTGACCGACAGTTTCAATCTTCCGCGAAAAGGCTGAGCCCGCTTACGGTGTTGTTGGAACTAAATCACGGCTGGACGCTTCTCAGTGTCGAGGTTCCAGGCTGTGTCAACCGGACGTGGCAGGGATGACGAACGCGATGGTTTTTCCGGTTTCTCATCGCGGCCAACGAAACGGCAGTCGAGCGTCCAACCTGTCCGGCCGGGCCTCATCCCGCCCTCATCGGAGGCGGGAGGCGGATTTGTACCGGGGACTGCCATGGCCAGCGACAAGCTCTCGACCTACAAGCAGAAACGCGATTTTCAAAAAACGCAGGAGCCGAGCGGCGCAGCGAAGCTGAAGGCGTCCAACCGCAGGCGCTTCGTCATTCAGAAACATGACGCAACGCGGCTGCATTACGACTTGCGGCTCGAACTCGATGGCGTCTTCAAGTCCTGGGCTGTCACCAAGGGACCGTCTCTTGATCCACACGACAAGCGCTTGGCTGTCGAGGTCGAAGACCATCCGTTGGACTATGGCGATTTCGAGGGCACCATACCGAAAGGCCAATATGGCGGCGGAACTGTCATGCTCTGGGATCGCGGCTACTGGGAGCCGGAAGGCAACAAGACGCCGGAGCAGGCTCTCGCCAAAGGGGATTTCAAGTTTACCCTGGAAGGCGAGCGGCTGCATGGCAGCTTCGTGCTGGTGCGGATGCGCAATGACCGCGACGGCGGCAAGCGGACGAATTGGCTGCTGATCAAGCATCATGACGACTTCTCAGTCGAGGAGAATGGTGCTGCGGTCCTTGAGGACAACGCGACGTCCGTCGCCTCCGGCCGAACCATGGAGGCGATCGCTTCCGGCAAGGGCAGGAAGCCAAAACCGTTCATGGTGCAGAGAGGCGACGTCCAGGCAGATGCCGTTTGGGATAGCAATCACGGGCTGGCGGCGCAGGAACGTGCCGCGGATACGAGGACAAAGCGAACGCCGGCGCCGAAAAAGCCGGCAAAGTCCGCGATGCTGGAGTTCATACCGCCGCAGCTTTGCGAAACGCTCGATCGCCCGCCCTCAGCCGATGGCTGGATCCACGAGATCAAGTTCGACGGCTATCGTATCCAGGCGCGCATCGAAGACGGCGAGGTGACGCTGAAGACCCGCAAGGGCTTGGACTGGACGGGCAAATATCCGGCGATTGCCGCGTCGGCCGCAAACCTGCCGGATGCCATTATCGACGGAGAGATCTGCGCCCTCGACGAAAACGGAGCGCCGGATTTCGCAGCACTTCAGGCGGCGCTGTCGGAAGGCAAGACCGACGAACTGGTCTATTTCGCCTTCGACTTGTTGTTCGAGGGCGGTGAAGACCTGCGGCAATTGCCGCTCACCGAGCGGAAGGAACGGCTGCAGACACTGCTCAATGATGCCGGTGACGACCCACGCTTGCGTTTCGTCGAACATTTCGAAACCGGAGGCGATGCGGTCCTCAAATCTGCATGCAAGCTGTCGCTGGAAGGTATTGTCTCGAAACAGGCCGACGCGCCCTATCAATCGGGCCGCACCGAGACATGGGCGAAATCCAAATGCCGCGCTGGCCATGAGGTTGTGATTGGCGCCTATGCCACGACCAACGGCAAGTTCCGTTCCCTGTTGGTTGGTGTCTTCAGGGGTGGTCACTTCGTTTATGTCGGCCGGGTTGGAACCGGCTACGGCGCCAAAACAGTCGATACGATCCTGGCGAAGCTTCGCGAGATCGAGGCGGAGAAATCACCGTTTACGGGAATCGGCGCGCCAACGAAGGATCCCAACATCGTCTGGGTCAAACCCGAACTGGTCGCAGAGATCCAGTTCGCCG
Source organism: Agrobacterium tumefaciens (assembly GCF_005221325.1). Classification (NCBI taxonomy): domain Bacteria; kingdom Pseudomonadati; phylum Pseudomonadota; class Alphaproteobacteria; order Hyphomicrobiales; family Rhizobiaceae; genus Agrobacterium; species Agrobacterium tumefaciens. The sequence continues at coordinate 94,421 of NZ_CP039890.1, read as the reverse complement.
GCTGGACTGCGGATGGACTCGTCCGCCAGGCGGCGTTCAAGGGATTGCGCGAAGACAAGCCTGCACACGAAGTCGAGGCAGACAAGCCGGCATCGCCGGCAAAGACCGACACCCCGACGCCGGCCACCACCAAGCCGTCAAGGCCGGCACGCGGCAAGAACGCCAAGGCCGAGGTGATGGGCGTGATGATCTCCAGCCCGGACAAGCCGCTCTGGCCCGATGCCCATGATGGAAAGCCGGTAACCAAGGAAGATTTGGCTCGCTATCACGAAGCCGTCGGTGCATGGCTGATCGACCATATCAAGGGGCGGCCATGCTCGATCATCCGAACCCCCGATGGTATCGGCGGCGAGCAATTCTTTCAGCGCCACGCAATGCCGGGGACCTCTAATCTGCTCGAACTGGTCAAAGTGTTTGGCGACAAGAAACCCTATCTGCAGATCGATCGCGTCGAGGGGCTTGCCGCCATCGCCCAGATCGGCGGCGTCGAGCTGCATCCGTGGAATTGCGAACCGGGCCAGCCGGAGGCGCCAGGCCGTCTCGTCTTCGACCTCGATCCAGGCCCGGAAGTCCCCTTCTCCGCCGTCGTCGAAGCCGCTCGGGAAATGCGCGACCGGCTGGAGGAACTTGGCCTCGTCAGCTTCTGCAAGACCACCGGTGGCAAGGGCCTTCATGTCGTCACGCCACTTGCCGTGCCAAAGGGTAAGAAGCTTGCCTGGCCGGAGGCAAAAGCGTTCGCACACGATGTTTGCCAGCAGATGGCACGCGAGAACCCTGAGCTTTATTTGATCAAGATGGCGAAGAACCAGCGCAACGGCCGCATCTTCCTCGACTATCTGCGCAATGACCGGACGGCGACGGCGGTCGCGCCGTTGTCGCCGCGTGCGCGACCGGGTGCTACAGTGTCGATGCCCCTAACCTGGACCCAGGTGAAGACCGATCTCGATCCGAAGCGCTTCACTATCCGCACCGTCCCAGCGCTGCTTGAGAAGACGAGCGCCTGGCAGGATTATTGCGACGGGCAGCGATCGCTGGAGCAGGCCATCAAGCGGCTGGCAAAGTCCATGAAACAGGCCGCCTAAACGCGGGACCCGTCAGGTACCGTAGCGCCGATCAAGTTCTCGGAGAGCAGCCTGAACATCGTCGATGCAAACCGGCTCCGGTGTTCCGGGAATATGGCGGAACGCCGGCTTAGAGTCGACCGCGTAGAAGTCCGCAGGCCCATGAGGCCAGGATGGTCCGTTTGTCGTCCGCGGTGAGAGCAGTCGCTTTCACCACATCAAGCGGCCGCTCAATCTGCATGCCCTGAAGCAGGACCGTCGGATGACCCGTCGCAGCGGCATTGCTCGCGGCCTGCTGCAAAATCTGGTCCATGTCGGCCTCCCTAGCGAACGTGCGGATCTTTGTCGTGCCGGCGACTGGAAGCGGCGATGATATCGGTCTCCGGTGCCAGCAGATCGTGCTTCTCAGCGAAAGCTGCGAACAGCCCGCGTGCGGTCTCCGCTTCGATCTCGCCGCGCAGGGCTGCGCCACAGGCCTTCAGCGCCACCGAATAAGCCGTGTCGCGCATTGATGCTGGCCATTCGACGAGATGCCGGTAAGCGTCCATAACTGTTCGGACCTTAGCGGGAAAGCCAAGACCGACAAGGATAATCACAGGTTCTCTGAACATATCGGGTTTCATTGTCTCTCTCCTTCCCAACCCGGAATGTGCGATAGGGCGCCGCGGCCAGCGGCGCCCTTTTCCAAAGTTTCAGTCAGGCGGCCTTTTGCGCTTCGATCTGCACCGGAGCGGTCGACTGCACGAGGGCCGGATCCGTCTGGATGTCGATCTTCCGCGGCTTCAACGCCTCCGGGATCTCACGAAGGAGATCGATCGACAAAAGACCATTGTTTAAATCCGCGCCATTTACCCTGACATGGTCGGCAAGCTCGAACCGGTGTTCAAACGGACGTCCGGCAATGCCGCGATGCAGGTAGCCTTCGGATGCCATCTCCTGCTTCTTGCCAGTGACCGTCAGCAGATTGGACTGGAAGGTGATGTCGAGATCATCTCGGGCAAAACCTGCGACCGCGATTGAAATCCGGTAGCTGTCATCGCCGGTCTTGACGATGTCATAGGGCGGCCAATCACTGATCGAGCGGGCGCGCTGGGCATTTTCGAGGAGATTGAAGACCCGGTCGAAGCCGACGCTCGAGCGGAACAGAGGTGCGTAGTCGTAAGATGTTGCCATAGCCATATCCTCCTTGAAGCAACATGGGTACAGAAGCGCCGAAACTCGGTGCTCCCAGCAAGGCCAGCCCTGTTTTCAGCGGCTGGCGGCAAACGATTTGGTTTTTGAGAATTTAGGATTCAAGAGCACGGGCCGAAAAAATTTAAGGCCTCGCCGACGCGCTGAAATTCCTGCTCAGTCGAGCTCATAAACAGCGGCATTGTCCTGGATCTCACGCAGTCCTTTGTAAGATGCGTGCCGCAGATTGCCATCGTCGGTCCAGCCACGGAACTCGATCTCGGCAATCAGCGTCGGCTGCGCAAAGACGTAGTTCTTCCCCTTGAGCGGCACGACCGGTGTCCTGGTCTTCAGCGTATCCAGGGTCTTCTTCAGGTATGCCGCGTCCTTTTGCTTGAACCCGGTTCCTACCGCGCCAACATAGACCCAGTCCTGTCCACGTCTCGCAGCCAGCAGCAGACTGCCAATCCCGCCGCGCGCGGTGGCTGACTGCTCGTAGCCGACGATCATGAAGCTCTCACTCTGCACGCACTTGATTTTAAGCCAGTCGCCCGTCCGGCCGGATCGGTAAGGACGGTCCCGGTGTTTGGCGATAATTCCTTCCAGCCCGAGAGAACAGGCGATTTCGAGGAGTTCGCCGCCGTCACCCTCCACCTCCTCGGAAAGCTGGATCGCTCCAACCGCACCATCCAACAGATCTGTCAAAAGATGTCGGCGGACTGACAGCTCGGTCTTCGTCAGATCGTGCCCGTCGAAGTATAACAGGTCGAAGGCGAAGAGGACGGCTTCGCTCGAATCTCGTTTGCCGCCGCGTCCGCCAAGCGAGCGTTGCAGCGCTCCGAAGTCGGACCTGCCTTGCGCATCGAGCACAACAGCTTCGCCATCCAGGATAGCAGTCCCGACTCCCAGCTCTTTGGCAGCTGCCGCGATCGCAGGAAACCGGTGTGTCCAGTCATGGCCGCCGCGGGTAATAATTCGCACGCCTTTCGGCTCGATGTGCACGGCCAGCCGATAGCCATCCCACTTGATCTCAAAAGCCCAATCCGGGCCGATCGGGGGAGCTGCCTTGAGCAAGGCCAGGCATGGCTCAACCCGATCGGGCATCGGATCAAATGGAAGGTTCGGCTGCGCCGGATCGCGCTTGCGGCGCGGCTGCGATTTTGCAGAAAGCCCGTCGTCCTGTAGGAGCGGTTTGGCGCGTCGCTTCATTTGCTGGACCGGGTCTCAGCGGCGACCGACTTTTTCAGAGCATCCATGATGTTGATGACGTTGCTCGGCGTCGACTTTACTGGCGCGGACGGTTTCGCTCTGGCCTGCTTTTTCAGCGCCTTCTTCTTGGCGGCAATGATGTCGAGAAGCCGGTCCTGCACTGGATCAATGACCATCTTCGGGTCCCAGTGCTGCGTCTGCTTCTTGATGAGTTGCTGTACCAGGGGCATCATCTCGCTGTCCGCTGTCTCGTCGTCGTCGATGCCCGCAAAATACGAGTCTTCATCGCGGACTTCATCCCCGTAGCGCAAAGTCCAAAGGACAATACCCTTGCCACGTGGCTCCAGCATGACGGCGCGTTCCCGGCGCGAGATCACCAGCCGCGAGATACCAACCATGTCCTGGGCCTCCATCGCATCGCGAATGACGGAGAACGCCTCCTGTCCGACCGGATCGTTGGGCGATAGGTAATACGGCGTGTCGAGCCAGATCCATTCCACGCTGTCGCGCGGGGTGAATGTGAAGATGTCGATCGTCTTGGCACTGTCGAGCGCAACGTTCTCCAGCTCCTCGTCCTCCAGCATTATGTATTCGTTCTCGCCACGCTGGTAGCCTTTGACCTCATCTTCGTCTTGGACCTCTTTGCCGGTGACGCTGTCGACATAGTGGCTGACGACGCGGTTCTGGGTCTCGCGATTGAGTGTGTGGAAGCGGACCTTCTCGCTTTCGGAGGTCGCCGGCATCATCTGGACCGGGCACGTGACGAGCGATAGCTTGAGGTAGCCTTTCCAATAGGGACGGACAGCCATGGTCTCCTCCGATCAACCGGCGCGGCGGGTCTGCGACGCCGCGGACTTGGTTTTGGAAGCGGCAGGTTTGGCGACCTTCTGGCGCGCCGTGCCCTTGTTGGCATTGGCCGCACTCCGTTTCGGCTCCGCCTTCTTTGCATCAATGCCGGCACTCTCTCTGAGTGCCTGCAGAAGATCGCTGGGTTTCGACGCCGCCGGCGCCTTTTTCTTCGGAAGCGCCCTACCCTCGATCTTCGCCTTCACCAGCTCGGCGACGGCAGCTTCGTAACGATCATCGAAGGCACTGGCATCAAAGCTTCCTCTCTTGGTGCCAATGATGTGCTCGGCCAAATCCAGCATTTCGCCTTCGATCTTCAGATCGGGTAGTTCCTCGAACGCCTCCTGAGAGGAGCGCACCTCGTAATCGAAGTTCAGCGTTGTGGCGATCAGCCCTTTGCCATGCGGACGGATGAGGACGGTTCGAACGCGGCGAAAGAGAACGGTCCGGGCAATCGCGGCAACCTTGGCTTTCTTCATGCCGTCGCGCAAAAGCAAAAAAGCATCCGTACCCATCTTGTCCGGCGCCAGATAGTACGGCTTGTCAAAATAGACGTCGTCGATCTCGTGGCAGGGGATGAAGGCGTCGATCTTGAGCGTCTTGTCGCTGTCAGGAACGGCGGCGGCGACCTCCTCGGGCTCAAGGATGATGTATTGGCCGTTTTCGACCTCGTATCCTTTGACCTGCTCGTCACGTTCGACCGGATCGCCGGTCTCGCTGTCAACGAACTCGCGCCTGACCCGGTTTCCGGTCTTGCGGTTCAGCGTGTTGAAAGCGATCCTTTCCGAAGATGATGCCGCAGTGTACAGCGCCACCGGACAAGCGACCTCTCCGTATTTGATGAAGCCTTTCCAATTCGCTCTCGGGGCAACCATGACGCAGAACTCCTGACACAACCAATGCGATTCAAGCGAATCAGCATGTAATTGTTCCGAGTCGAAACGAATCAATTTTCAAGGACTTAGCGCGATCATGCCCACTCGTTTTACGAGTCTGCGCTAGTCTCTTGATTCCCGTGCATCTTTTCCTGGTCACATGCGTTTCTTCGTGGAGCAACCCAAAAAGGAGTCCTGCCATGAGCAAGCGCGAACTGATCGATACCGGAACTGACAAGCGTTATGTCCGTCGTGACAAGGAGGGGAAATTCAAGGAGAGTGTCGACGTCTCCCGCTCGCTGTCGGCCGATGCTCGCCACGACGCGAAGCATGATGCGAAACCGGGTCAGGGCGACAAGGGTGATCGCAGGCACTGACGGAACCGCCGGTGAAGCTCGCTACCTACAACGTCAACGGGATCAATGGCCGGCTGGAGGTTTTGCTCCGCTGGCTCGACGAGGCGAAGCCTGATGTGGTGTGCCTGCAGGAGTTAAAGGCGCCGGACAACAACTTTCCGCGCCGCGAGATCGAGCGCGCAGGCTATGGCGCCATCTGGCACGGCCAGAAATCCTGGAATGGCGTGGCGATCCTTGCCAGGGATCAGGAGCCGCGCGAAACGCGACGCGGCTTGCCGGGCGATCCTGACGACAGTCACAGCCGTTACATCGAGGCGGCCATCGATGGCATCGTCATTGGCTGCTTGTATCTTCCGAACGGCAATCCAGCGCCAGGGCCGAAGTTTGATTATAAGCTCCGTTGGTTCGAACGCCTGCATTCCTATGCGGCGGAACTGTTTGAACTCGACGTGCCCGTGGCTCTGGTTGGCGATTTCAACGTGATGCCGACGGACCTCGATGTCTACAAGCCGGAGCGCTGGCGAGACGATGCGCTGTTTCGGCCCGAGGTGCGCGAAGCTTATGCGGAGCTCATTGCAGCGGGCTGGACGGACGCCCTCAGGCTGCTGCATCCGGAAGAGCGGATTTATACGTTCTGGAAGTATTTCCGCAACGCCTTCGCCCGCGACGCCGGGCTGCGCATCGACCATTTCCTGCTGAGCCCATCGCTGCGGGAACGAGTGCAAACCTGCGGCGTAGACAAGTTCGCGCGGGCCTGGGAGCACACCAGCGACCATGCGCCGGTCTGGATTGAACTGGATGATGAGTAGCATATCTCAAGGACATGTCGGTGCGGTCGTTTCCAGGCCCACCACCCGTGGCGATGGCCGATAGAGAGACATAGGAGTGACGGTATGCAAGATTTCGACGCCGTAGAGTTCGCAGACCGTCTGGCGGCGATGACGGACGAGGAAGTGTTTGGGCTGATGAAGAAGCTCGAGGAAGCAAGCGAGACCATTCGTCCTGAAGATCGGGATGACAGCGATGTGTTCGCCCAAATCGCCATGGTGGAGACGGCGATCGAGGATCGGTTTCCGGGCCAGCTTATGGCGCCATACAAGGATTGGCAGCAGCGCCGGGTCGGTAGCTGATCAGGAGGATTTTTGATGAGTGAGAAATCTGAAAATCAGGAACGACTGTTTCAGCAGTTGGATGATGCCGTCGCCGAGATCATCGATCGTTTCGCCAGTGAAGGACACGGAACAGCGCGTGTCGTTGAGACGCTTCAGGACGTTCTGGCAAAGCGGCAGCTCGCCTATGATCGCGACCCTGATCCCGCGGATGAACCGATAGAAGAACCGGCCAACGAGTGGCCCGCAGCCGATAACCCGTCGAACGAAAACGGGGGGCGGAGACCATGAACAATATGGCAGACCATCCCGCCGCCGTTGAGGCAATAGGCAGTCTGACCCGGACGCAAGAAGAAGCGCTTCGAGCAATTGCTTTCTTCCGGCGACAGAGGAAAGTGGGCCGGGGTTGGCTGGTGGGTGACAAGCGGCTATCGGAGAAGCTTGTCGAGCGGCTGGAAAAGATGGAACTAGTCGAGGAGAGCTTCATCCGCGGCGAACCGGTGCTGCAGTTGACCATTGTCGGACAGGCGATCAAGGCGCAGCTGCTTCAATAATCTGCCTGCTCATGCATTTTATCCATTGGAAAGACGTGAGCCTACTGACTACATGATAGCATAACCGGATTACGCTACTGACCAATGTTTTGGTATAAAATTTGGTCAGTAGAGGCGGAGTTGCTTTTAGTGACCAATTTTCGTATATAATTTTTGGACACAATGTAGGATAATTATGCCGGATCCCACATCTGACACTCTGGAACGCATTCACCAACGGATCGCCGACGGGGCGCCTTCCGGGGTTTGGTCGCGCTCCGATTTCCTGGATATCGCAACACCGAACGCCGTCGAAAAGGCGCTGCAGAGGCTGACCAATCGCGGCGACATCCGCCGCCCTCATCGTGGTCTTTACGACAAGCCAGCTGTCAGCCAACTGACAGGCAAGATGGTGTTTCCACCACGGGCCTCCTTCATCGATGCAATCGCGCGACGCGACAAGCTTCGTGTTTGCGTCGATGGAATGACGGCTGCCAATGATCTTGGCCTGACGACGGCCGTCCCTGCCAGGTCCACAATCTATGCGGACACATATCCCCGAATCATCGAGATCGAGGCCAATGCCGGCGATGCGGAGGCCACGAAGCCGGTTATCTACATCTTGGACTTCAAGCGCATTTCGGCAAAGACCGCCTTCTGGGCGGGCCGGCCGGCAATGCGAGTGATCCAGGCCCTCCACTGGTTTCGCGACGAGCGATCAAATCTGGAGACAGTTGTCGATGGTATCGTCCGCTACCTGGCACGAAGTCCCCACAGACATCCGATCGTCGAGGATCTGCGGGAAAACATCCACGCAATCCCTGCCTGGATGTACAAGGCGGTAGAGACCATAACTGCCGATCAGCCGCCTCAGGAAGATGGAGGTACTTCACAAGGCAACGAGGGAAAGGATGAACATGCGCCAGGGTTTCATTGATATCCTTCGCTCAAGCGCCGACGAGCGCAAGGCCTTGTTTTCCGCCGCTGCGTCCGATCTGGAGACGCGGGCCGAAAATATCGAAAAGGATCTGTACGTCTGCTGGGTGCTGGACTTCCTGTTCAACCGCCGCAAAGACGATACTATCGGCCTCTACTTTAAGGGCGGCACCAGTCTCAGCAAGGCATATGGCCTGATAAAGCGCTTTTCTGAAGATATCGACATCGGCATCTACAAGGCAGACCTAAAGGTTCCCCTCGAGGCCGATATCGCAGCCCTGCCCTCCGTCAATCAACAGCAGAAAGCTCTGGCCGAACAGGTGGATGAGGCAGCGCGCCATTATATGTCCGGACCGCTCAAGCGTTTGCTCGATGAGGAAATCGCTGCGGTCGAGGAAGAGACCGGACAATCGGGACATTTTTCGCTCGACTTCGGATACGATCTCTACCGAAAGAAGGAGGCGCTCGACGTACTCGTTCTGGGATACAAAAGCGTCTTCGACATGAGTGGCGGTTATGTCGAAGCGGCAGTGCGCATTGAAGGCGGGGCACGCCCGGATCCGGTTCCGGCCGAGACGCGAGAAATCATTCCATACATTGCCCCGGAAATGAGAAAGGGCAGTGACTTGACGGTCCAGAATGTAACAACCGTCAAGCCGGAGCGCACTTTTTGGGAAAAAGTTCTGATCCTTCACGCGATGACGGAGATGACGGAAAAACGGAGAATACAGAATAGTCCTGAGCTGAAAGTTCCAGACCTCAATCGATACTCGCGCCACTATTACGATGTTCATCAAATCTGGACGAATCCCGACTACGGCAAGGCCACTGCATCGATGCTTGACCTTGCTGAGGCTTGCCGCCGGCATAAGGAGCTGATGTTTCGCGCGCCGGACCATCGATATGATCGAGCCGTCCCAGGAAGTTTTCGGCTGGTGCCCACGCCCGAGATGCGCAAAAAACTCGCATCCGACTACGAGAGAATGTCCGCCATGATATTTGGGACGCCGCCCGAATTTGGGTCTGTCATGGACAGCATTGAAGAGTTGGAGGCCTTTCTCAACGCAATCGCGGACAAGGCCTCTGTTTGAAGGCAAATGCGAGAGGTAGCAGATCGTGTCGCCTTGATGGGAATCGAACCGTCAACCCCGCAATTTTCCTCAGCTAGTTCACGCCCCATGCATTCAACATTAGGTCCAATAACACTTGCAGAAGAATACGTCTGCCGCTACATTACTGGATATATATCCGGAGGGTTCGATGGCAAGTTCTCAGACACGTGCAATTCAAAACTATAGGAGCCGCCTAGGCGACCGCGGCCTTGCTCGTTTCGAGGTGCTCGGACGGGATAGCGACCGGAGCCTGATCAGATCATTAGCGCGCCGGTTAGCGGAAGATGGCCCGGAAGCAGCCAGCTTGCGCGCCGTCGTGAGCGAAACGCTTGCCGGAGAGCCGCCTATAAGAGGGGGTATCCTTGCAGCTCTCCGCCGATCGCCCCTTGTTGGAGCAGAACTCGAAATCTCACGTTCCCGCGAAGGAGGTCGAGAGATCGATTTGTAATGCGTTATCTGCTCGACACGAATATTCTTAGCAACATTATAAAGCCCGAACCGTCAGCGTCACTACTAATATGGATGGCGGAGCAAGCTGACGCTGACTTATTCATCGCATCGCTCACCATCGCTGAAGTACACCGAGGAATTCTGGAGAAGCCGGCGGGCAAGAAGCGTGCCGCTCTCGAAACCTGGTTTGCCGGTACTGAGGGGCCACGCGCACTCTTTGCAGGACGCATACTTTCGTTCGACGAAAAGGCCGCGCTCATCTGGGGGGAGTTAATGGCACAAGGAAAAGCGGCGGGCCGCCCAAGAAGTGCATTGGACACGATTGTCGCGGCCATTGCCCAGTCCAATGGCTGTATTGTGGTGACCGACAATGAGCGAGATTTTCAGGGGGTCGAAATCATCAATCCTCTCCGGCACACCGCAATCTAAAACGGCCAGCAGCTTTACGCTCTTGACCGGAATCGAACCGATATCCACCGCTCCGATACACTGAGATGCTGTAACTTGTATGCTCAACGTGGAAAGGTGCGTTCGCGGCATATCGGTTCCATCATCGCTTTACGGCAACACATTTCACCTCAGCGAGAAGTCCCTGGTGCGCGAGTTCAGAGACACCTATCCGGGTCCACGCATAGGTTCCCTTCGGAAACACCTCGTTTTTGACAGTCCGGAACACGTCCATGTGCTTGGACATTTCGACGTGATAGCTTGTCACTTCCACGATGTCATCAAACGTGCAGTGAGCGGCTTCCAGAACCATCCGTAAATTGTCCCACATAGCTCTGAATTGCTCTGAAGGATCGTGAATGATGTCGAGATCCTTGGTCCGCCCAACTTGGCCGACGACGTAGATTGTGTCTCCGACTTTAACCGCGGGCGCATAGCCTGCTCGGCTGACGATCTCCTGCATCTCGTCGGGTATAATGATCTCTCGATCCATAGTAGTCCTCGCAATCTTTGCTGGTTACTAGCGGCACTGATACAAGCGGCGCGAATTTTCAAGCTCCGCTGGATGAAAAAGTAAATACGGCCAGCGATGTCGGGCAGTCCTTCACTTCGCCCCGGCACGGCTCTTTCCCGGGCGCAGGTACGTTTCTCAAAATAGTTGGGTTACGTCCCCGGACGTGACCCAACTAGCAAGTTCATCGAGACAAGCGCCTTTTGCAGAATGAATGCCGCCACTACTTGGCAGCTTCCGCGGCCTCCTCGATCACCTTCGCAACTGCAGCCGCCTGCGAGATATAAATAGCGTGACTACCGTCGATCTCCGTCACAGTTGAACCGGAGCGCTTGTACATCCAGCGCTCAAGGCCCGGATTGATCGTCATGTCATCCTTCGCAACAATCCCGTAGCTTGGCTTGTCGTGCCAAGCGGCAATAGACACCGGCGCACTGGTGGCCGCGACGGCGACAGGCATCTGAGACCGGGCCATAAACTCGCCCTGCTCTTTGGGTAGATCCGCCCCGAAATCAGCTGCGAACTTTGCCGGGTCGATAAGCAGGAAGCCATCCTTTGTCGGCTTGATATCGTTGGTGGGTGACGGCATCGATTGGAGCAGTTGTGCGGTGCTTTCGCCCTTGTCTGGCTGCAGTGCCGCAACATAGACTAGTGCCTTGACCTTGGGATCATCACCTGCTGCCGTGATGATCGTGCCCCCATAGCTGTGGCCGACGAGAACGACGTCCCCGTCCTGCTGATCAAGCACGCTCTTCGTGGCTGCAACGTCCTGATCCAGGCTTGTCAGTGGCTGCTGGACGATGCTGACATGAAAGCCGTCGCGGGTCAGGATGTCATAAACGCCGCGCCAACCCGAACCATCCACGAGCGCGCCATGGACAAGCACGATGTTGCGCGCGTCCGCTAAGGCTGGGGCTGTTAGGGCAGCGGAAGACAGAAGCGCGGCAATGAGGCCAGCGGCCGCTTTACTGAAGTTCGACATGGTCGGTTGTTCCTTGAGTTTTGTGCGTGAAATAACTGAGGCTTTGAAATCGCCTGAAGGATATGTCTCTCCCCCTATCCGAAGGAGAGACGAACGTGATCGCTTGCGCTTACTGCTTGACGACAATTGGAGCCTTAATCGGCACGCGTTCATAGAGGTCGATAATGTCCTGGTTGAGCAGGCGCACATATCCGGAAGAAACTGCCTTGCCAATCGAGCGCCATTGCGGATTGCCGTGCAGACGATAGAGTGTGTCGTGGCCACCGGAGAAGATGTACAGCGCTCGCGCACCCAGCAAATTTTTCAGGCCCGGCTCCATGCCGCCATTTTCGATCGAATATTTGGCCAATTCCGGCTGGCGGGCGACCATCTCGTTCGGCGGCTTCCAACGCGGCCATTTCTGACGCCACTGAATGATGCCGTTGCCCTGCCAGGCAAAGCCATCGCGCCCGATCCCGACACCATAGCGCATCGCGGTCCCGCCCGGCTGGACGAGACAGAGGAAGCGGGAGGGGGTGTCGACGACGATCGTGCCGGGCGCCTCGCCAGTCGGGTCGAGGACCTGCTGGAGATAGTAGCGCGGATCGATCTGCTTGTAGGGAACCGCCGGGATTAGAAAGCCGCCATCCTCGGTAGGACCGTACATGACAGCCAGTTCGGCATCTGTCGGCGCAGGAGCGATGTGGACAGAGCCGATCGGTTCCTGGAGAGGCGTCGACTGTCGCCCCACCATCCGGCCCGTGCCGGGGGTGGAGACGCACCCTGCCAGGGCCGAGACCGCAGCCATCGCCGAAAGCGACAGGAGGCTGTGGCAGGATGACGAGGTATCAAAGCTCACCCTCATTCCTCATCCTGCCATCTGCGCAGATCCGTCTGGTCATGATAGGCCATGCGATCAGGCGTGGTGATAAACTCAATCATCGTGCCCCACGGCGCTCGGCAATAGCAGACCCTGTTTCCAGGACCTTTTTCGGTTGCGTAGGGAATAGCTCGTGGTGCCGTAAGGGCTGTTCCGCCAGCCTTCTCAAAGCGCTGTACCGATGCATCGATGTCGTCGGTATAGACACCAAAATGCGTGATGCCGAAGTCGCTCGGTGTAACCGGTTGCGCTTGTTTGGGGCCGTGCATTTCAAAGAGCTCGATGTCAGGCCCGGTTCCGATCTTGACCATCGCCTGCGCACGCACAACCGTTCCCGCGTAAGCACCAGTGGCCCGCTCGAACTCGGGTCCTTGCCTGGCCGGATCCTGCGGCCCGAACGATTGGTAGATCACCTGGCCGCCAAAGGCTTCCACCAGGAACGATTTTGCCGCTTCGATGTCAGGCACCGTGATGCCGATGTGATTGACGCCGCGAATGACAGGTGCGGTCATGACAATTTTCCTTTCTTGTTAAATCGATGAACGCGATCGAGCTCAATTTGCCCGCATCGCAGAGTTCACTTGGCCTTGAGGAAATCGATGAGAGCAGCGGCCACTTCATCCGGGCGCTCGTCCGCCACATAGTGACTGCAGCGGGCAATCGAGCCGCCAGTTACATCTGTGGCGAACTCCCTGAGCATCGCGACCATATGAGCACCGAAACGCTGCTCGCCGCCGAGACCTAAAACCGGAATCCGGAGCGGTTGTTTTTTGTATTCAAGCGCGGCCGCATGGTCGGCGGTCAGTGTGCGGTACCATTCCATGCCACCGCGCGTGCGACCAGGAAGTGCCATTGCTTTCGCATAAATGTCGATATCTTCAGGATTAAAGGTGCTGTGATCGTAAAACCGCTCCGCCATGAATGTCGAAACATAGTCATGTTCGCGGCCATAAATCAGGCGTTCCGGCAGATCCCGATTAGCATGGAACGCGAAGTGCCAGATCTTTGCCGTCGTCGCCTCCCACTGGCTCCAGCCAGGAAGCGGAACATCGAGGACGGCAAGGTGAGTAACTGCATCTCGATAGATAGCGGCCTGCGGAAGCGCTACCATTCCGCCGATATCATGGCCGCATACGGCATAACGTTGATGCCCAAGGGCAATCATGACCTCATGCGCGTCGCGCGCCATCGTCGCCTTGTCGTAGCCGTCAAGCGGGCATTCGGAAAAGCCTGCGCCGCGTAGATCAATCGCCACCACGCTGAACTGCTCCGCCAGCAGCGGCATCACATGGTGCCATTCCCACCATGTTTCCGGCCAACCGTGAAGCAGAAGGATCGGGGGGCCGGAGCCGCCCGTGACGGCATTGATCTTGATGCCGTTCACCGGCACCAATTGCTGGGTAAACCCTTTCAATGTTGGGATCATGATGACTTTCCAATCGATGTGACGTTCAAGCAGAGCTAGCGATCAGATCAGGGCTGATCGAAATCGGTGGCAATCGAGATGTCGCGCCAGGTGTCGATATCGCGGCGAAACGAAGCCAGCTTTCGCTCAGCGATTGAATGCGCGACGGGCCCAAGCGGCAGATGAAGCGGGGCATTATCGGCGTCGACCGCCTGCAGGATCACTGCAACCGCCTTGTCGGGATCCCCTGCTTGATTGCCGTTGTTGGTTTCCCGATAGTGCCTGCGCGAACTCGCGGCGTATTCCGGCATCTCGTTGGCCGCCATCGTGATCGAACGGCCGAGGAAATCGGTGCGAAACGGGCCAGGCTCGACGATCAGCACACGGATGCCGAACGGCTTCAGCTCACCGGCGAGCGCCTCGGAAACCCCTTCGACCGCAAACTTGGCGGCATTGTAGTATGCTGCGCCGCCGCTGCCCGCGATCCCTGCGCCGGACGACATATTGACGATCATTCCGCCCGAACGTCGCAAGGTCGGCAGCGCTGCTCTGGTGGTTTCGATAAGACCGAAAACGTTCACCTCGAACATCGGTCGATATTCTTCCGGCGTGCCTTCCTCGAGCGCGCCAAACAATCCGTAGCCGGCATTGTTGATGAGGACGTCAAAGCCGCCGAATGTCTCGACCGCCTTAGCGACTGCGGCTTTGACTGCCGCCACATCCGTCACGTCGAGCGGCAAGGTGATCATGCGGCCGCCGAAAGGCTCAGCCATTTCTTCGATCGAGTTGACGTTGCGGGCAGTTGCGACAACCTGATCGCCTCGCTGTGCCGCAGCGATCGCCAGCCGTTGTCCGAAGCCGCTCGAGCAGCCTGTGATGAACCATGTTTTCATGATGTTTCTCCGCTTGCTTTCAGAAGATGACTTGAATTTAGATGTTTATATTTGTACTTGAAGTGACAGTTTTGTATTTTCACCGTTCACTTTTGTAAGGGCGCGGCCGTGGAGTGGAGCGACGTAAAAATCTTCCTTGCGATTGCGCGATCCGGCACGCTCGGCGGTGCTGCGCGTGCTCTTCATACAAGCCATCCGACCGTCGGCAGACGGCTGCGTGCCCTTGAGGATGCCATCGGCCACACGCTCTTCCAGCGGACCGCGGACGGTCTCGTGCTTACCGAGGAGGGCCATGGGATCATCGCCCTGGCAGAGCAGATGGAAGAAGGCGCGCTGGCCATGGAGCGCCGGCTCGCCGGGCAGGAGCAAAACCTCAAAGGCAATCTGCGCATCTCATCGGCAGACTGGTTCGGGGCCTATGTCCTGCCTCCCATCGTGGCGGATTTCTCGAAAGCCTACCCCAATGTAGACGTCGAGATCCTGACGGGCACCCGCCTGTTCAACCTCGCCCAAAGAGAGGCCGACGTTGCCTTTCGCATCGTTCCGTTCGACACTGCCGATGTCATTCAGCGGCGGCTCTTCAGGCTCGAATACGGCGTCTACATCGCCGAGGAGTCGCCTGACCCTAAATATGGCGACGGGACTGGTTTCCGTCTGATCACCCACGACACTTCGACAGGGCAATTCCCCGACATAGCCTGGCTCGCCGAGAGTTTTCCGAACGCGAGACCCGTTCTGCGATCAAACAACCGAAACGTTCAGGGGCGAATGTGCAGGCAGGGCGTTGGGATCGCCGTCCTGCCCCGCGCGGTAGGCAATCAAATCCCGGGTATCCGCAGACTAGAACTACCCAAGCACCCGCCGGCGCGAGACATCTGGATGGGATATCACCGCGACCTGCGACGTCTTCAGCGTCTTCGGGCGTTTATCTCGGCCGTCTCGGACCACATCACAAATGCCCCTGCATGGTAAGCCGCGCGAAGAAGATCGATTCTCCCCGCCGATCCCCGGCTGCGGTAGGACAGCCGCCACAGACAACTTACTTGCTGGCCGCAATCTCCCTGTGCCGCTCCACCACAGCGCCCACGATCATTGTCATCAGCCCTTCGACGAAGTGCCGACTGAGGCCAACGTCATTGGCGATACTCATCACTCGATCCAATTGGCGTCGCTCTCGCTCATTATCGACCGCCGGCAACGCCTGTTCGGCTTTCAAGTGGCCGACATGCTCGGTACAGCGAAAGCGTTCGGCCAGAATATAGAGGAGAGCGGAATCCAAATTGTCGATGGTCCTCCGGTAGGAAGCGAGTTGCTGTGCCACATCATCTGTCATCATTTGAATATCTTCCAAGTCGTTTCGTAGGCGCGAGGTAGAGCTTATGAGATGGGATGCATACTGCGACGCGACAGGGCGATCGTCAGCCAAATTGCCGAAACCAGGAAGTAGAATGCGCCGACGCCAGCGTAGCCCGCAACCGTGGCGATAGAAGGCTCCTGAGGCCTTTGCGCCTGAAAGATGAAGAGAGCACCGGCCACAGAGGATTGGGCTCCGCTCAAAATCATCACCCACTGACCTCCACTCGTTCTCCAGCGCCGCACGGCAGTTCCAAGCTGCAACAGCCCTGAAAAGATCGCCCATAGACCGAAGGCGCCGAGAACCCAGTTCATGTTCATTGTCAACGCCAGAACCACGGCTATCGTCATAACCGAGCTCGCGGCGACGTTGATCGCTTGGCTCCGGTTGGCGGCAAGACCACCGCTCCTCGCGGCATCGATAACGTTGGCGACTGCATCCCAAGCGGGGTAAATGATCAGCAGTGCGGCAGCCACCGCAAAGGAATGTTGTCCTGCCGTCAACGCAGTCGCGACCCACAGCGATGAGAAGGCCGCTCTGGTAAAGTAATACTGCTTGAGCCACTGGTCGTTGCCGCGCGCGGCACGGGAGGTCTGGTTGTTCGACATCGTTTTCTTTCACTTTCTGAACTGGTTGTTTAATGGTTCGCGCAAGCGTCGTCAGATGAAGGCTAAATGCTTGCCCAAGAGGGTGTTCTCCTCCCATTCAGTACGGCGGATCCGATCGCTTTGCCGGAGAGTTTCCCGGCTGACATTTCGGGACTATCGAGGTCCTGGCCGTCGCGAGAAGAAACCGTCGTCCCGCCGCCGTGGGCAACGCTTGATGCCCATGCCTTTCCGAAGGCTCATGGATTGTTTTCCTGTGGTTCACCATTTCGATTACCTCAGATGCCGGCGTACCACTCGTAGCCACGGTCTTCCCAATAGCCGCCGTTCCCACCCCACAGCCCGGCGAAGCTGTCGACCAGTTCGATGCGCATGATGTATTTTGCCTGTTTGTAGCCAAGTTGTCGCTCGACCCTGAGGCGCAAGGGCGCGCCGTGGCCGACGCTGAGATCCTGGCCGTTCATCTGGTAGGCGAGGATGGTTTGAGGATGGGCCGCATCGATGAGATCAATGCTCTCATAGTAACGACCGCTTCCGTCGAGCGTCTTTTCGAGTTCGTCGGCACAATGCAATACGACGTAGCGCGCCGTTGGCTTGACCCCGGTGAGGCGCAACAGGTGGGAGAGCGGGACGCCTTTCCATTTACCGATCGCACTCCAGCCTTCGACGCAGTCATGGCGGGTAATCTGGGTGCGGAAAGGAAGCGCCTTCAGACCAGCGAGTGAAAACGTCTGAGGTCGATCAACAAGACCGTCGATCTTCAGTCGCCAGTTTGCGAACTTGCCTTCCAGCAGCTCCGCATATTCATCGCTGTCGGGAGCACTCGTTCCATTGACACGGAAGGAGGGGGAAATGTCCTTTTCGTCAAACTCGCGCGCCAGTGAATCGCGCCCCTGAAGCAGTCTTTGGGCTTTTATGGTCAGATGCTCAGCTGAGCGAAGGACTTTTGCGACGTCTGCGTTCTGGTCCAAGAGGTCGCAACCCGAGAGAGTAAGGGCGCTGGCCCCGAGCGTGCCGCCGATGAGAAAGCGGCGTCGGGTGAAAAGCTTGCTCATGATTTCGGGCCTTTCTCCTGGATCGCATAGCGTCCGGTGATCATCGAGCGGATGTTGTTCCAGGTCCCGGACAGGACTACCATTGCCACATGCACGACAACGAAGATGACAAGCGCCGACGCTGTGATGAAGTGGATGGTGCGCGCGGACTGACGTCCGCCAAAAATCTCGATCAAGGCGGGCAGAGCGGCATCGACGCCCGGTGACATGGTCAGGCCTGTCAAAACCATCAGAGGCAGGAGGACGACAATAACGGTGAGATAGGTGAGCTTTTGAAGCGCGTTGTAGTGCCTGGCCTCCTCGCCTTCTGGAAAGCGGAGCCGAGCGTGGTCGAGGATTTCGCGGCCGAGGTGGCGCGGCGAGATCTCATGAGGCTTTGGCGCCAGGTCTTTGCGGAAATGTCCGCTGAGCACGCTGAAGCCGAGATAGACAATGCCGTTGATCACAAGCAGCCAGGCGAAGAAGAAATGCCAGCGACGTCCGGCGGCAAGATCCTGGAATGAAGGGATGGTTGCCCAGGAGGGAAAAGCGCGTGAGACCTGTTCGCCATCAGCCTGAGAAACGCCAAGCACGCCCGTCGTGGGGATCTTCAACCCGGCAACACGTACGAAACCGCGCGGCTGACGGCCGCCGTCATCGGAGCCTATTGTCAGAACGGCGGGATCGCCGTTCGCGCCATAATGACCCCAATAAAGCTCTGGGTGGGCGTTGAAGATCTGCAGCCCGCTCAAAAGAAGGAAACTCAGGCAAAGCACGTTCAGCCAGTGCGTGACACGGGTCACAACCGAGTGCCGGCGGATAAAGATCGTCCGTGGATATTCAACATTGTCGTTGGAAGCGTTTGCGCTCATCTCAGCGTCTTTCATCGTTGACATTTTACGGCTGCAGATCAGGCGTCGCCGATTTCTAGTCACTGGCCGAAGCAGTAAGGCGGCTGCTCCGGCCAGTGGCGGCGTGGTCTTCACATAGGGGGAACCACGCCATTCCTGCCGACGACCACCTGGTGGGCGATCGGGCCTGTTGCAGCTTTTTCAGCTGTGATGAAGACCACGGCACCAGGAACGAGATCATCCTTGGTGGCCGCGGCGATGGTCACGACCGGTGTCCCATCCGGAATAGCGATCTTCTTTTCCTTGCCATGATAGGTCACGGTGACAGTCCGGCCATCGACGCCTTTAACGGCATCCGCGACCGTCGCATTGGTCATGCTGCTGTCCGGCTTCAGATCCCAACCGTAGCTCCCCTCGCCTGTGCCTTTCATTGCCGGAGGGAAAATCAGGACCTCAAGTGCGCCATCGCCACCATCGGCCTTTGGTAGGGATGCAATGCCGACAAAATCGCCCGGCTTGATGTCGGTGACCTTGGCATTCGCGACGCCTGCCAGCTTCCAGTCGTCTGCAAGCGCGACGTCCATTGTCTCCCCTTCGCGGGTCTTCACTTTGAGCGTCGACCCCTGGTAGTCGACGATGCTCCCGCGGACATGGATCGGCGCGGCTTTCTTATCCTCGGCAGATGCGGGTGCCGAAAGGACAGTCACAGAAAGGATGCTCGTCAGCCCGAGGGCTAAGGCTGGGAAAGTATTTCTCATTTTATCTTCCTACTAGTTGGTAGTTTCGATGGACGCAATTCACCCGAGTAGCCTTGCCACGCAGGATTAGTGAGAAACCGTCGGCGTGAGACGATCGAGGGCAGGTTCAAGTATCATTGAGAACACTTCCGGCTTCCCATTGGCTCTCGCCGAAAGCATTGCCCCGTATATGGTGGCCAGAAATGTTTCGGCTTCAACATGCGGCGCACTGGTAAGACTCAGTTCGCCCTGCTTGGAACCGCGTTCCATGACCGAAGTCAGCCACGAGGAGATGAAGCGAAAAAAGTTCGTCACCTCCGTTGCGACTTCCGTCGGGAGGGATGGCAGTTCACTGGCAAGCATAGCACAGACACAATAGGGTCTGCTGGCATCCTCAATGCATGCGGCCCAGTGGTTTGCATAAGTCTTGAGGATGTCCAGAGCATTCGGAACCTTCTGCTCAAGGATTGCCACGCTTGCCTGGCCATCCTCTCGATAACGCTTAACCAGCTCACGCACCAGATCGACCTTGCTGGGAAAATGATGATGGATGCTGGCCTTGCGGATACCAACAATCTCCGAGATATCGGCGTAGCTGAAGCCATTGTAGCCGCCGCTTATCAGAAGGTGTCGGGTGGACGCCAGAATGTCGTCCGAGGTGGTCGAAAGATTACTCATGCAGCTTGTCTACCTTCTAGTAGGCAGATCGTCAATAGCAAATTTTGGGTTTGCGTTAGCCGTCTGTGGAAACAGTCACGCTCTTCCAAGCTTCGATTTCCTGGGTCAGGCGTTCGATCCGCGCCGTTACATGTCTAAGCGCGTCGCTGCCAAGGAGAAGTTGCGGCGGGGGATTTTCAGATTCGATGAGGGTCAGCACCGCGTCGGCGAGCTTTTGCGGATTTCCGAGCTGCTTGCCGCTCACTGCCTGACGCGCCTCGCGGATCGGATCAAACAGGGTATCATAGTCAGCAATGGAACGCTCTGTGCGGACCATAGAACGGCCTGCCCAGTCCGTCCGGAACGAGCCGGGGCAAAGGGTTGTTACGTGCACACCAAACGGCGCCATTTCCGACCGCATGACCTCTGAAATACCCTGCAACGCGAACTTGCTGCCGCAGTAATAGGCGATGCCGGGCATGGTGATCATGCCTCCCATCGACGTGACGTTGACGATAAAGCCGCTTCGGCGCTCACGGAACCTCGGGAGGAACGCCTTGGCGACTGCAACGGCGCCAAACACATTCACGTCGAACTGGCGGCGCATCTCCTCGATCGGCGATTCCTCAAGCACACCCTCGTGCCCATATCCGGCATTGTTGATCAGCACATCGACTGGGCCATGCTCTTCCTCCGCTCGCCGCACCGCGACCGGAACACGATCAAAATCGGTGACGTCGCAGAGGACCGGGCGCAGTTCCGGGAGGGTCTTTGCCAGCGCTTCGCGCGAGGCTTCGGAGCGGATGGTCCCGATGACGGTATGACCGGCTTCGATTGCAGCAGTGGCGATCGCCAGCCCAAAACCTGAGTTCGCCCCTGTTATGAAAAACGTTTTGCCCGACATTTCTGAAACTCCTTGATTACCCGTTGATGTGACAGATAATCTGGAGACAACGCGGGTTCGATTGCGAATCCTCTTAGAGTTTTGCCAATTCCTATGAACTGTAAAATGTCGCCCTCTACACATGACCAGTCTGCCGCCTTGGCCGGACAACTCGCTCCTCGTCATGGCTACAACCAGACCGGGCTCGGTTGTGTCCGCATCCTACGCACGGAAGCAGTGCTGAATGACATTCCGGTTCTTTATAAGCCGGGCGCCGTGTTCGTATTGCAGGGGAGCAAACACGGAATTCTGGACGGGGAAATCTACCTCTATGACGAGCACCACTATCTTGCCGTTTCGGTGCCCGTCCCCTTTAGGATGACATCTACAGCCAGTCCACGGCGGCCACTGCTCGCGGTCTATTTAGAGTTCGACATGCAGATGGCGGCCGAGATCGCCACGCAGCTCGAAAAGCTCGCGGGTCCTGCAAGCGTCAAGCCAAAAGGGCTCTTCTCGAGTAGGATGGACAGCACTATCGAAGACGTCCTGCTGCGCTTGCTGACGGTGCTCGGCAGTCCGGTTGAGGTCGCCGTCCTTGGCGGCTCCATCCTGCGTGAGTTGCATTACCGGGTCATGTCAGGGCCGCAGGGCGGCGCAGTGATCGCCGCCCTGCAGCGGAAAGGGACGTCGGGAAAACTGGTCGAGAGCCTGGCATGGCTGCGCAAAAACTACGGCTCTGAAATCACCGTCGCGGACCTTGCCAGAGCGGTGGGCATGAGCGTTCCTTCCTACCATGTCCATTTCAAGGAGCTGACAGGCTCAAGTCCGATGCAATACGTGAAGGCGATGCGGCTCCATGAAGCGAGACTGATGATCGCCCGCCAGACGGCGACAATTGCAGAGGTGGCGGCGTCAGTGGGCTATGTCAGCCCGGCGCAATTCAGCCGCGACTTCAGACGGCATTTCGGGCGTACCGCATCGGAAGAAGCGAAGTGGGTCAGGCATCACCTGGGCGAACAGGTTTGACCATTGCCCCTCACCGTTATGACGATCGATCGACCGTCAGAACACAACATGTCATTGTAAAGCGGCTTGAAGGGCGGCTTTGCAATGAATGAGGGTCGTGTCGAAGACGGGAACGCCTACGTTATCCTGGTTTAACAGCATTCCCACCTCGGTACAGCCGAGGATAAGACAGTCGCAGCCTTTGTCAACCAGACGCTGCGCAATCCGTTCATAGGTCAAGCGGCTCTCCTCGCGAACGATGTCGCGGCACAGCTCTTCATAGATAATGCGATGGGTTTCTGTTCGATCATCAGCTTCAGGGATCGTTGGCGACAGCCCCTGAGCGATGAGGCGGTCGGTGTAGAAGGTCTGCTCCATGGTGAAGGCCGTTGCCATCAAACCCGGTCTCCGGAAACCGCGGTCCAGGATAGCGGTTGCAGTCGCGTCCGCGATGTGCACGAACGGGATCGACACCCCGCCCACGATCTTGTCCGCCACTTTGTGCATGGTATTCGTCGCCAGGATGAGGAGGTCGGCACCTCCGCGCTGCAGCGCGATAGCATGTTCATTGAGGATTCGGCCTGCCGCGTCCCAATCGGAGGATGCCTGCAACTTTTCGATTTCGTCGAAGTCGACAGACCGTATGAGAAGCTCGGGAGAATGGAGTCCTCCCAGGCTCTCGCGGGTGAGCCTGCAGAGTTCTCGGTAATAAATCTGGGTTGACGTCGCGGACATTCCGCCAAGTATGCCGATGGTCTTCAAATGCTTCTCCATGTTCATACGTTAGGTCTGTTACCGCTCAACGGGCGCTTGAGCAGAAACCAGGCTACCCATATTTGCTATTTTGGTACGATCGCAACGCAGGAAAACCACCAACGGAGTGGAGAAATCCCTGGATGAAGGCCACCGCCTGCTTCGCCAAATTTACGCGCATAGTACAGCGGAGGGAACTCCGCAGCCCATTCGCGCTTAAATTCCGCGTTATCACCTACAGGACAGAGCGGCGAGGCACCGCCTCGTATCAATGCTCAGGCACTGATGCCGCCATCGACGAGAATGCCTGAGCCGGTGATGTAGGCTGCACCGGGCCCCGCGAGAAAGGCGACGGCCTCTGCGACTTCACTGGTTTTACCGTATCGAGCAATCGAGAGGTTTGGCAGGATAGCGGCTGCGAGCGCGCCATCGGCAGGGTTCATGTCAGTATCAATCGGACCTGGTCGAACCAGATTGACCGTAATTTCCCGAGAGCCCAACTCACGTGCGAGGCCGCGCGTGAAGCTTTCCAGCGCAGACTTGGTCGCGGCATAGACCGCGATCCCCGCGAACGGCACAGCCAGACCCGCGTTGCTGCCGGTACTGATGATGCGACCTCCGTTGGGAATATATTTCAGCGCTGCCTGGGTGATCAGAAAGACACCGCGAACATTGACGTTCAGCTGCAGATCAATCTCCTCAAGTGGCTGCGTGGAAAAATCACTTGCGAAAAGGACGCCGGCATTATTGACCAGAATATCAAGGCTGCCGAGGCGGGCGACGGTCTGCTCGACAGTGGACCTTGCCGCTTCTGTACGCGCGGCATCGGCATGGATGGCGATCGCTTTGCGACCCATGGCGCGGATCTCAGCAACGAGGGCTTCCGCTTTCTCGACCGACTTCTCATAGGTGATCGCAACGTCGGCACCGTCCTCGGCCAGTTTCAGCGCAATTGCCGCACCGATACCGCGTGCCGCACCGGTGACCAGCGCGCGCTTGCCGGCAAGAGGTAGTGTGGAGATGTTGTTCATGGAGATTACCTCTGAATGTTTCTATTTTGCTGGGGAGTTTCACCCCGTTTCCGCGTGATCGGCTGATGATGCGCTGCAATGGCGCCGCTTATCGACGCAACGGTTGGGTCGATGTCAGGCTGACGGAAAGCCATCCCGCGATGAGAAGACAAATGGCAATTGCAACCGCTGCAACGCTGTATGCTTGGCCAATGGATTGAACGTCTGTGGCCGGCCCCAAGATCGAGAAGAACAATCCGCCAACGATTGCGGCTGCCAACGCACCGCCAATCTGAAACATCGAATTGACCAGACCAGAAGCCAATCCTGACTGCGCCCGGTCTACCCTTTGCACGATGCTCTTCACCAGGTTTGGAAGGGCGATCCCCTGCCCCGCACCGATAAAAAAAAGCGCAGCAAAAAGGAATTGCGGAAGGCCATTCGAAATTAAGGCCGCCGTTCCAAACAATCCTCCGGCTTGCAGCACCATGCCGGCGCCAGCGGAAAATCTTCCGAAGACGCTGAGGATGCGCTCGCTTGCAAAAGGACCAAGGACGAAGCCGACAGCCGTAGGAAGGATCGCCAGCCCGGCCTCGAAAGGCGTCCGACCAAGGCCACCCTGCTCATAGACCGAGAATATCAGCCAGAAGGCCGCAAGGGCGTAGAAGAACAAGGCAGCCAGCAGCCCGCGCAGTAGCCCACGGTTTTGCAGCAGGCTAGGTGCAAGAATCGGATCTTTCCCCGTCGATTCCAGATGTTTCTCATGCCGCCAAAACAGGACGAAAAACGGAAGACACGTGGCAAGCATCACGATAAGCCAGATCGGCCACCCCTGCTCCCGGCCCTCGATCAGCGGCGCAATCAGTGCAAATAGCGCAATCGCGATCAACAGTGCTCCGCCAAGATCCAGTTTGCTTGGGTGCGCAGATCGGGTTTCTCGCAACATGACGAAGGCCGACGGCGCAGCGACTGCAATAACCGGCAGGTTGATGAGGAAGATGGCTCTCCATCCAAGACCAAGAACATCAAGCGCAATCAACGCACCACCGAGAAACAGACCAACCATCGATGCCATCCCGAATGTCAGGGCATAAAAGCTGAGGGCTCTTGATTTTTCTTGGTCTGGGAAAATGGCATTGATCGAAGCCAAGGCCTGCGGTGCCATAATTGCCGCTGCAAACCCCTGAAGGATACGGCCGGCGACCAACGCGGCTGGAGACCAGGCAAACCCGCATAAGGCAGATGCGGCTGCAAACCCGACCATTCCAGCCAGAAAGACATTTCGTCGACCATAGAGATCTCCAAGCCTGCCGCCAGTGATAAGCATCACAGCATAGGTGGTGGCGTAACCGGAGATAATCAGCTGCATCGTTGACGCAGAAGCCCTGAAATCTGCCCGGATCGAGGGCAGCGCCACATTGACGATGAAGAAGTCAAGCGGTGGCAAAAAAGCGCCGGTCAAAAGGATGATCAGTGCAATCCAACGACGTGGATCGAGTTTGTCATCGGGATTGCTCGTGTCTATCATAAGTGTCTCCACATCGACCAAAAAATCGATCGACGGTTTGAAATGATAAAAATTGGGAACCTATTGGTTCCAAATTGAAGTTAGCCAAGCGCCTTCAGCGCCAGTTCGACCATGGCCCTCGTCTCAGCGCGATCCGCTCCTGCTTTGGCAAGGACCCGCATGCCCTGAATCTGACACACGAGGAACCTGGCAAGCGTTCGTTCATCCAGCTCGGGATCGGTTTCGCCCAAGGCCTGCGCTCTTATTATCGCCGCCGCATAAAGATCTTGCAGCCGCCTGAACAGCCGGGAAATACGTGGTGCGACCTCTTTATCCTTTGGGAGCATCTCGACAGCTGCAAAGACGACAAAGCATCCACGCAAACCGTCCTGTCCCGATGCTTGATCCACCTGTTGAGAAAAAGCTTCTAAAATCGCGGCTTTGGGCGACGGATTGGAATGAAGCGCTTCACCGACCGAGCGAACCGCGTCCTCAATGTAAGCGTCGAGGGCGCGCAGATAGACGCCTCTCTTGTCGACGAAAGCCTTATAAAAGCTGCCTCTGGAAAGTTTCATACCCTCAAGCAAGTCGGGAAGGGATGCTTCGTGATATCCACGATCCCAAAATACGTGCATTGCTTTTCGAACTGCTTCATCGAGTTCAAATTCTCTAGGGCGACCAACGGACGCGGATATTTGAGTGCGCTTGACCATGGCAAATATATGGGACCATTCGGTCCACAATGCAAGCGATATTTTCGGGATGATGCGCCAAGCGTTCGGCACCCAGGTTAGTTAGCGACGCCGATCGACGGGATAATCCCGAGAGAATTCCCGGACCGCCATCAAAATCGGCATAAGCCCGCGGCCTGCTGAACTCAGCGAGTATTCAACTAGAGGAGGCTGCTCTTGAAAGTCGTGCCGGATTATGAGGCCGTCAATTTCCAGCTCCCTGAGATGTTGCGTTAGCATCTTCTGGGATATCGCAGGTATGTCTCTCATGAACTGCGATGCCCGCAATGATGGTTCGGCGAACAATCGGAAAAGGATCGGCAGTTTCCAACGTCCTGTGATCATCCGAAGCACCCTGCTGACATGAGAGACGGAACCGTCGGCTCCGAGGCATGTCGCCCTGTCCTCGACAGGCACTTTAAAGTGCGTAATTGCCTGTTTCATCGACGAACCTCATATCTGCCGGAGACGATAACACGGATCAAATATCATGGACTTACAACTCCAAAACAAGGTTGCGCTGGTCACGGGAAGCAGCAAAGGGATTGGCGAGGGTGTGGCCAGAGGCCTCGCGAAGGAAGGGGCAACCGTTCTTGTCCACGGTCGCGACAGAATGAAAACGGAGGAAGTCGCGCATGACATCATATCCTCTGGAGGTCGGGCATTCGCGGTAGTCGGTGACCTGACAGTGTCGGATCAGGTCGATCGTCTTGTTAGGGATTCCAAGGCCGCAGCAGGGTCGATCGACATCCTGGTCAACAATGCTGGCGGATCTGCCCCGGCGGAGGATTGGACCTCGACAAACTCTGAAACGTGGGCCGCTGTCTATGACAGAAACGTGCTCGCATCTGTGAGGATCGTCTCGCTCGTTCTGCCCGCAATGAAAGCGTCGCGGTGGGGTCGGATCATAAACATCTCAAGCCTGGCGGCCCTGATGCCGCCTGCAAGTCGACCGGACTACTCTGCCGCCAAAGCGGCCATGATCGCGATGACGGCGTCGCTCGCAAAAGACGTTGCTGCACAAGGCATTACCGCAAACACCGTTTCGCCTGGAACAGTGCATAGCATCAGTTTGGATACCGCTTTCCGTAAGAAAGCCATTGAGAGGGGCATGGCCATCGACGCCCCTTGGAATGACGTAGAGAGAGAAATCCTGCCGTTGTTTGCTCAGGTGCCCCTTGGAAGGGTAGGAACCCTCGAGGAGATTGCGGATGCGACTGCGTTTCTCTCGAGCTCCCGTGCTGGCTATATCACAGGAGCAAACCTCCGACTTGATGGCGGAATGTGGCCAGGGATGTAGCAGGACAACAGAGGGGCAGCGCCAAAACTTTGTGGGTTTCCGGCCTCAGTTCCAGTTTGCCATGACGAACCGGTGGATCTCCGCTTCGAGTTCCTGGTCTTCCGGCGTCCCACCCATGAAGCCACCATGGGGCATAGCTTCGAAGACGTGCAATTCGGTTTCCACGCCAGCTTTTCGCAACGCTCGATGCATCCTCACCGTGTTCGACAGGAACAGGTCACGCGTGCCGGTTTGGAGAAAAGTCGGCGGGAAGCCCCGAAGATCGCCAAAGAGTGGCGATAGATAGTGAATTAGCCCCCGAAAGGCCCGGACATGCTCCCCCACTTAGCTAAGTGGGTAGGAGTAATGTTGGTAATATGACTAGCAGCAATTTTAAGATGGAAGTCCTCTCGGGGCCGGAACGTCGGCGGCGCTGGAGCACGGCAGAGAAGCTGACGATCATCCACGAGACCTATGAGGCGGACGCGACGGTGAGCATCGTCGCGCGTCGACACGGCATCCAGCCGAACCAGTTGTTCGCCTGGCGCAAGCTGGCGTCCCAAGGGGCACTGACGGCGACGGCCGCCGAAGAGGAGGTCGTTCCGGCTTCCGAATACCGGGCGCTTCAGGCCCAGGTGAAGGAGTTGCAACGCCTGTTGGGCAAGAAGACGATGGAGAGCGAAATCCTGAAGGAAGCCCTCGAAATCGCCGGTGGCCCAAAAAAACATCTGTTGCGCTCGCTCTCTCTTCCGAGGGGGATTTTGGAATGAAGACCGTCTGCGAAACTTTGGGTGTCGCCCGCTCGAATATCGCCGCGCGTGCCGCAGGCTCCCCGTCCAGAGCCAGAGGACGCCCGCCTCTACCTGATCGAGAGCTGGTGGAGGACATCAAGGCCGTCATCGCCGATACGCCCACCTATGGCTATCGGCGTGTCCATGCCATCTTGCGTCGGAATGCCCGGAAACTGGGGCGTTCGTGGCCCAATGCCAAGCGCGTCTACCGGGTGATGAAGCTGCACAATCTGCTGCTGGTGCGTCATACCGGAGCGGTCGATGATCGCCTTCACGACGGCCAGGTCGCCGTCGAGCGTTCGAACATCAGATGGTGCTCCGACGGCTTCGAGATCGGCTGCGACAACAAGGAGAAGGTCCGCGTCGCCTTCGCCCTCGACTGCTGCGACCGCGAGGCAATCGCCCATGTCGCCACCACGGAGGGCATCAAGAGCGAAGACGTGCAGGACCTCGTGATCACCGCCGTCGAGAACCGCTTCGGTCGCATCAACATGCTATCCGAGCCCATCGAATGGCTCACCGACAACGGCTCCTGCTTCATCGCCAGGGACACCGCATCCTTGCTCCGCGAGATCGGCATGGAACCGTGCACGACACCGGTGCGAAGCCCACAGTCGAACGGCATGGCCGAGGCGTTCGTCAAAACATTCAAGCGCGATTACGTCTCGGTGAATCCAACCCCCGACGCTGAAACCGTTATCGCTCAACTGCCGTTCTGGTTCGAGCATTACAACAATCTTCACCCGCACAGTGCTTTAGGATATCAATCGCCGCGCGAGTTCATCAGCTCGCAATCTCAAACCTGAGCATGTCCGGTCTTTTGGGGGCAACTCCAGAGTGGCGATAGATAGGGATTGGAAAGATCTGCACCACCAGCGTAGAGCAAGTTGCTTGATCTAAGCGGTAGAGGCAGAACGAGATCAATCATCTGGTTTGTTTTGAAACTGTCGCCCGATTCGGTGAGGTCAACCTGTGGCGACAGCAAGACTAATCTGCTAGGCATTGGCATGCCTTCATCTCTCGCCCGCAGCAGCATGGCAGTCGCGAGATTGCCGCCTGCCGATCTCCCCAGGATGATTACCTTGTCGGGGGAATGACCAGTCAACACATGACGGTACGCGGCCAAGCAGTCATCAAGAGCGGCCGGATATGGATGCTCGGGCGGCATTCGGTAATCGACGCCGTAGCATCGAACGGCATGTTGGTGAGCTTGGCGGCGCGCACTGACGCGACAGGCCTCTCCGCCTCCGAACACCAATGCGCCGCCATGCAGGTCGATGAGTGCGCTACGCTCATGAAATGATCCGTGCGGCGTTGCGACATGGATCGTTGCTTGTTCGACTACGATTGTCTCGACTGTGGACTGCAAACTCTTGGCAAGGTCTTTAGCCGCGGCGGCGTAGTGCGCATCTACTGCGGCTTTCATCATCATCCAGCCTGAAAAATCCTCTGGGGACGGCATTTCGAACCGCGCATTGATAGGGCTACCGTCCTCGTCGACCAAGGGCGACAGTGCCGCTCGCGCTTCGGCGCTGATGGACTGTGGGACCTGAACTATCCGTGAAGGGACGGCTACACTGCGCGGGGAATTGCTCATTTCTTGCTCTGTCATGGAACGAAGCGGCGATGACTTTTTCTCGAACCCCTGGCGCCGGTCTGGCCTGTCGACGTTAGACGATCTGCCCGAGACATGAAATCGCTTCAGATTGGAGGTTGGGTCCGCAGCCGGATGACTGACTGTATCCGATTACTTCGAAGGGAGAACAGCATCTATCACTAAATTGACCCTGCTACCACCTCAACAATTTGGGCCCGATTGAAGCTCCCAGTGCCATTACGCATGCAATGGCGATCGAATACCATACCGCCACAAAGGCGGCGCCATCGTTGAGGCAGGCGATGGTATAGGCGAGACCACCAACGGAACCGGCAAGGAAACCTGCAATAGCGCCTGCCCGGCTGAGCCGCGTGGGCGTTCCGGTTCGCATCGCAAAAAGAATAGCTGCGAGCGCGGGGATCGAAGCCATGATGATAGTCCCCGCGCAATTTAGCACGGAGTAGGTGTGAACTCCAAACAAGGGAAAGCCGCTCCGATCAAACAGAGCTCCGGCAAGCAGGAACAACAGAGCCGGAGCAAGAACGAGAACCGTACGAGACGCCTGGCCCGGCTGGACCACTGTCCAAACAAGCTGAAACCCGCCGGCAGCTACAAGAACCATGCCGATGACTTTGAATAGGAATGTCCATGTCGGCAGTATCTGCAAGAGATCGGAGCGAGGTCCGGCGATCATCACAACGACGCCAGTCGCTGCCAGGATGGAAAAGACCAGCGCGACAGGAAGGACGATCGAGAGGCGGAGCAAAAATGACGAACCTTTACCAGCTTGCGCTGCAAGACCTCGAATAAGATCGTCCGTTGGCTGCCGATTGTCATTCATGCCCGGGGCCTCTTCCCTGTGTTGCCGCCATTAGTCTCTTCAACGATCGATGGAAGGCGACGCGCACCGCGCCCTCGGTGGAACCGATACGCGCCGCGGCCTCTTTGATAGAAGCACCTTCGAGCCCGATGGCTCGGACAGCAGCCTGTTCACCGGGGGGCAAGGCGGAGATTAGTTTTTCGACATCTGCCGGATTGCGTTCAGGATCGATCCCCTCAAATAAGAACAAGCCGGCCCACTGCTCTTCGGTCAAATCGACGCGCATGCGTGCGTCTCGACCCAAGCGCCGGCTGGCGTCAATGATCTTGTAGCGCGTGATTGCGTTCAGCCAGGGAAGCAGAGACCGCTTCGTATCCCATTGGTGGCGACGGGAATGCACTGCTACGAGCACTTCCTGTACGACATCCTCTGCCTCATAGCGACTAAAGCCCATATACCGCAAATGCGTTTCGACGATCCGCCGCACCGAAGCGGCGAACGCCCTGAGAAACGCCTCGTAGGCAGCGCTATCGCCAGTGCGTTCCGCGCGCATCGCTTTCGCCCATTCGTCTTCCCGTGTGTCCATCACTCGTGCTTTCGGTTGGGCGAGACCCGTTGTTACGTCGCATCGCGAGATTATTCGATATTACGCGCCGATCACATCGGTGTGACGATGTAAGATTGGGGTATTCCCAACGAAGGACTCCTCGAAGCATGTGCTTTATGATGAAAGGAAGTCCGGAATGATCATGAACAGGCGCACATTTTCAACTACTATGCTTGCCGGCGCGGCAGCATCAATGCTTTCAACCAACGGCATGGCCGCATCGGCAGTCGGCCACCCAGAAAAGGCCCGTAACGTTGTCTTCGTCCATGGGCTGTTCGCAGATGGTTCCTGCTGGAGCGAAGTGATATCGAGGCTGCAGCCTAAGGGCTTGAACATCACATCCGTGCAGAACCCTCTGACTACTCTCTCGGAGTCGGTTGCTGCTGCGGAGCGAGTACTGGCGCGGCAGGATGGGCCAACCGTACTGGTCGGGCACTCATTTGGAGGAATGATTGTAACTCAGGCCGGCATGCATCCTAATGTGTCTGCGCTCGTGTACGTCGCCGCGCGTGCACCCGACGCAAACGAGGATTTTGGCGCTTTGGCGAAAACCTTCCCTACTCCACCTGCTTCTGCCGGGATTGTTTTCGACGGTGAGGAAGGGAGACTAAGCGAGAACGCATTCTTAGAGGATTTCGCTGGTGACATTCCAAAGGCCCGCGCGAAAGTGCTGTATGCAACGCAGTACCCTTTCCAGAAGACGCTGCTCGCGGGCAAAGTCACAGAAGCGGCATGGCGCCATAAGCCCAGCTATTACGCGGTGTCTAGCGAGGACCGGACGATTAATCCAGACCTCGAGCGGTTTCTCGCGAAACGAATGGGCGCTAACACAATTGAATTGAAAGCCAGCCATTTATCGCTGATCTCGCATCCTGATGACATCGCCGATCTTGTTGTGAAAGCAGCAGGCTACGCCGCTTAAACGCGATGCGCGACGACTTAGACCTCGCGTGCATCGATCACTGCGAAGTGAGCACGTCATGCTGATGCCTGGCGCCGAATGCCAGACCCGCAATCGCGGAAAAGAATAGCAGACAACTCCGTTTGCTCTCCTCGGCTTAACGTGGGCTTCGGTGCCAAGTGCGGATTATCTGCGTCACTTCATGAGAGGTGACGCAGATGACGTGATCCTCCATTGAGGATGAGGCATATTTGTGTGTCCAGCCAGGGCGTGTGTGGGAAAGCAGTTCGGCGGGTCCAGCTGAGCGAGCAAAATGGTAGCCCCTCTCGCACGCCCTGCGGCGACGTATTTTCAGTTGATCTTGAACCAGCTCATCGCCTTGATCGGAATCGAACCGGCGTTCCGAAGAACCGCCCCATCACCGCCATCGCAACCAACCCACACTTTCAGTTATTGCAGATAGAGGTCTCTCTCGCTATATTGGCTGCTAAGGAGATATCGCATGGCCAGCCAAATTGTTCATTTCGCCAGACTGTCAGATCGCGATCGAAAAACAGCAATGCCGTTGCCAAAGCTGGTTGCCGGTGACAGGCTGGAACTCCACGTTCGTGATGCAGGTGGCAAGGCGCGCACGCTCCCGATCCCACCCTCGGCCGCCGCAGCTGTC
Source organism: Agrobacterium tumefaciens (assembly GCF_005221325.1). Taxonomy (NCBI): domain Bacteria; kingdom Pseudomonadati; phylum Pseudomonadota; class Alphaproteobacteria; order Hyphomicrobiales; family Rhizobiaceae; genus Agrobacterium; species Agrobacterium tumefaciens. Next base: position 61,878 of record NZ_CP039890.1, on the reverse strand, counting down.
GAAGCCCTTCTGGCGCATATGCTGCGCGGGGAGCGCGTTGCAGTGCTGGCCGAGGACCAGGAAGTGAGCCCAAGTGACGCTTCAGCCATTCTCGGCATCTCTCGTCCGCTCGTCGTCTTGCGCATGGACCGTGGCGATCTGCCATTCCGCTACGTCGGCAAACACCGCCGCGCCCTCCTGAAGGATGTGCTCGCGTTGAAGTCGAAGCTCGACAAACGACAGATGGCAATGGAAGCACTTGCCGAGGACACAGAGGACCTGATCGAGACCTATGGCCTCTAATCCGCCCGTCGCGGTCTACGATGCCTGCGTCCTCTACCCCTTCCACCTCCGCAACATTCTGATCCAGTGCGCCTTCGACGGTCTTGTCGGGGCGCGCTGGACCGACGATATACATGATGAGTGGATGCGCAATCTCGCCGCCAACACACCAGGTTTGTCCATCGACCGTTTGAGAGCCACGCGCGACCGGATGAACGCGGTCCTCCCAGAAGCCGTCGTGGCTGACTATCGCCCGTTGATTCACGAACTCACGCTACCGGATCCCGATGATCGACACGTCCTCGCGGCAGCCATCGCAGGCAAAGCCTCCGTCATCGTCACCTGGAACCTGAAGGACTTTCCCGCAAGCAACCTTCTTGCCCATGGTGTGACGAGCAAGTCGCCAGATGATTTCCTCACCGATCTCCATGCGGCGTTTCCGGAAGCGCTAATCTCCAGTGTCAAAAGTGCGAGGCATAATCTGCGAAAGTCGATTCCATCGGTTGAGGCGTTCGTCGACGCGCTTCATCAAGGCGGGTTGAAGAAGTTTTCAGGGATGCTTCGCCGCAACATAACCGGATTGAAGTGAGCCCGCGCAATCCTTGAAAAATTGACGAGACCGCCCGACGACTTCTTTGGGTTGTCGGGTCGTCCTTATAGACTTTACGGATTCTTAACCGTCTACCACTAATTCCGCACGCCCTCGGCCTGAGGCCCCGAGAGAATACGGGATGACACATGCCAAACGAAGACCTTTCCAAACGCCATTTCCAGAAAAAGATCTCGACCTACTGCGATGTCCGCATTGTTCCTGTCGCGCCGGATCGGGTAGTTGACAACGTCCGCGCCTACCTTCTGGCGTTAATCACATTTCGAAAGACACCCGCTCTAGCGAACAACCGCTATGATTGGCGGCAGATAGCGCACGATTGTGGGATCGATGAAGCGCTGACGATAACGTTGAAGAAACAGCTGCGACCAGCGCTGGATGCGATCATGCGCTGGCTGAAGGAGCCGCTTGTAGAAGACGATGCTCCGAAAGGCAGAAGACTGCAAGCTGCGCCGATATCCGGTGCCACGGGAAAGTTTACCCCCTCCCCGACAAGCCAGCATCACGAAATCGAAGAGATCGAGAGCTCGCCCTCACCTGGCCGCCCCGGCCCTAAGCCGAGATCAGTTTCTGACAAACCAGAACCCTTGTTCGAGGCCAACGAAGACCCGAGTTCATTCGCCGATGCACTCGCCTATCAAATGCGCCGCTTTGGTGAGAGTTACTGGCAACTCCACCGGGCGGTCGTTCGCATAGACGAAACCTTTGATGCGAAGACCTTGCTGTCGTGGATTGAGGGCCAGCGTGTGCCGCGCTCGGTGGCAAGCTTTGATATCCTTTGCCGGATCGAGCGCAGATATGGCTTGGAGCGAGGCTATTTCAAAGCCAAACTGCCACATCAGTCCAGGTCCTTATATGGCCACGATCTGGAAGACATCAGCCCGGCGGAGCGGCGCCGGCTTGCCTGGCATCTTCCCGACGACTTCAGCAGCCTGCCTTTTTCAAAGCGCGCAGAGATCCTGGAATGGGTCCGGCGCGTCATCATCTCGGGGTCGACGGATTACAGGCGTTTCCAGGCGGCAGCAACGAAGCAGCGCTACGCAATCCGGTTCCCTGGGATCACATATGGCGGGAGTGCACTTACTCCTCGACTAGCGGCTTCTAGCTGGCTGCGAGATGAGGACGAAAAAGGGCGTTTGACCAAGGCTTTCGAGGATCCAGACCTGCTCTCCGGTGTCGTTGACGCACCCCCTCGGCTTGCGATGGAGATGGCAGATCTCATCCGCTTCAAAACGTCGACTCTCACCGAGATCGGCTTCCGCAGAAATGGCGTCTGGAATGAGGAGACCGCCAGCCAGAAAATCGAACATCTCGGCCTGATGTTTGGGGCACTTGCGGCATCCCCGAACGGGGTTGTCAAAGGCCGAGGCGTGCCGCTCAATCGACTTACCTTCGGCCTCCTGATCTTCCCGGGCGTGTGGGATTGGTATCTGCAGTGGCGCGAGCGCCGTCGCGGCTTCTTTACTAAATGGGAAGACGACATGCTGATGGTGGCCATGGCCCTTACTCGCGCTGAAGTCGGCTGGCTTCGCCAACATCCCGAACTCCTGCACAACGTGAAGCCGATCGAAGGACTGCTCACGACAGACGAGATCGAGTCTGCTCGTCGGGACTGGCATGGCGCATGCGAAAACTTCCACCGCCATGCCGCCAACCGTTCAAAAGAAATCCAGCGGGTGATGCGCGTGCACCGCGATCCATTCGAGCCGATCATGTGCGTGCTGGAAGCGGAAAGCCCGCTCGCTGAATATCGGAAGATCACCGAGGAGATCTTGAAGCGTATGCCCGACGAGCACCGCTACCCGAGAGCGGCCGCTGAGGCGGTCCGTTCGTTCCTTATGCTGAGGCTGGGCTTACATCTCGGCCTCAGGCAGAAAAACCTTCGGCAATTGCTGGTCTGCCCACGCGGACAATTCCCAACGGCAGAACGCCGGCTCGAAGACATGAAGAGAGGCGAACTGCGTTGGAACGAACGGGAGCGTGGGTGGGAAGTCTTCATCCCATCCAACGCTTTCAAGAACTCGGGCTCCTCCTTTTTCGGGCAGAAGCCGTTTCGTCTGGTGCTGCCGGATCTTCTTGACCTCTACACCTATCTCAACGCCTATATCGAACGGCACCGGAAGGTGCTCTTGGGACGCGCGCCCGATCCCGGCACGCTGTTCGTCAAGACAGTTAAGACGACCAGCATCGACGCCGCTTACAATCAGACGACGTTTTACGAGGCTTGGCGGTTAGCGATCCAGCGCTACGGCATCTACAACCCCTATACAGGCCGCGGTGCCATTAAGGGTTTGCTACCACATGGTCCACACAACGTCCGAGACGTGCTTGCCACTCACATCCTGAAGCAAACAGGATCCTATGAGCAGGCCAGTTATGCCATTCAGGACACGCCCGACGTCGTGCAGCAGCACTACGGACGTTTTCTGCCTCAAGACAAAGCAGCATTAGCTGCGCGGATCCTCAATCAGGTATGGGAGGCAGCTTAGTATGTTGGATGCGTCGCTCAGGCCATTGCAGGCATATGCGCAAAATGTCCGCAGCCGTCTGGGACACTACTTATCGTCTCCGCCTTGATGGGAATCGAACCGTCAACCCCGCAATTTTCCTCAGCTAGTTCACGCCCCATGCATTCAACATTAGGTCCAATAACACTTGCAGAAGAATACGTCTGCCGCTACATTACTGGATATATATCCGGAGGGTTCGATGGCAAGTTCTCAGACACGTGCAATTCAAAACTATAGGAGCCGCCTAGGCGACCGCGGCCTTGCTCGTTTCGAGGTGCTCGGACGGGATAGCGACCGGAGCCTGATCAGATCATTAGCGCGCCGGTTAGCGGAAGATGGCCCGGAAGCAGCCAGCTTGCGCGCCGTCGTGAGCGAAACGCTTGCCGGAGAGCCGCCTATAAGAGGGGGTATCCTTGCAGCTCTCCGCCGATCGCCCCTTGTTGGAGCAGAACTCGAAATCTCACGTTCCCGCGAAGGAGGTCGAGAGATCGATTTGTAATGCGTTATCTGCTCGACACGAATATTCTTAGCAACATTATAAAGCCCGAACCGTCAGCGTCACTACTAATATGGATGGCGGAGCAAGCTGACGCTGACTTATTCATCGCATCGCTCACCATCGCTGAAGTACACCGAGGAATTCTGGAGAAGCCGGCGGGCAAGAAGCGTGCCGCTCTCGAAACCTGGTTTGCCGGTACTGAGGGGCCACGCGCACTCTTTGCAGGACGCATACTTTCGTTCGACGAAAAGGCCGCGCTCATCTGGGGGGAGTTAATGGCACAAGGAAAAGCGGCGGGCCGCCCAAGAAGTGCATTGGACACGATTGTCGCGGCCATTGCCCAGTCCAATGGCTGTATTGTGGTGACCGACAATGAGCGAGATTTTCAGGGGGTCGAAATCATCAATCCTCTCCGGCACACCGCAATCTAAAACGGCCAGCAGCTTTACGCTCTTGAACGGATTCGAACCGCTAAGCTCTCAGTGCAGCTTGGTTCAATAAGTATGTCAGTGAGATAACGTTGCGCAGACGCGCATCATTCATTTTTTGTCCTGCTCAGCAAGAGCGGTTACGAGCTCAACAATCTTTCGTCGAATATCTGGGTTTCTGATCTTTAGAAACGCCTGATTGAGGTGAAGCCCTTCCGTTGAAGCCAGGAAGAGCCCATCCGCAAGTGAGGAGAAAGTTTTAAGATTGTCGATAGCGTCCCCTTCGGTCCCCGGAGCATCCTCGAAGAAAAACGAAATGGGTACATTCAAAACGTTAGCGATATTCTGGAGGCGACTGGCGCCAACGCGGTTCGTGCCGTTTTCATATTTCTGAATCTGCTGAAAGGTGATTCCGAGAGCTTCACCAAGGCGTTCTTGACTCATTCCGCTCAGTTTACGTCGCAACCTTATGCGTCCTCCGACGTGAACATCGATGGCGTTAGGTTGTTTCTTCTGAGCCTTCAAATTGGTCATCCTTACATGCAAATCTCAAAACTAGTTTGTCCACGCGATCGCGTTTCTTGCAAGAAGTCGTCAGAAAGATTCTCTTCATTCCGACGGCACTGCAACAAGGAATTATAGAAGAGAGTGCTGAGTCGTTAAATCTTCGATTGGCACTGGCCAAGGTGTTGCTTCGAGCGCATTGTTCGCAATGGGTGGTAGAGGGCTGGCATATGGAGAAAGCTTCCGTTATCGTACTTGCGGTTTTAAATGCTCTGGCATTTCTGGGCGTATCAGCCATCGCTTTTGGTTGGATAGGGCCGTCGAAGGGCCTGGATGAGACATTTCGTGCCGGTGCATATGATTGTCTTCGCAATGGGCGGCACGATTGTAATGTCACACCAAGCCCGCCCAAAGAATGTGGTAAGTTGACCGCGCCACAGGCGTAACTGAAACAGACGACTGCTTACTGTATACGCGATTTGGCGGAGCTTCTGGTGGGTCGCTCTGTCGGAGCGCGCGACTGTGTCCAGTTGGCTGAAGCTGGGTCTCGGAAAATCTTTGCCGTGAGTGAGGGCACTTGATGTGATGCTTCGGCGGCCTTGAATGTGACAAATTGTACCGCATAACGACTTTCGAAAAACGGCGGCACACCCTCGGACTAAAGTTGCCTTACACCAACTCCGGTCGTCATTTTCTAATTTCGCCTTTTCTTATTTCAACGCCGCCGCGTCTGGCGAGGATGGCCTAGATATTTTTGGTCCTGTAATTCGAAAGGGCTAATCCTACTAATACTTTAGGCCCAAAGTTTTCCCGAGACATCTTCATTTATAGCAAGTTGTTTAGAGCAATTCTATTGTGGTACGTTTACAGCCTGAATAAACGTGGGGGTTGATAAATGTCTTTGCCAGTGTTCGCGCCTGTATCAGTAGCATTTGTCGACGATCACCCTATACTTCTCGAAGGGCTCGTAAGTCTTTATTCGGGCAAAAGTGATCTCAAGATTGTTGGTGAAGGCCACAATGCGGTGGATGCCATCAAGCTCGCGGAGCAGCTCTCCCCCGACGTTATCGTCATAGATCTCAGCATGCCAGGCGACTCTATGGCGGCGATTGAGGTTATAACCCAGACGATGTCCGCTACCAAGGTCGTGATCTTCACTGCTACCTCCAGTATCGAAACCGCAGTGAAGGCTCTCAATATCGGCGTATCAGGATATGTTCTCAAGGGAAGTAGCTCTACGGACCTCCATGAAGCAATAATTGCCGCCCACAAAGGCGAAAAATACATGACGCCTGGCTTTGCGACGAAGGTCATTATGTCAATGAAAGCTGCAGAAGCGCGGCAAAAAGCGATGCAAAATAAACGTCTCAGTGCGCGGGAGGAGCAGATAGTCGGCCATCTGATGAGAGGGCAGACAAATCGCGAAATTGCCCATAGTCTCGACATCAGTGAGAAGACGGTCAAACACTACATGACAATCCTCATGCAAAAGCTTGATGTGCGCAACAGGGTTGAAGCCGTACTTGCTGCCCAGAAAATTAATACGCCGAGTGATCTTTTCAACTGAAACAAGCAAGCGAGGTCATGTGGTTATTCGCTTGTATTCGGGCTCGACAATTGATTGATCGGCAAAACCGCGACAACAATCGTGCCAGCCAGACGTCTGAAGACACGCATTTTTCCGCCAAATGATCTCACGCGCCGCCTCTGGCTCGTAATGCCAAGCTTCACCCGCGCAGCTGCTTTTTGATCAGTGTGGACGACACGTTCACCGAGATCTGCCACGACAACGATCAACTTGTTATCGTGGATCCGGTAGCGAACTTTCTGCTTATTGCTCGAGGCGTGTCGGAATGCATTCATGAGCCCTTCTTGAATGAAGCGATATACGCATACGTTGAGGTGAGGCTTATATACTTCGTGCGGTATCAGACCATCCATCTCAACAGGGAATGCTGTGAGATCGCGATATCTCGCGACAGCTAGCTTGATGGTCTCACTTAAGCTGAGCTCATCAAGCTCTGGCAAAGCCAGGCCTGCAGAGATCTTTCTGAGATCTACCAAAACGCTTGAAACAAATCTGAGAAGCTTTTCGAGTTCCTTGTCGACGGGTTTTCCGCTCGTTCGCTGCTCTGCGACCATGTCGCTCAAGCGAAGATTGATGAGTGTTAAAACCTGAACCGGCCCATCGTGAAGATCATTGCCAATCTGGTCGAGTATTTTCTCGTTTAGCTTCCCGGCCTCAAGGCGGGCATAATCTGCCGCTTTTCTGAGTTTGTCGTTCTGCTCCCATAAATCCAGAGCGTTGAGAAGATTTGCTTCGATCGCATGCTTCTGCCGGACGATAAGGCGACTTGCCGTTAGAGCAATAAGATACAGAAGTCCCAGCATTGGAAGCGTGATAGCCGCAACGATAAGGAACGTTCCACGCTGAGCCGAACGAAGCTCGCCGATGAGATAATTTGGCTCTTCATAAAACTCTCCGACAAGAATGATCTTGCCGTTTTTGTCGCGCAGTAGCGGCGCATAGACTTCGATCAGGAGGTTCTGTTTTTCATCGCCCGTATAGGCGTGTTTGTCGACCTCTGTGCGGGACACGACGATTTCACCCGACAGGGCGGCCTTCAACTCGTCGAATACCCGTGGACGTTCAATTTTCTGGTTGTTTGTCGAGTAGAATATACTGCCGTCTGCCTTCCAGAGCTTGATCGTGCGAACATGCTGACCAAGAGGTCCCGTGCCGAGAAGTGTCTCAAGACGAGAGGCAAGGACGGGATTGATCACATCATTGCTGATGTCAGCCTCCTCGATGAGAGGGGACACGAAGGTCTCAAGATAAAGTGCCCCTACTCCACCCGCCCCTGCGAGCATTGCGCGTTCAACGCGATCTGAAGCCCACAGCGTCAGACATGACATCAAGACAATTATGATCGGAGACATGAGGATCATGAATTGTGTTGAGAGATGTAAGGCTCGAAATCTTTCGAGTAAAGATCGCCAGGAAAGCTTCCCTTTCACCGGTAATTCAGAAGGCGGATTCTTGACAGGATCGGTCTCGTTCGGTGGCGAAGATCTCATTTGTGAACTCGCAGGTCGTTTTCACCAATGTGGTCTCGAAAGTCTGACTTTTAATTAATTTCACCGAACATGCGGCGATTTTTGCAGTCCAGAGTGTGCAATTCGTTATCGTTGCAATCTGACGCGTAGCAAGGGCTGAACTTCTCAGACCAAAGTCCGATGTCCACTCCGACGAAGGGGCATGAAAGAACTGGACCATGTGAAGTGTCACAAAGCAAGCGTTTCCTGCAACCTGTGATCATGAGGGCTAAGGGGACCTTCTTCTTGTAAGGGGAAGATATGTTGATTGGGCTGAGGGCCAATCAAGACCTTTCAAAGCCTCCATCAATGTAACGGCGTTTTAGCGCACTGGCGCTTTTGGAGGGGAAAATGGCTGCTTTCACACTCAACCAGGCTGACTTGGCATTTGTTCTTCATCAGATCAAAGTCGCAGAAGTCCACGCGTCCGGTGTGCCACTCACTGAAATCCGGCTCAACCCTGATGGAACAGTGATTTCCGACCGGACACAGTATGATGCTGTGACCGGTGTCTATCTCGGAAACGCAGCAACGCCTCGCGCCATTCCCGATCCCCATGTGCCAGTTGGACTTCGTACCGTCGACGGCACCTATAACAATATCGTGGCAGGCCGGGAACTTTGGGGGGCTGCCGACCAGGCCATGCCGCGTGCGCTCGATCCGAATTTCCGCAACGATGCCGATGGCGACACGATGTCACTCGGCGGCCCGGCCGTCGTAACGAACACCGACTACAGTGTCGTTGGCGCACCTTCCGGAACAAATGGCGGTCATACAGGAAACGTTGCCGACGCGGATCCGCGCATCATCTCGAACCTCATTTCCGACATGAGCATCAATAATCCGGCTGCAGTATCGGCCTGGTTCAACAACCCTCTGGCGGTTGCGGCGTGGGAGGAGGCTAACCCTGGAATGGTGCCCGTGGCGCCTGGAGAACCTCTAGGCACGAACGGTGTATACCTCACCAATGCCGACCTTGCTTCGATCCCGAACATCGCACCTGACGAAGGCCTCTCGGCGCCGTTCAATGCGTGGATGACATTCTTCGGCCAGTTCTTCGACCATGGCCTCGACCTGATCAGCAAGGGTAACAACGGCTCAGTATTCATTCCACTACAGGCGGACGATCCCCTTGTCCTCGGCGCCGATGGCATTGCCGGTACGCCCGACGACCTGCCTCCTAGCCTGCGATTCATGGTCATCACCAGAGCAGACCCTGTCGATGGTCCCGGTGCAGACGGGGTTATGGGGACGGCCGACGATACGCATCACGAGGCCCGTAACACGACAACTCCGTTCGTTGATCAGAACCAAACCTACACCTCGCATCCGTCGCATCAGGTTTTCCTGCGTGAATACGCAACCGTTGGAGGCGTCACCGTCGCGACCGGACGTTTGCTTGATGGCCCTCCCCCGGCAGGTTCTCCCGCGGGAACACACGGTGGCCTTCCGACATGGGCGGATATCAAGGCCAACGCTCTTCAGTACCTCGGTATTCAGTTGAGTGATGCGGATGTCGTCAACCTGCCTCTTATCCGCACCGATCAATACGGCAATTTTATCCCCCATCCGGTGACAGGTTATGCGCAGGTTGTGACGGGTATCGGTGCAGACGGCATTCCAAACACAGCAGACGATGCAGTCGTCTCCGGCACACCGTCAACGCCTATAAACACGTTCGCCTCGCTGGCGTTACGTACCGGCCATGCCTTCCTGGACGACATTGCGCACAACGCCAATCCATTTAACAGCCAGACTGGCGCTCTGAAAACTGCGGACGCCGACGGTGTCGTCAGCAGTGGCCCCCTCGCATCGGGTGTTTATGACGATGAGCTGCTCGCACGGCATTTCATCACAGGTGATGGCCGCGGTAACGAGAACATCGGTCTAACCGCAGTCCATCATATCTTCCATTCCGAGCACAATCGTCAGGTCGACTCCCAGATGCTGACGATCCTGCAAAGCGGCAATATCGCTTTCATCAACGAATGGCTGGCGACAGATATCGGCGGCCTCCCCGCTGACTTTGAAGATCGTCCTGCGATCGATCAGCTTGCTTATGCACAAAGCCTGAACTGGGACGGCGAGCGCATGTTCCAAGCAGCCAGGTTCGCAACCGAGATGCAGTACCAGCACCTCGTGTTTGAAGAGTTCGCGCGCAAGATTCAGCCCGCGATCGATGTCTTTGTTTTCAACTCGGTCACGGACGTCAATCCGTCGATCTTCGCGGAATTTGCCCATACCGTTTACCGCTTTGGACACTCGATGCTGACCGACGGTATGCCACGCGTTTTCCTGAACGCGGATGGTACGGAGACGCCAGCGACCGAACCTGAGCTCGATCTCATCGAGGCTTTCCTCAATCCGGTCGCCTTTGATCTCAACAGCACCATCAGTGCAGATCAGGCCGCTGGCGCGATCGTGCGTGGCATGGTCGTCGAGCATGGGAATGAAATCGACGAATTTATCGTCAGCTCCCTGCGCAACAATCTGCTTGGTCTGCCGCTGGATCTCGGCGCGATCAACATTGCTCGCGGCCGCGATACGGGCGTGCCTTCGCTCAACGACGCCCGTGCGCAATTGTACGCGGCAAGCGGCTCCACATTCCTGAAGCCCTATGACAACTGGGTTGATTTTGCCGCCAATCTGAAAAACTCCGCATCCGTAATCAACTTCATTGCAGCCTATGGCACGCACGGAACAATCACCGGCGAATCCACGCTGGCCGGAAAGCGTGCGGCTGCGACCGCGCTCGTTATGGGCGGTGCCGGTGCCCCTGCGGACCGCGTTTCCTATCTCACCAGCACAGGGACATGGGCAGGTGTGGAAACGGGCCTCAACCTGATCGATCTGTGGATTGGCGGCCTTGCCGAAAAGAAGATGCCCTTCGGGGGCATGCTCGGCTCGACATTCAATGCGATCTTCGAAATGCAGCTCGAAAACCTGCAGGATGGCGACAGATTCTATTATCTGACCCGTACGCAGGGCCAGAATTTCCTCAACATGCTGGAGCAAAACTCGTTCGCCAAGATGATCATGGCGAATACGGATATTGCACAGCCGGGCGCTGACGGGATCAGGGGTACGGCAGACGATATTATCGCCCGTCACCTCGGCGTTGACGTCTTTGCCGATTACGATTTCGTCCTCGAGATCAACAAGGCGAATCAGGTCGGCGAAGACCCTGTTGGGGACGATCCGATCATGGCCGCTCTCGGTCTTGGTAAAGTTCAGCGCGATGATCTCTCCACTGCCGACGTTGACGAAAGTGTCGCTGACACCAGCGCCAATCAAAGCGGCAGCACAGGACACTACCTCCGCTTCACGGGTGGTGAACACGTCGTGGTCGGCGGCACGATAGGCAACGATACCATTATCACTGATTTCGGCGACGACGGTATCTGGGGCGACGCCGGAGACGACCGCATCGAAAGCGGTGCTGGGGTCGACCTCGTTAACGGCGGTGCAGGCAACGATATCATCACGGACTCGGGCGATACCGGCGACTTTGTGAAGGGCGATGAAGGCGACGACGTGATCGCCAATTCGAACGGCATGGATATCGTCATGGGCGGAACTGGCAAAGATGTCGTCTTTGTCGGTGTCGACGATACGGAAGTGTTCGGCGGCGATGGTGACGACTTCATCCTCGGTGGTGACGGCGTTGATATGCTTATGGGCAATGAAGGCGACGACTGGATCGAGGCAGGTGGCGGTTTTGACACCACGGCTGGCGACAACTCCGAACTGTTCTTCAATTCGTCGATCGTTGGTCACGACGTCATGTTTGCCGGCAATGAGGAGCACGATTTCGATGCTGAATCCGGCGACGACATCATGGTCCAGGGTGAAAGCGTCATGCGTAACGAGGGTATGTTCGGCTTCGACTGGGCAATCTTCAAGGACGTGGAAATGGACGCCTACGCTGATATGCGTATCCCGATTTTCACCACGGAACAGGAAGATATCCTTCGCAACCGGTTCGACAAGACTGAAGCGCTGTCCGGCTGGAACTACAACGACACATTGCTTGGCGACGATCGTGTCTTTGGCGACGTGGTGCCTGGCGATACGGTTGCCACGACCGAGGGTATCTTCTTCAACGATGGTTTGACGCAGGCGGGCGTCGATCGAATTGAAGGCCTGCGCGAACTGCTTGGTAACCTGATCGCAGCGGCTCCAGCCAGCGGAAACCTGGAGGCGATTACCGCCTTCGATCGCGGTAACATTCTCCTGGGTGGGGCAGGCAGTGACTCACTTCGCGGCAATGGTGGAGATGACTTCCTTGATGGTGACGCGTGGCTGAACGTTCGCATCCGCATCACGCCTGCCGGCGCGGAAAATACGGATGGCAACCAGATTGCTACGGTCGACAGCCTGAAACACGTCTTCACTGAAGACGAGAATCCAGCCTGGGCTGGGAAATCGCTCTTTGAGTTGATGATCTCTCGCACCATCGTACCAAGCCAGTTGCATATTGTTAGGGAGATTGTCTCATCAACAACGCCGCTTGCAGGTGATGATACCGCCGAGTTCAACGATATTCGTGCAAACTACACGATCGTCAGAAATGGTGATGGAAGTTTCACGGTGACCCACAACACGGTTAGCAACGTTGTTGATCCATTGACCGAGCGTAATCTCGTCTCCGATGGCGTCGACACCTTGCGAAACATAGAGGCGGCACGGTTTTCGGACGGTATCGAGGTAGCTCTCGTAAACCGGGCGGCAACAGGTGTGCCGGTGATTAGCGACACATCACCGACTGAGACGCAGACATTGACTGCGAACACGTCCGATATCGCCGATGCGAACGGTCTGGGAACTTTCAGTTTCCAGTGGCAGACATCAATCAATGGCACGACCTGGACCAATGTTGGAGCGAACTCGGCGAGTTTTACACCCCAGCAGGCACATGTGGGCCAACAGGTGCGGGTGGTTGTTAGCTTCGTCGATGGTTTCGGCTCTGCCGAACAGGTCGTGTCAGCCGCAACCCAGGTCGTGGGTGACGTGATTAATGGCACTAATGCGGCCAATACAATCAATGGAACCGCTGGGGCAGACATAATTACCGGAAACGGCGGTAACGACATCGTCAATGCAATGGGCGGTGACGATGTCATCAACTGGAGCGCGCTTCCACCCCACGGGCGCGATAGAGTCGACGGCGGCACTGAAGGCTTCGATGGCGACACCTTTTCTATACAGGGGTCGCCATTGGCGGAAACGTTCAGGGTCTACACACGTGCCGCAGCAATCAGCGCGGGAATGAGCGGCATCGCCGCAGGAACGGAAATCGTCATCACTCGTAACGGGACGAACAACGCCTCCATTATCGCGGAACTGACGGAGATCGAAGAAATACTCATCAACACCGGTGCGGGTAACGATACCGTTCTGGCGATAGGCAACTTTTCTCCGACCAACCTCAGCTTCAACACCATCACCATCAACGGTGGTGCGGACGACGAGACCGTCAACATTTCTGGATTGATGTCAGCACACCGTATTCTCTTCCGCAGCAATGGTGGCGACGATACGATCGTTGGAACCCTTCGTCCTCAGGACGTTGTCGAACTGGCGCCGGGACAACAACTCTCCAGCTACACCCTTGTGGACAATGGCAACGGAACAAAGTCATTTTCGAACGGCACGCATTCGATCACTTTCACAGGTAGTGTCGTGCCCCAGTTCCAGGAAGCGACATCAGGTGAAGACGGCGACGATATTTCCGGTCACTTCGAATACACACCAAGTGATCTAGCTGGTCTGAAAGCACTCGTGAATGGTCTTTCTCCCAACGATGGTGATGATCCTGTCCCAACAGGTGTCCGCACCCTTTCCGGCCATGGCAATAATGCTGCAGATCCCGACGCAGGTGCTGTCGATACACCATTTATCCGCATCACCCAGTCGCACTATGGCGAGCCGGACGCCTTCGGAAATTCCGCGATCAACCCGATCTTTGACGGGCTCGATCCCCGAAACATCAGCAACATTCTGGGTGCACAGGAAGCGAACCTTCCAAAAGCCGATGCCAACATCTTCTTCATGGCCTTTGGACAGTATTTCGACCACGGCCTGGATTTTCTCGGAAAAGGCGGAAATGGCACGATCCAGATTGGCGCTCCCGGAAACGGAGCCCCCGGCTCCGGCAATCCGGCTGATCTGACACGCGCTACCGTCGCCTACTACGACGATGGCGTTCCACAGCACATAAACAAGACATCGCCGTTCGTCGATCAGAATCAGGCTTACGGTTCGAATGATCTCGTCGGACAGTTCTTGCGCGAAGGCGATGGGTCAGGCGGTCTGGGGGCACACTTGCTTCAAGGCGGTGCGGATCCATCCAACCCCAACTTCAAGCTGATGCCGACATTGCGTGACCTCATCCTGCATCACTGGGAAAACGACACGGTTTTCCACTCACCGACACTCGCGGGCGGACAGGCGAGCTTCCGCTCCTATTTCCCGGGTCTCGTTACGGCAGGTGTGATCAATGAAGCTATAATCTCCGGGCTTGCCTCGGACTTCATGGGTAGCACGCACGCACTGCTTCTCGACACCAACCCCTACATCAGTCTGCTTGATCACTACGTGGCGGGCGATGGCCGGGCGAATGAGAACATTGCCCTCACCTCAATGCACACCATCTGGGCCCGAAACCATAATTTCCATGTCGAAGGCCTTGAGGCAGCCGGCTTCGATGGAACTGCTGAGGAACTGTTTCAGGCTGCAAAGATGCTCAATGAGGCCGAATATCAGCGCGTTGTCTTCACCGAGTTCGCAGACAAGCTGATCGGCGGCATTAGAGGAGACGGCGACCACGGTTTTTCGGAATACAATCCGAACGCGACGGCAGCGATCAGCCATGAATTCGCCGCTGCTGTCTATCGGGTTGGTCATTCGCTGATCGGCCAAACCATGACGGTCCTCGATGAAGATGGGAACCCGACCCAGGTGGCATTGTTCGATGCCTTCCTCAATCCCACGAACGATCCAAGTGCCTTCAAACTGCCGCTCAGCACGCTTGCGCAATACGGATACGTGCCACAGGAAGGCTATGAGCAGCTTGGTGTGAGTGCCATCCTCGGTGGGATTGCGACACAACCTGCCGAAGCCGTCGACTTCAACATTGTCGACGCCGTACGAAACGACCTTGTGCGTATCAACGCCGACCTGTTCGCCTTCAACGTTGCACGAGGCTGGGACGTCGGACTTGGAACGCTCAACCAGGTTCGCATGGACCTCGCAGCATCCACAGACCCCTATGTCGCAGAGGCGCTAGGATATGCAGGAACAATGACGGCCTACACGTCCTGGGAAGATTTCCAGAGCCGTAACGGTCTCTCTGATACCGTAATCGCCCAGTTCCGTCAGGCATATCCAGACCTCGTTCTCGAGGCCGGTGAAATCGATGCGTTCCGCGCGATCAACCCGGATATCGAGATTGCGATGCAACCGAACGGAACCGGCATCGTCAAAGGCATAGATCGCGTTGATCTCTGGGTTGGAGGCCTTGCCGAGAAACACATCAACGGCGGCATGGTCGGTCAGACATTCTGGGTCGTCCTGCAGGAACAGTTCGATCGCCTTCAGGAAGCTGATCGCTTCTACTATACG
Source organism: Agrobacterium tumefaciens (assembly GCF_005221325.1). Taxonomy (NCBI): domain Bacteria; kingdom Pseudomonadati; phylum Pseudomonadota; class Alphaproteobacteria; order Hyphomicrobiales; family Rhizobiaceae; genus Agrobacterium; species Agrobacterium tumefaciens. Next base: position 46,347 of record NZ_CP039890.1, on the reverse strand, counting down.
GAGCGTTTCGACGATTTCGATTTCTACGAAAACTTCATCGACGGCCAGGAGTTCGCCGACATCATCGCGCGAAACACGGGTCTGACGAACCTTGACGAGGATATTTTCTCGCCGAACGTCCAAGACAACGAGGAAGAAGAGGAAGACGACGACAATAATAACGACGACGACGATGATGACGATGATGACGGCGGCGCCAACGGTGGCGGCGATGACGATAACGAGGAGGAAGAGGAAGAAGAGGACGACGGCGAAGACGACAACAATGATGATGATGACGACGATGGAGATGACGACGACAGTGGCAGCGGCGACGACGACGACGACGATGACACCTGCTCGCACGATGACGACGATGACGATGGCCCCGTTGTCTCTGTCCCGATTGCAGCCCTTGCCCTAATCGGTACCGCTGCAGGTGAAGTACTCGCCGGGCAAGCAGGCGATGACACGATACTTGCGGGTGGAGGCTCGGACGTGCTGTCTGGGGATGCCGGTTCTGACATCCTGAGGGGCGAAGACGGCGACGACGTGATTGTCGCGGCTGCGGGCAACGATGTTGCAAGTGGTGGCATTGGCGATGACGAGCTGCACGGCGGCGCCGGTCACGATGTACTCTTTGGAAATAACGGGGCCGATCTTCTCTTCGGAGATTCCGGCAACGACACTATCGAAGGTGGTGCCGGTGACGACCAAGCTTGGGGTGGCGATGGGGACGATATCGTTCTTGCCACTGCCAGCGATGGAAATGACAGGTATTGGGGCGATGGAGGCAAGGATACGCTCGATTATTCCGTCGCAACGACCAACGTGACCGTAGATCTCGGTACAGGCCTCATGGGACACGGCACTGCCGTCAGCGCCACGACAGGTAACGATACGTTCTACGGCTTCGAGAACTTCGTGGGTGGCTCTGGTCATGACGTGATCACTGCATCGAATGCTGCGAACGTGATGGATGGCGGTCTTGGCAACGACACCTTCCGCTTCACAACGACGAGTGCAGCCAATGGCGACAGCATTTACGGCTTCCAGCCTGGCGACAAGATCGACTTCTCAGCAATCGACGCCAACACAGGTGTTGCGGGTAAGCAGACCTTCACAATCAACAGTCCAGCCTCGCTGACTGCGACCGGAGGCATTGCGATTACGCACGAAGTTCGTGACGGCGAGGACTTTACGGTCATTCGTGGTCACACCGATGCAGATGGGAACGCCGACTTTGAACTGGCGGTTTCCGGAAAGCACCATCTGACCAACAACGATTTCACAGGAGTTTCCTGACCAACCGAGAGCGAACGGGGGACATCCCCCGTTCACTGCGAATTCCCAACGCCGGTGAGGACTGGCACCGGCGTTGCAACTGAAATGGGATGTCTTGGGTCAATCAAATCACTCCACGACATGCCGCGAACTTAACGCCGAATGTCGGCAAAGTTTCCAGGGGGAATTTCAGATGAGTGGCACCTGCAACAAAAAAGAAAACCAAATAAATGGCTTAGGTGGCTTGATGATGTTTGTCTTCGGCCTGTCCGGCATCATCAATATTCTGGCCCTGACCGGCGCCTTTTACATGCTCCAGATCTATGACCGTGCGTTGACCAGCGGAAGCGTGTCGACGCTTGTTGCATTGTCTGGCCTAGCAATTGGCCTTTATCTTTTCCAGGGTCTCTTTGATATTCTTCGGTCACAGATCTTGGTGAGGCTTGGGGCAAGACTGGATACTCAACTGGCCCCACTCGCCCACAAAGTCGTCATTGACATGCCGCGCTATGGTTACTCCACGGCTGAAGCGACAGAGCGTGGGCGGGACGTCGATACGATCCGCGGCTTTCTAGCGAGCCCCGGACTAATTGCGCTGTTCGATCTGCCCTGGATGCCAATCTACCTCGTATTCGTTTGGCTTCTTCACCCGATGCTCGGCATGCTGACAGCTGGGGGAGCCGTGGTCCTCGGTCTTTTGACGCTGTGCACGGAACTTCTGACACGTCGTCACGCCAAAGAGATGCTGAAGTCGACGGTCCTGCGAAATGCAGTGATAGATTCCAATGCGCGAAACAGCGATATCATGCACTCAATGGGCATCGCTGATCGGGCCGTCAGCCGTTTTGAGCGCGCCAATCGGCGTCATCTGGATACGCAAACCAAGACATCCGATATCTCCGGGACATTCTCAGGCCTGTCGAAGGTACTGAGAATGATGCTGCAATCCGCAATTCTCGGGCTTGGCGCATATCTCACAATCAAAGGTGAATTGTCGGCTGGTTCGATCATCGCATCTTCGATAGTGACCGCACGCGCACTTGCACCGGTCGATCAAGCAATCGCGCAGTGGAAGGGAATGGTCTCGGCTAGGCGCAGTCATGCGCGCCTGAAAGAAACGCTGGCTGTTCTCGACGACAAGACGGCACTTTTGAACCTTCCCGCTCCAAAGGAAACATTGACCGTTGAAGGTATCACAACCGTCGCGCCCCATAGCGGTGCGGTTCTGTTGAGTGATGTTAGCTTTGAGCTGAAGGCTGGCCAGGCGCTTGCGTTGATCGGCCCGAGCGGTGGCGGGAAAACGACCCTTGCCCGATCCATCCTCGGCATCTGGCCGACACTTCGCGGCTCAGTGCGCATTGACGGTGCGGATCTCAAGCAATGGCCTTCAAGCTTCTTCAGCGAACATGTAGGCTATCTGCCCCAGGACGTCTGTCTGATGGATGGAACCATCGCAGAGAACATTTCGCGTTTTGCCGAAACGCCGGAGGCGCGCACGATCCTTCAGGCCGCAAGGGCAGCAGGCATCCACGATATGATCGTTCGCCTGCCGAATGGCTATCAGACGGAGCTCGGACCGAATGGCATGTCGCTTTCCGCCGGTCAGCGCCAACGTATCGGGCTTGCAAGGGCGTTGTATGGCAGCCCGTTTCTTGTCGTACTCGACGAACCGAACTCCAATCTCGATGCCGAAGGTGAAGAAGCACTGATGAAAGCGATTGCCGCAGTGCGCTGTCGCGGCGGGATCGTGGTGGTCGTCGCCCACCGCCCTAGCGCACTGCAATCTGCCGACATGGTCGGCGTTGTCCAGAACGGCAAGCTCGTGGCGTTCGGTCCAAAGGACGAAGTTGTGAAAGGCCCACAACCACAGTTGCTTCGCTCAGAACATACACGCGTCCAGGCGTCGTCAGGCAATACTCCGGCAGAATGAATTTGTTCCGTTGCAACGCATAGAGGCAACAGGAGGAGAACAGACAATGGAAGACAAACTTGTTCTTGGGCTGCCTGACGTAGCAGCCTCCATAGCGCCAAAGAACCGCTTTGAGGTTCAGGAAAAACCAGCCCCGCGCTACTGGAGCATTGTGAGCCCGGCAATCGCATTTGCCGCGATCGGCGCTTTTTTTGGAAAGCTTCATTCCGAAACGCACGTCGAGGGGCCGGATTCGCCGGATGAACGACAAATTCTAGACTCAACTGCCGAAACCGTCGCGAGTTCGAACGATGCTTCGACAAACATCGACATTATTGAGGAAGTCGCCGCGTATCTTCGCCAGGTTGCAGAAGAAGCTGGCCGTGCCGAACGGAAGGTAAGGTATTTCGCGGAAGGCATCCAGTTACCCTCCACGTTCCACGCAAGGGTCGACCTCAATCTCGAAAATCATACCTTTCGTTCGTTCCTTCAATCGCTTTCCGCAAACGACAATCATCGGGTCAGCGGTTACTTTGGGCCTTTGACGCGACTCGGCGCTTTGGGCAACGAAACCCCTATCGTCTGGCACGAAAGCGACCGGTGGGAACGTGGCGGCATTTCAACTGAAGCGCCGCGTTCAGATGAAAATCCGAAAGGCCACGACCTGCCGTCAACTGGAGGCAGTTCTCCTCCTACAAGTAATACACGCCCGAACAGATTGCCCGTGGTTGCGGGACGGGTGCTGCTAGGCAGTGGCTTGATGAACCTTTCTGCACTGATCCTTCTTGATAATTTGGCATCGGCTGCGACCGACCCGGATGGCGACACCTTGTCGATCCGAAACCTGCAGGTTTCGTCTGGCGTCATACAGAGCTATGGCGACGGTAAATGGCTGTACACACCTGAGCGTGGCTACACAGGTGAAGTCACCTTCACATATGGCATTAGCGATGGAACCGGAGCTGTGCTGGGGACGGCGATGCTGGACCTCGTAAAAGCGGCGCCACACGCCGTTGAAGGTACCAATAACGATGATGTCCTACTGGGAACCCCCGAGGAAGACATAATTGCAGCCCTCGATGGGGACGACATTGTCTACGGGCGCGAAAACAATGACGTCATTTACGGCGGCGATGGAAATGACACGCTTATCGGAGGGACTGGAAACGACACCATCTATGGCGAGAGCGGCCACGACCGGATCTTCGGTGGCGAGGGTGACGACGTCATTTTTGGTGGTGAAGGAAACGACGAGATTTATGGCGAAGAAGGCGCTGACATCGTGTCCGGAGGTGATGGCGATGACATTGTCAGTGGGGGATCCGGCAATGACCATATCTTCGGAGACGTAGGCAACGACCGCCTTTCCGGAGATGTTGGGGATGACCTGCTCGATGGCGGTGACGGCAACGACATGCTGTCGGGCGGTCTCGGCAACGACGCCGTAGTCGCTGGAGCCGGCAACGACACCATCGTCATCGGCGCTGGCCCCGAGGAAGCGCGAGCACCAGCGCAACTTAATGCCGTTAGCGATGGGAACGACACATATTCCGGCGGCGATGGCTTCGACACGTATGACGCATCGTCGGCTTCTGAAGCAGTGGTCGTTGACCTTGCCGCCGAGACTGCATCGGGTTCTGAGATTGGAACAGATAAGGTCGTTGGATTCGAGGCTGCAATCGGCGGCAGTGGAAACGACACGTTGACCGGCGATGACGGGAATAATCTCCTGATCGGAGGAACTGGCGACGATCGACTAACCGCAGGCAGCGGCAGCGATATCGTCAATGGTGGCGCTGGCGATGATACGGTAGTCGTTCTCTACACGAGCGACGGATCAAGCGATGGCGACGATCAATATTCCGGCGGAGAAGGGATCGATACCTACGACGCTTCCGCGACAATTACGGCAGTCATCATTGACCTTGAAGGTGGCACAGCAACGGGGGTTGAGATAGGGACGGATCAACTGGAGGGCTTCGAAGTCGCCATTGCCGGGCTCGGCGACGACGTTCTGGTCGCCAATTCGGATATCAATTTTTTGACGGGTGGCGCGGGCAACGACGTCTTCATTTTCCGTTCGGTGGAAACCGTGTCCAACAACGGGCAAGGAACAGACAAGATACTAGACTTCCAGATCGGCGATCGGATCGATCTTTCCGATCTCGCAGATGAAATCGGCGGGCTGATGTTCGACCGCATCATGGGCGAGATCGATGACCAGCAGGATGTGCGGCGAATTCGCCTTTACAGCGAGTTTGCCGACGGCGAGACAGCCATTGTTCGCGCCGTCATCGATCTAGCGGGCGAACAAGACGATCTCGAGCTGCTGATCTACAGCCATCAGACATTGACCGAAGATGATTTCATTCTTGCGGCTCGTGATGAGGACGCAGGATTGGCACGGGCGTAACAAAAAGGGCGAAAGCCATATCGGGGAGTCTGCTGAGATGATGTATGAAAACAAAAACACCAACAATCAGGTGCAATCTAATGCACAATCGTTCGGCATCGCGCCACGCGTCATCGTTTCAGGCATTCTGGCAGGATTCCTAGTGTTTGGTGTCGGTGGATGGGCAGTCCAGGCAAAACTTGCTGGTGCGGTTATCGCGCAAGGTCAGCTCGTGGTGCCAGATCAGGTCAAGACTATCCAGCACCGTGACGGCGGGATTGTCGCTGACATTCCTGTCGCCAATGGGGACACGGTAAAGGCTGGTGATGTGCTTCTGAGGTTTGACGAGACACAGACCCGAGTTGAACTGACGATCATCCGAAGCCAACTCGCCCAGCTTAGGGCGATGAAAATCCGCCTTGAGGCGGAGCGCGACGGTAAGGACACTATTGCATTCCCCAATGCTTCTATCGTAGCTGAGCTGGCGCATAATGAAACGAAGCTGTTTCAGGAAAACCGCCGGATGATCCTCAATCAGAAACAGCAGTTGGAGATGCAAATCTCCCAGCTCGAAGACCAGATTGACGGTTTGATTTCGCAGAGGAAAGCGAACGAAGCTGAAAAGAAGATCATCACTGAAGAGATCAGCGTGAGCGAGAGACTCGCCAAAGGCGGGTTGATCAAGTTATCGGAATTTCGCGACCTCCAAAAGCAAGTAGCACGTATCGACGGGACCAGCGGCGAAGTGGCAGCTCGCGTGGCGGAGGCTGAAGGAGAGATTAGCGAGTTGCGCATCAAGCTTCTCTCAATCGACCAGACGACGCGCTCTGAAACTCAGAAGGAGATTGTCTCGATCGAATCCAAGCTCGCCGAACTGGGAGAGCGAGAGATTGCTGCACATGACCGACTGTCGCGAATGGAGGTCCGTGCACCTGTTGATGGCTTTGTCTATGACCTGCAAATCCATACCATCAACGGCGTCATAGGAGCAGGAGCGACTATCATGTCGGTCGTTCCCAAAACTGACGACATGAAGGTCGAATTCCGGGTTCCGCCGGCAGATGTTGATCGTGTCACGCCAGGCCAGGCCGCTAGGATGCGACTGACAGCGTTTAATAGTGCAACCACTCCCGAGGTATATGGGATCGTCGAGTTCGTTGCAGCAGCAACCGTGGTCGACAAGACGACTGGTCAACCCTACTATCTCGCGACAGTTGACATGATTGACCAACAGGAAGTCATCAGAGACCTCAAACTCATGCCGGGCATGCCAATTGAGGTTTTCGTTCATACAGCTGAGCGCTCGGCGTGGTCGTATCTGACGAAGCCTTTCACCGACCAGGTTATGAAAGCGTTTCGCGAAGAATGATTTGGAATGGACGATATCTAGTCAAATGGGGACGAGATTAACCCGCAAGGGCGATGGACGGTCCTTCTAGCAAGTCGTAGACTGCGCTGCGGATTAGGCAACGATACTCTCGGAGAAAACGAATGCCTATCTTCATTGATCGGCACGATCTCACCGGCGTTTCCGCCGCAGATATTGCCGTAGCACACCTCAAGGACCTAAGTGTCCAGGAGCAGTATGGTGTTCGGTTTCTGACTTACTGGTTCGATGAAAGACGTGGGACGGCGTTCTGCCTCATCGATGCACCAGATGCCGAAACAGCCCAATGCGTGCATCGTGAAGCTCACGGCTTTATCGCAACGGAGGTTGTTGAAGTCGCTCTATCTGCTGTGGAAGCATTCCTCGGACGAATTCAAGACCCTCTAAAAATCGGCTGTATTCCCCCCGATAAGGACGCCGGTCACCGCGCAGTTTTATTTACTGACATCGTGGGATCAACTGAAATGACTGCGCGGCTTGGAGACCGCATGGCGGCTGAACTCGTAAGAGCCCATGATGCTCTCGTGAGAGCCTGTTTGGGCCGGCGAAACGGTAGAGAGGTTAAGCATACGGGCGATGGTATAATGGCGGTCTTTTCGGTAACGCCAGATGCTGTCGACTGCGCAGTTGATATTCAGCGCGCGTTCCATCGCTATAACACGGATAATGGGGAGCCGATCCATATCCGAATTGGCTTGGATTGCGGTGAGCCAATTGAAGACAGCAACGATTTCTTTGGCTCAACAGTCCAACTTGCGGCTCGGCTATGCGCAGCAGCTGAAAGTGACCAGATCCTGATCTCAGAGAACCTCTTCCTTGAATATGGAAGGACTGACGTAATCATTCGCGGTGATCGTTTTGAACTGAAGGGATTTGCCCAACCAGTACTTGCCTATCGTTGCGAGTGGCTGGCTTCAATGTGAATGACGTCTCAAGCGAGTTCAGTCCGTCTGTAAGGATAATCTTTCGGTGTGCCCCAGTCTGTGAGGGTAGTGGCTTTGCAATCAACAAGGAGGGTGAAAATGAAGAGCCCGAATGCTGCGCCATACACTGGAGTGCCCCCGTTTCGCCGGACATGTCGGCTAGATTGATTTAGCCCTGATGAACTGCCGAGGGGAAGCCATCTTGAGAGCGGAATGGGGATGGATTTCGTTGTAGTCCTCGATCCATCCGTCGATGAGACGGAGCGCCGTTTCGGCGTCCGGTAGTGCCGAGATGCGGACGTAATCTCGCTTCAGGGTTTTGACGAAAGCTTCTGACATTCCGTTCGACTGCGGACTGGCCACCGGCGTGAAGCAGGGCGTCAGGTTGAGCGCCTGGGCGAACAGCTTCGTATCCCTCGCGGTGTAAGCCGACCCATTGTCCGACAGATGTTCGATTGGATGTGGGGCTCTGGTTCCGTTGAAGCGTTTCTCGACCGCCTCCAGCATCATATCGCGCACGTCCGAGCCGGAGATGCCCGCATTGGCAACTGCCGTCCAGGCAATGATCTCGCGGTCGAAGGCGTCGATAATGAAGGCGAGACGAATGACCTCACCATTCCAGCAAGTGAACTCCAGACCGTCGGAGCACCAGCGCAGGTTTGAGCGCATGACCATGACCTTGCCGTCATGGATGCGGCCCTTGCGAACGGCCGTATGCTTCTCCAGCAACATGGCGTGGTTGCCCATGATGCGGTGAACCCGTTTGGCGTTGACGACAGGCTTATCGGCGGCTCGCCTTTCGCGATTGAGGAGCGCGGCGATCCGCCGATAGCCGTACGTCGGCCTTTGATCCACCAGCCTGCGAATGGCGGGCAGAAGCTCTGCATCCTCGACCTTGTGGTATGGCCCACGCGGCTTTGTTTTGCCTTTCAGCCGCTCGATGAGGTTGGAACGGGAGACGCCCAGCGTGTCTGCGACGGCCTTCATCGCGAACCGTCCTTCGGCAACAAGATCGGCCGCGATATCCGTTTTTTTGAGTCCGCTTTGGAAAGGGCTTCGCGGAGGATTTCGACCTCCATCGTCTTGCGACCGAGCATGCGCTCCAGCTCCCGGACGCGATCCTCCAGTTTCTTCACTTCCGAATTCCCGACAACCGGCTCGTCAGAATCCACGGCTGCAGCACCTCCCTCGCTCAAGAGCCTGCGCCACCGATAAAGCAAATTGGGCGCGACGCCATGACGGCGAGCGGTCGAAGATACCGTCTCGCCGGGTTCGAAACTCTGCTCAATGATTGTCAGCTTTTGCTCGGTTGTCCACCGCCTGCGGCGAACATCACCCGTCAGCAATTCAACGTGTCGATACTCGTTAGACATAAGCCTGTCCTCAAGCCTGTGCTTGAGCCTTTCTGCTTATGCCGACTGTCCGGTCGAAATGGGGGGCAGTTCATACACGATTGAAGAGCTCCAGGACGTCTATGCTCTAACGATACAGAAAGCAGCAGAGCTTATCGACCGCTTCCGCGGTGATCGTGTTTTGATTGACAAGATTATGAAACGTTTTCCAGTACGAAACGATGACGGTAAGCAGTAACCTGCTACCCCGTCTTGGTCACTGACGTCGGTCTACGGCACATTGTATGGTCGTCGAAGTTTCTTAGCAAGGACCGCAACCCCACAGCGGTGGTGGTGTTTGAAGATTCTGAGGCGTCTATCTGCGTGGATAAAGATTACAGCCTAAATCTCGCATTCCCCTATGCTTTTTGTTTCCCGCAGACAGAGGCAGGCGTGGCCGCGATGTCAGTGGGACGGGTGCGAGAAAAGCGGTACACACCGTGCGCCCGTGGGAGCAGGCGGTGAAGGGCTCTATCTCCTATTTTGCCTGGAACATGTGAAGGAGTACAACAAAGGATACAGCTACACGTCTGCACCTTCGAATGCCGACGTCGCCCGTTACCAAAAAGAGGCGACGACTGGATCTCGACGGACCTTTGGAACCCGCGTTCAGGAGGCAACGGAAATCCCGATCCCCTCGACAGAGCGTTCTGGCTCGGCAAAGACGCTTAATGCTCGCAAGGCAGGTACGGCGGGACAGACGAAGGCCGGCCAGCAGGAGAGAAAGCTAAAGGCACTCGAAGCCAAAGCGTTCGAAACACTTGGCCTTTTACCTCAAGCGACTGGCAGTGAGATAAGGAGCCGTTACAAGGAAAGGCTCAAGATGCACCATCCAGATGCCAATGACGGAGATCGAAATTCCGAGGATGAACTTCGTGCAGCGATTGGAGCCTACAGGATCCTAAAGTTGAATGGCTTTTGCTAGCGGGATTTTCAAAAACGTCCCGAAGACGAGAGGGTGGTACAGAGAGATGAAAACAACCGCGATTGCACCCTCCTACTCTTGAACGGATTCGAACGAAAGACACGCAATATCGGAATCTTAACTACCTGGAAATATTTGATAATTTCTCTGTCATGTGTTCCGGCGTGGGATTGGTAACATATCTTCGCCGCAGTGGTGTAGACGGTTATGAGCTAGCCGGGATGGCCAAGGTACTTTTAGGGGCTCGTCGTATCGATCGTGATGAGTATCGACCGCTTGGCCCCACAGACTTCATACGTTTGCTTTTCCAGACCAACCCACCTTCGCCAAAGCCCTACGGCAAGATGAGCATCAATTGGCTGGTTTGGCTCGGCGCCAGTTCGCCTGGCGGGTATCAGTTTTGAGCATCGGCACATCCTAGATGAAGCTAGCTCGCAATAAGCTCGTTACCTTGCCTGTTTTTGTCATCGGCACGGCTGTCCTGGAAGACCGCTTGAAGGCAAACGTCTCCGGCAGGAACGATCGCTACGCATCTAGAAATAAATCCTGATTCTAGATCAAGGGGTTGCCCGCAGAAGCCGGATATCGATTACATTTTTGTACCCTTCCGTTGTTGCTTTCTTAATGAGATTGAGCCATATCCTTCCTCAACAACACCCGCCACGCCTCGGACGGAACTTAGGTTTCGGAACTGCGCACCCCGGCGGGTTTTCCTTTTCTGGGACTTCGAATCCGCTTATGAAATGGCATGAAGTTCGAAAAACCGTCCGTCTCCATCGCTGACCAAATTACGCTGCTTGAGGCGAGGGGAATGGCTGTTCCCGATCGCGCCCACACAGCTCATTGCCTTCAGCATTTAAGTTACTACCGTCTGCGTGCCTACTGGCTTCCGTTCGAGGAGGCGGCGCCCCAAAATGGCGAGCATAGTTTCAAGAGTGGAACTACGTTCGACAATGTGCTGGACCTATACATTTTCGACAGACGTCTCAGATTGCTCGTGATGGATGCTATCGAAAGAATCGAAGTTTCCCTGCGAGGGAGTTGGGCGCATCATCTCGCGATGAAATATGGGCCACACGGATACCTAGAGCCAGCCCTCTACAATCGCGCCGATCGGTATGCTCAAGCATTCGCCAGGCTGATTGAAGATCTCAACAGATCGAAAGACACTTTCATCGTTCATTACAGAAGCAAATACGATGATCCGGAGCATCCTCCTATTTGGATGACGGCAGAAGTTGTTTCACTGGGTCAGCTCTCGATGTGGTACAGTAATTTGAAAAGCCGCCCCGACCGCCAAGCCATTGCGAAGACGTATGGACTTGACGAAACGGTGTTGGTTTCGCTCGCTCATCATCTTACTTATATACGCAATATCTGTGCACATCACGGGCGCCTTTGGAACAAACAGATCACTGTGAAGATGATCGTGCCGAAGTCGCCTGCCAGCCTGAAGTTGGCCATGAATCAAAATGTTCAAGGCCGTCTATATAATACGTTGGCGGTTCTCGGTTTTCTAATGGATGTCGTAGCGCCCGGAAACCAATGGCGTCCGCATCTTTTAGATTTGATGAATTCCTGCCCACTCGCGGATGAAAATGCCATGGGCTTCCCCCAAAACTGGAAAAATCTTTCCGCATGGAATTGATTTTGAAGAAGATGAGGGGAATCGAACCTACGACCATTTTTGGGAAAAGACACCAAGGTGCTGAATACGAACGAATTTGATCAAAAGCGCAACAAATCTGGTCGACGCTGAAGCAGCTCGATGCCCAAAAAAATATGCGGCATGCCTCGATTTCATTCCAAACAGGGATTGCTATGACTGACGAAGCCGGATCTATCTTCAATTCCTCGCCCCCGCCGCACGTGGACGACATCCTTTTTGGGCCAAACTCCGAAGATTGGCATTTAAATGCCTGCATCACGCATTGGGGTGAGGTTGACTACGCTTATAAGGCGGGTTTTCGAAGAGCCGCCCTTCAGTTAACAACGCAAATGTGCGAGCAACCGATCGACCAAGATTCCGTCGTATATCCGATTGTTTATCTATATCGTCATCACGTCGAGCTGGTGCTCAAAGACATTTTCCGCCTTGCCGCAGACCTCTGCGAAGTACCTCTATCGGGTAGTCAGAAAGATCATCTTGGCAGGCACGATCTCGGAAAATTGTGGTCCCTGATCCGTCCCTTGCTTGATCCCGCTTGCAGGATAGGAGGAGAGAGTTGCCTGCCCGTGGCCGACCTTGACGGGATTGATGCCTATATGCGCCAGGTCAACGACCACGATCCGAGGGGGGAAAGCTTCCGTTATGCGCGAAGCCGGGACTCAACGCGGACTCTAAGTCCCGAACTCGTGCATATCAACATCCGTTCGTTTGCGATCCACATGGAAAAATTGGCTGATTATTTGGGCGGTCTCGAGAACTGGCTCGGGATGCTCGTCGATAGCCGCAATGAGGCAATGCGCAGATGAGGTCAGAGACTCTTATGCTGGGTCCGTGGCTATGCCGGTAGTATTCTCATCGGAACCGCCCCCAAGCTGGCAGCGGTGTTTTTGAATTCTTCATAGCGAAAATCTGCTGCCCGAATACACACTTCCGTCGGGTTTTTTGATCCTCGCACAAATTTTCCAACCTCTTGATGAACTCCGGCGCCTGCGCAAGCGCATCGCGCACTACGAACCGGCCCTGAATCGCAACATAGCGCCCCGGTACGACTCGCTTTTAGACTTGATCGGCTATATCTCTCAGGCTACGGCCTGGTGGGTAGATGATCAAAGCTCGGTTATGGAGGTTTTAGCGTAGGAACCGCGAGGGATTATAGCTTGGGGGCACTATGAGGACGATAGCATTAGACCACGTCACATGGCGAAACTGTTGGGCAGATGTCGGCACCTATAGCCACAAAGCGACTTTAGAAAACTTCATAAAGGACGTGGTCGAGCCTGGTCTCGCCTCGCTCGACAGCAAAATCACAGAGTATGCGGAAAAAGGCGGAGCCTGGGAAGCCTTTGCAGTCCCCGACCTGAAGGCGGTCAGGCGAGAAACTACTGTCGCCTTTAGCCTCGCAATTCAGTCGATCTGGGAACGTCAGTTAAGAGGCTATCTTCAACGATGCGTCGCAGAGCTGTATCCAAAGCGTGCAGACTTGCACGATATGACCCAGTCCAACAAATGGGTGGTGGTAGAGGCGCTGTTTCTTAACCTAAGAGGCGTGGCGCTAACCTCCTTTCCATCTTACAGTGTCCTTTCCACATTGCATCTTCTCGGCAATGCCGCTCGCCACGGTGAAGGGCAATCGGTGACGAAGCTCAGGCGAGAACATCCGGAGTTTTGGCCAGAGATGCCCTTTGGGGACTACACACCGCTTGTTCACCTGGGGAAATTACTGGTAACTTTGGAGCACTTACGGCACTTCTCCGAGGCGATCGGCGCCTTCTGGGACGAAATTGAGATTATCCGGCTCCGGAGCCTAAACTCAAAAGATGATCGGATACACCGCGGGATTGAAGAGCTTATTCGCCAGCGCAAATTTGTGACCTGACGACCCTTCAGCACCCGTGTTCCGGTATCAGGAGAATTGCAGAAGGCCACTTACGCCGTTGATCGGCGTTCCGGAAATAACTAACGCCGGGCCGTGCAGCTGCTTCTCCCCGGCAATCTATACGTTAGTAGGCGTGATGTGACCGCCATCAATGACTATTCTCATGCTATGTCCGGCAGCCACCAGCGCGGATTACCGTGCGTGCCGGCAAATGTATCAAGGCTGTTCATCGCAGCACCGGTGAGGGCCGGCTCCACTGGTCGAGAAGATGCGGATGATCGACAATCTTCGCCAAGATGGCGTGAAGATCCAGAGCCTCACTGAGCACCTCGACAGCGAAAGCGCCACGGCCGCTTTGCGCTGCAGATCCACGCGCCATGGCGGAATACTACCTTGACCTCAATCGCGAGTGCACGATGGCGGGATTCGAAGCCTCCCTGCGCGGGGACGTAAGGGCGGCCGCCCACAAAAGTTCTGCGAACAGGATTTGGAAGCCGCGCGTGCCGTGCACGCGACTGTCACAATATCGGTCGCCGACATCACCAAGCGTCTCGGCGTCAACAGTCCGTGCTTCTACAGTTGCTTCCCGCAGACGCTGTCCCGCTTGGTGAAATGTGACTATTCCCGGTTGCAAGGTTTCATTGCCACCCCTAAGCTCTTCGAGCTACGGAGGAGCTAATGTTAATAGCGCATCTGGAATTGTCGAACTTTCGGAAACTTATTGCTGTACGCATGGATATTGCGGACCAGACCACCCTTTTCGTGGGTGCCAACAATAGTGGCAAGACGTCCGCCATGGTCGCGCTCCGGCGGTTCCTGCTGCATCACGGCAAGGGCTTCCAGCCTCATGATCTTACCTTAGCCCATTGGGACAAGATACGGAAAATCGGCCAGGCTTGGGTAAAAAACCACGCGGAGGAGCTCCCTCCGGACCTTACCGACACGGCCTGGACCGAGTGTATGCCTTTTCTCGATCTCTGGCTCGAGGTTGGGGACAACGAGCTCCATTACGTTCGAACTGTCTTGCCAACTCTTGGGTTCACTAAGGGCCTTCTGGGCCTGCGCTTGAGATTGGAACCAGAAAAGATCGAAACAATCCACCAGGAGTTCCTAACTGCTTTCACAGACGCTTGTAAGCTGAAAGCGAGTTTGAAAAAGGAAAGCGAGGTGCCCTCTCCAACGCCGTCTCTAACATTGTGGCCGGAAGATTTACTCGATTTTCTGAGCCGCGACTTCATGAAGTATCTCACCGTTCGCACTTACGTTCTGAATCCTTCGAAGCTAAAGGCGCCCATAAACGGGAGGGCCCAACCTCAAAAGCTACGCCCCGGCGCGGTAGCGATTGAGGGCAACCCGCTTAACGGCCTCATACGGGTCAATGAGATCAATGCTCAACGTGGTTTCGGCGAAACGGATGGCCCGGAAGAGGGCGCGGCCCCCGGCAACGCCGAAAGCCGGCGCCTATCCGAGCAACTGAGAGCCTATTATACCAAACATCTGGACCCGACGGATAAACCCGATATCAGCGACCTGGGGGCTTTGCAGGCGATCGAGGCCGCTCAGGAGGCCTTCAACGTACGTCTGCATGACAGTTTCTCCGACGCGTTTGTCGAGGTCGAGGGTCTGGGATATCCGGGGGTCACGGACCCAAAGATCAAGGTATCGACACGGCTTCGAGCGCTGGATGGCATTGATCACGAAGCTGCGGTATCGTTTGAAATTGATGTGGTGAGCGAAGCGGGTGAGATCACGCCTACCTTGCGTCTTCCCGAAAACAACAACGGTCTCGGCTACCAAAACCTGATCTCGATGATCTTCCGCCTTATGGCGTTTCGTGACGCCTGGATGCGGGTCCGAAAAGCCGGAAAAAACAACCTAGATGACCCGATCGAACCGCTGCAGCTTGTGCTGATAGAGGAGCCGGAGGCGCATCTTCATGCCCAAGTGCAGCAGGTTTTCGTCCGAAAAGCTTACAGTGTTCTCCGCAAACATAAAGATCTCGGAGACTCGAAGGCCCTTCGCACGCAGCTCATCGTAAGTAGCCATTCCAGCCACGTCGCGCACGAAACACCTTTTTCGTCCCTTCGCTATTTCCGTCGCCTGCCGGCCGGCATGGGGGCGACCGTGCCTACGTCCATTGTCGTCAACCTGTCGGAAACCTTTGGCCCGGCAAGCGGAACTGAGCGGTTCGTTACGCGCTATCTTAGATCCCAGCATGCTGACCTCTTTTTTGCGGACGCTGCGATATTGGTGGAGGGACCTGCCGAGCGCATTTTGCTGCCGAACTTTGTGCGGGAGCATTATCCCTATCTCCACCAGTGCTACCTCTCGATCTTGGAAATAGGTGGCAGCCACGCCCATACGCTCAGGCCACTCATCGAGCACTTGGGCTTGAGCACGCTCATTATTACCGATCTGGACACCGAGAAGGACGGCGAAGCGGTTCAGCCTGAGCGAAAAGCTGGACAGGTTACTAACAATGACACGCTGGAGAAATGGTGGCCCAAAAAAACCGACGCTGACGAGTTGTTCGACCTTCCCCAGACCCAAAAGGTCATGGATACGGCAGGCGATCCATTATTTTCGGTTCGCGTCGCCTACCAGAAGCCCTTAAACGTAGCTAAACCAGGCTCTTCCGACGAGGTCGAAGCCTTGCCCTACACGTTTGAGGATGCACTGGTGTTCTCAAACATCGAATTTTTCTCCAGGATGACTGGCAACGGCCTCGTGAAAAAATTCCATACTGCAATCAACACGCAGCCGGATATTAAATCGATTGGCGCAGCAATGTTCGTGGCCTTGAAGAAAGGAAAAAAGGCGGAGTTCGCGCTCGATGTGTTGGCCCATAAGGATTTTACAACCTTAAAGGTGCCGGCCTACATTGACGAAGGTTTGGATTGGCTCGAGGGGAAGCTGAAGAAGAAGCGAAGTGATATCATTGATGTAATCAAGACCGGTGGGTCAGATGACTCAGAATGAGGCAACCAACGACAACCTCGTTGACAAGCATGTCGATGATGAAATTTTTGAATGCTTGGACCTCGACGCACCTAAGAGCTTCTTCATGTATGCCGGTGCGGGTTCCGGAAAGACGCGCTCTCTCATTGAAGTACTTCGGCGCCTGCGCGAGAAGGCAGGCGAAAGGTTGGCTCTGGGCGGCCGGAATGTTGGTGTCATAACATTCACCAATGCAGCTTGTGATGAGATCAAGCAGCGCCTGGATTTCGATGTCCGTGTGGTTGTGTCCACGATCCATTCGTTCGCTTGGTCGCTAATTCAGGGCTATAACGACGATATCCGCGAATGGCTGAAAGAAAACCTCAAGGCTGAGATTGCCGAACTTCAAGATAAGCAGACCCGAGGCCGAGCCAGTAAAGCCTCCGCGGACCGGGAAAGGTCGATCCTGAGCAAGACGGCTCGTTTGGCCGCACTCGATGACCTGCTGACGTTCCAGTACAGCCCCACTGGTGACAATCGCGAGCGGGACGCCCTGAACCACAGCGAAGTGATTTCGATTACGGCGAGCTTCCTCACCGAAAAGCCGGGCCTGCGGTCAATTCTTGTGAATGCTTTCCCTATCCTGCTGATCGACGAGAGCCAGGACACAAACAAGGACCTGTTGGCTGCCCTTCTCACGGTTCAAAAGGAGCATGGCAGCAAATTCAGCCTTGGGCTCTTTGGCGACACGATGCAGCGCATTTATTCGGATGGCATGGTCGGTCTGGAGCGAGCTCTTCCTGCAAGCTGGGAGCGGCCAGCGAAGGTCATGAACCATCGCAGTCGTGAGCGGATCATTCGCCTTATCAACCGTATCCGCAAGGACGTGGATGGTCAGGAGCAGCGCGCACGGTCGAATAAGCCGGGGGGCCATGTCCGTCTTTTTATCGTGCCTTCCGGGAGGGATCAGACTTCGTCCGAGGGCCATGTCCGTACCGTCATGGTCAAGGAAACGGGTGACGATGGTTGGATCGCGGGAAGCGTTAAATCGCTGATTCTTGAACACCACATGGCGGCACGGCGCCTAGGCTTCTCGGCATTCTTCGAGCCCCTGCACAAGGTTGAGCGCCTGCGCACTGGGTTGCTTGACGGCAGCTATTCGGCGGCGCGGTTCTTTGCAAAGGACGTGCTGACCCTCGTAAAAGCCATTAGGAGCCAAGATGACTTCGAGATCGCGGCGGCCGTTCGCGAGCGCTCACCGCTGCTTGAGAAGAAAGCGCTTCAAGCTGAAGGCGTGGACCAGGCTGAAAGGATCCTGCAAGTTCAGCGCGGAGTCGACTCCCTCGCCGCTCTTTTTGCAGCTGGTGCGAGCCCAACGTTCTTGGATGTCCTTGGCGATATCGCGGTATCTCAGTTGTTTCCCATTCCGGCTCCCCTCACCCCGTTTGTCGGCGCCGGCGAGATTCAACTAAGTGATGATGACGGGCCGGAGGAACCCGGCACAGACGAGAAACTAACGGAGCTTGAGGCGTGGCGGCTCGTTCTAGGTACACCCTTTGCGCAAATTGAGAATTACGAGAGTTACGTCAGCCGAACCTCGAGCTTTGATACCCATCAAGGCGTGAAAGGCTTGGAATTCCCGCGAGTGCTGGTGATCGTAAGTGACGAAGAAGCGCGTGGATTTCTATTCAGCTATGAGAAGCTCTTTGGAGCCAAAGCGAAGAGCGCCACAGATATTCAACGCGAGGCCCAGGGCGACGAGACGACGATCGATCGAACCAGAAGACTGTTTTATGTGACGTGTAGCCGAGCCGAAGACAGCCTCGCCATTATTGCCTACAGCGATAATCCCAGCGCGGTGAAGTCCACTGCGGTGGAGAACGGTTGGTTCGAGGAACAGGAAGTAAATATCCTCTGGTCATGACTTCTGGCAAGGAGTCGCTTTCGAGCTATGTCTCGCTCTGAGCGGATGGAGGCATTTTCTCAGAACCAATTCGGATCTTCGCCGACTTGAGCACAGTGCACTTGGATACGGAAAAGCCCAAGATGTGATACGAGCTTGGATAAGGAAACGACTGGGCGGCAACTGGGAAGAAGAAAACGTCACTAGTGACGAAAACTCAACGTCGGGCGATGGAGTGCCCGGAGTTTACTGTCGTAAGCATCCAGCATTTTAGCCCTCGCCCACGAGCTAGTTCGCTCAGTCTATACTCCACCACCATGTCGATCCGTAAATGTCTGATCGATCGTGCTCAGTCCAGATATGCTTGGACCACATGTGCTGCGGTGGGTTGCCGCCGTATTTCACCTCATCGTGCATATATTCGTAAACGTCCTTTGTGATCCAGGTTTTTTCGGATTGCTTAATCTCGGTAAGCTTGGCCGCGTAGTTCGCAGCTCGCCCAACCCAGACGATATCATTATCTCCTCGGACGCCTGTTCGGGCAGCTCGGATTTGGCTTGTATCGACACCAACAACCTGTCCAACTTGGATTTTGCTATCTGGATACTGCTTTTTATAGGCTGGATGAATGACCTCCTGAACTGCCCAGTTGATTTTCATAGCGGCCTTTACCGCCGACGTGCACTGTGCCTCACCGATGAAAACGCCCATAACTCTGTCTCCATCATAAGAGGTAATGGTCCCACCCATGTTGCGGATAATCCTGCCGGAGCAGTACAGAAATGTCTTGTAAATTTCGGCGGACTTCTGCCAACCCGCAACGTCAACCATGTTTGTCGAACCAGTGAGGTCCGCGTACAGGACGGTCGCACGCTCGAATACGATCGCATCATTCGACAGTTTCAGGTCTTCAGGGGCTGGAACCACTCGCCCATCTCGGGTCGACCAGGATGAACTGAAAACTGAACTTACGTTATCTTTTAGCTCTTTCAGAAGTGCCATAGTGTTCAGCCGTTGTTAGGGCCAAGAGACAAAATATGATTGCGGAGCTTGTTGCAGGCCGGAGCGATGAGCGCGTCCATGTCTTTGCCATCGTTGAAGCCATAGGAAATCGTGGTGATACCGGCGAGGTCACTTGGTAGACGAACTTTTTCGTCACGAGGCTCCATAAGAATAGCCCGTGAGCGGCCCAGCCTTCCCATGAACAAGCCAAGCTCCAGAATGACGTTGTCGCGGGGTGTTGGCCACTCGGTTCCCCGAAACACCGTGACGTCGTCTGCGTGTGCAACCGCTATTGCAAAATCGGAGTCGTCAACCGCGGCCTCGAGTGCATCCATGGTATAACTTGCAATGCGGAAAACACCATCAGTCCAGACGGTACAGGTGAACGGGTCGTGTTCGAACGCACTCTGGATAGCCCGCGCGACAAGGAGACCTTCGACCGAGGAGATGATGAACACACGAATTTTGTCACGATGCGTTCGAACGAGTTTATTGCGCTCAGACAAACGACGGGAAAGATCACGAGCTATCGTGCGATAGATCGATGGGTAGCGTTCCGCGAGACAAGAAAACTGCTCTTCAGCAAGTTTTGCGACTACGGCGCTCGAGCTCGCGGTAGCCGTCGCTGATCTTGTTTGCGCTAGCTGAATTGCGGCCATTTCACCTATGGTGTCACCTGGCCCACGACTAGCAACCGGCTGCCCATTGACTACAATCATAAACGTTCCGGAAAGCACCAAGTAGATGTCGTTAGTTTCATCACCCTGTCGGATAAGATCGGCGCCAACTGCATACTCCTCTATTTCACAGAGATCAGCGATTTCCTCGATGAGCACAGGCTGTCCCAAGCAAATCTTCTGTGTGGCGATCGCTTCTATCCTCAATCTACGCCCACCTGCCCCCTCGAACCGCTCTTTCATGGCCTCTCCTCACATTCGGGGCAACCATAGGGCGATTCTTGATCAGGTCGAAAGAGGTGCACCTGGTAAATGCGCAAAAAGTGTAAATGCAAATTCGCACCTAGAGTTTGATCAAGGGCTCACCAGTTCCTCGGGCTCGGTAGGTTTCGTTCCATTGGTGTGGGATGAAATGGTAAGGCCGGAACCGTCAACTGTTTCCGTGCTCCTCGCGCAGAGGTAGGAGTAACGCACTCCAGTAAAGCGACTATATTCGATGGAGAAGCCAGCTGTATCTGCTACGTCCGAAGATGGGGTAAAATTGTTTATATGACGCTTGAGCGCACCGGTCAGCTCCTCAAAGCCACGCCAGAGCCGATACTTGTATAAACTTTGACACCGATGATCGAGAAGGAAACGTCTGCTACGCGTCTGTCATGGCGTAAGTCCAGGGAACATCTGCGGCGAAACGTAAGCAGAAGACTCCGTGCCCCAAGCCACCGTCTCCCGTCTTCTCCAAACGCCAAACTTGCAAAGCAATCTTCCTCGCCCGCTTGCGGCGTCACCTTGAGCGAATAGATCGCCGCGCCTAGAGCTTCCGCCCTAACAATGTGCGTGCCAGAGCTAACCGGTCACGCTCTTTTCGAGTTACTTAGAGATAGAGACCGGTTTCGACTTCTATTGATGTGCGCTCACGCTAAATCTGCGCTCGCTCGTCGGAGGCATTCGCTACAAGACGGCGTACGGGTCTTTTGAGCGGCGCGCTCATTTCTGTCTGCCACCTTGATCCTAGGAACCTCGCGATCATTTTGCTGCATGTCGAAGACGGAGATGCTCTATGCGGTGGCATCTGGGACACAGAAGTGAGAAGTCCGCTATAGTTGTTCGACGCACTCCCTCTGAAAGCGGATCTTTATGATGAACGTCAAAGAGACTTCGGACAGGTAGATTTTTTAGGTCAGGTTTGTCTGCGGGATCGAAAGCGCAGCCATCACACCTGATAGACTTCGCTTTTTGCCGAGACAGCCAAAACTTTTGGGCGAGCCAAGCAGCTCGCCGTTTGATCTTCACCCTACGGTCTTCAGTCTCCCCTTCGAGCGCGTGTCGCAGATCAATATCTATCGTCGCCGCGGTGGTAGTCGGGATGTTGGATCGCTCCGCAATCAGGATCTCGTCCTCAATAGCTATCCAAGCATTTTGGGCAGGCGTCTCGACAATTTCGAGATCTGAAATTTCCTGCCGCATTTTATCTGTGACAATCCGAAGTGTAGAGCTTTGCGTCCGATAGGTGGAATTAAAAACGTCGGATGAAAGAACCGAGTGCGCGGTCGGTTTACCGATGATCTCCCACGTACGTACAATCGGGAAGGCCACGGACCATCTCTTTCTCTTCCCTGGTTCGGCCCACACATTCTGCATGTGCTCAAACTCATCTTTGCCGAGGACGTCTATCAGTGGTCGAGAGGTAGGGCGCAGCTCATGCACAGCTACGAGTCGATCTGCGAGCTGCCGATGCGTGTCGCGGTCCCGGATCACCTGCGGATCATTCTCAAATCCGGGGCGAGGATCCTCCATTTTCTGAGCGACGCGTTCGAGAACCAAGCCACCAGCCATTTGCTTGCTAATGGTGTTTTCACATTTTGCATCTGCGTCCCTACCGGTTCCCGTGGGTGTAAAACCGATCCAAGTCCTCCCGGGCAACCAATCGGCCTTTGTGGCAGTTACGGGTAGCGGGAGATCGCGAATCTTCATTTTCTCACTCAACTCTAACCTCACGGCTATGTGCGTTTTACCGTACAGGTGTGCAACTCCACGAGAATTTTCCAGCGGCTCAGGCGAGATCTCAAGAGCCAAGACGGCATATTTTTGGTCGTAAAGTATTGAAATTAAAGTTAATATTTCTTAAACGAAAGCTAACCTACCGTTAGCATTCCTCACATGGTATGATCGATAGTTGGCGTTTAAGCCATTGATAAGTACCTCTTATCGATGATTGTTGATTTCGCGGCGCAAATCACTGAAAATCGCTGCTAATACCGGTCACCAAGGCCGCATGAATCCGGTTTTTTGGAGCACCCGTGGCAAAAACATCGCTAAACGCCGTCGAACGCCGCGCCGAAGAGCTCGACACTATCGCCGCCGTCCTGCCACTTGAGCGTCGCGACGAGCTCGCTGAGCTGTTGACGGATGAGGACGTCGAAACGCTGCGCCATCTCGTCAACCAGGGAATGGGCGACAATACCCTAAGAGCGCTGACCTCCGACCTCGCCTATCTTGAAGCCTGGGGCCTGGCCGCGACCGGACAGTCGCTACCATGGCCAGCACCCGAGGCACTATTGCTCAAATTCGTCGCCCACCATTTGTGGGATCCGGAAAAGCGGGCAGGCGACCCCAACCACGGCATGCCCGTAGATGTTGACGAGAATCTCAGGCACCAGGGTTTTTTAAAATCCATCGGTCCGCACGCGCCTGATACGGTGCGGCGCAGGCTGGCCAGTTGGTCGACGCTCACCAAATGGCGCGGTCTTAACGGCGCTTTCGCCTCCCCTGCCCTCAAACAGGCGATCCGGTTGGCGGTTCGTGCCGTTCCACGAACGCGCCGTCGTAAAAGCGCCAAGGCAGTCACAGGCGATATCCTTCAAAAGTTGCTGGCGACTTGCGCGGATAGCAGCCTGCGCGACGTTCGCGATCGGGCGATACTGATGGTCGCCTTTGCCTCAGGTGGTCGCCGACGCAGCGAGATTGCCTCATTGCGCGTCGAGCAACTGACTGTCGAGGCTCCGATCGAAGTGCCCGACAGCCCTCCCCTCCCCTCGCTCGCCATCCATCTCGGCCGGACGAAAACAACCACCGGCGAACAAGATGAGATCGTCTACCTAACGGGCCAGCCGGTGGAGGCACTCAATGCCTGGATGGCAGTCGCAGGCATTGAAAAGGGCAGCGTGTTTCGGGGGATTGGCAGGTGGAATACCGTTTCGAAGCGGGCGCTCGACCCGCAATCGATCAATGCCATTCTCAAGCAGCGAGCCAAAATGGCCGGGTTGGAGCCAGGGGAGTTTTCGGCGCACGGGTTGCGGTCAGGGTATTTGACCGAGGCGGCAAACCGCGGCATCCCGCTCCCGGAGGCGATGGAGCAATCCCGCCATCGATCCGTTCAGCAGGCATCCAGCTATTATAACAGTGCTACACGCAGAAGCGGGCGAGCGGCCCGATTGTTGTAGGATCGGATCTCACTGTCAGAATTGCCAGGGCGAGATCAATTGGAGCCCTGTTGTCTCGAAATCTTTGAGGTTTCGGGTCGCCAACCGGCCACCATTGATCCGCGCTATCGCCGCGATCATGCCGTCAGGAACCGACATCCCCCTCCCCTGCCGCGCAGCGTCTCCCATGATATCGCCATAGGCCAATGCTGCTTCTTCCGTGAAGGCAAACATCTTGTCGGAGAACCGGCGACGCCAGCTCACAAGTCCCTCTTCCAGGCGATCTGCGCGCTGATCAGGCCTGATCTTTTGAATACCAAAAGCGATCTCAGCAACTGCAACCGTCGGTAATGCCAATTCGGCGTCGTGACGAACCAGCCATGCTATGACCGCAGAATCGGGAGCTTTCTTCAAAGTCTCCGACATCACATTCGTGTCGAGAAAAATCAAAGCTCGATGCCTTTGTGAGCGCGTCTGTTTTCATCAATGATACTGTCGAAATCGATATCCGTACCTGACTGCGATGAAAGACGACTATAGAATTTCGCAGCGGGTTCACGTCCTGCCTCACGAGCCTCATAGGTTTCGAGCGCGCGCTCGACGATATCGGCAATCGTGCGATTTTCTCGGCGGGCGAGCTTATGGGCAAGGTCGCGAGCTTTGGAACTGCGGACAGATAGTTGCGGTGTTACCATTGAGTGCTCCTTTCTCTCCACAGTAACTTAAATTGAAATAGCCATCAAGATGGCGTCTGCCATCTTGATGGCTATCTAGTATTTGTGATTTGGCGCCCCGTGGTTTGGTGATCGTGCATGTTCGTTCCGCGTGGAGGCCAACACATCCCCTCCCCGAACACCATACTTTAAGCAATTTCCGCCGTAGACGGCCATCAGAGCGCATTTCAAGCCGGTCGTAGCTAGATGTAATTCGACGCCGTGTTTCGCGTCTGACAGGGCCGCATTAAGGTCATAAAACATACTTGCAACTGGTCCTTTATCAGCGCATTCCTTATCTGAACAAACCCGCTGAATCGAACCGAAAATCAATGGCCGAACGGCAAAAAGCAATTCTCCTCCCCCACCTCGCCGGCTGATAGGTCACGCCCGTGTCGCGACCGACGATCAGGTTCACGATGCGCAGGTCGACGAGCTACAGGCCGCAGGCTGTGGCCTCATCTGTCAGGATCATGGGCCCATGTGCATCCGGAACGCGACCCGTGCTCGCGAGACTGCTGAAGGAGTTGACCGCGGCATCAACACTCAACAGAGAACAGCGTTACGGCTACTCGTTCAGTTATACGACAATGCTTCCGATCAGCCGCATTGCCCCAGCGATCAGAAGGAAGGCCAAAATTTTGCGCAGCGTTTCGGGTTTGAAATAGAACGCTCCCAACCACGAGCCGACATAGCCTCCGGCCCCCACACACAACAGCCACAGTGGAAGCTCCGCAGGCAGGTCGGGCATGGTAACCCATGCGCCAGCCAACGCCGCCCCGGAATTGAGGAGGTTGAATACCGCCGAAATCGCCGCAACCTGACGCGCCCCTGCCCAGCCCAGTGCCAGCACCAAGGGGGCCAGGAAGATGCCACCCCCTACTCCAGTGACCCCTGACATGATGCCCAGCACCCCACCCGCCACGAGCGACGGCATAAAGGGCGGGCCTTTGGGGTGGGCTTCGCCATCACGGCCGGATACCGGGCGCAGCATCTGGACTCCTGCAATGAGCAACAGGATTCCGACCACCGGATGATACACCCCCGCAGGCAGGTGCAGCGCGCCGCCGATCAAAGAGAACGGCAGGCCAAGGATTGCGAACGGGTAACACGTGCGCCAGGTGACCAGATCCGCCCGGTAGAAGCGAATACAGCCGATGGCCGACACGAGAATATTGAGAGCGAGGGCTGAAGGCTTGATAACGGCAGGCATGAACCCGGCCAGCCCCATCAGCGCCACATAGCCCGTGCCCCCCGCCTGACCGACGGAGGAATAGAGCAGAGCGACTATCGCTAGGGAGAGGGCAAAGAGGATATGCAGCACGCGATCAGCCTACCATACCTCGGCGGCGAAAGCTCCCAAGGAGGACGAACAAGGCCAGGGCCAGCAGGCCGAGGCCGACGATCGCCGCGAGGGACAGCGAGAACCCCAGCCATTCCATTGCCAGAGCCATGACGAAGGGGGCTGAAGCCGAGACGATCAGTCGGGCGGCCATCATCTTCCCCTGCAGCTTGCCGTAACCTTCACTGCCGAACAGCGCTAGCGGCAGGGTTCCGCTCACAATGCTCAGCAGGCCGTTGCCCATGCCGAACACCACGGCGAAAACCATGGCCCCGGGTATGGAGGGCGCGGTCAGTTCCAGTACCAGAGCGCCGGCAGGGATCAGTGCCGCTGAAATCATAGCGAGACGGAGCGCGTCCAGGCGTTTGCCGAACAGCATATTGATCAGCCGGCTCGCGACCTGCGACGGTCCGAACAGCGCGCCGACGATGGCTGCGGTGGCGCCGAGGCCGAGGCCGGCGAGCAACGGCACCATGTGGACCAGCACTGATGCGCTGGCGAGGTACTGCACCGCAAAGGCCGTGGTCATGAGGGCAAACCCAGTGCGGCGGTGCGACGGCGCCAGTGATCCTGCCATGGGAGCGGCCTGTTGTGCGACAGCTTGCCGGCGGCTGTGTGCCAGGCCGCGCGACAGCCAGGCGTGGATCGGCAGGCACACCAGCAGATTGAGGCCAGCGAATATGAGGTAGACGTTCTGCCAGGACAGCTGCGCGTGCAGCGCCGTCGTGATCGGCCAGAACATCGTCGAGGCAAAGCCAGCGACCAGGGTGAGATACGTGATGCTACGTTGCGCCACCACCGGCCGCAGCTGGACCAGGAGTGCGAACGCTGCCCCGTACTGTACCAGGTTGGCGGCGACCTCGATCGCGATCAGTGCCGCGACATAAGTACCCCTTCCCGGCGCGTAGGCGCAAGCAACTAAGGCTACGGCCGCGACGGCGGAGCCAATGGTCATCACCCGCCCTGCCCCAATGCGGTCGATCAGCGTGCCAAGCCAAGGGGCGGTCAATCCGCCGATGAGCAGGGCGGCCGAGAGGGCGCCAAAGATCCATTCCTGAGACCAGGACAGGCTTTCAGCCATGTCCGGCGCCAGGATGCTGAAGCTGTAATAGAGGGTGCCGTAGCCGATGTTCTGGGTGACACCAAGGGCGAGGATCGCGCCGATCGGCAAGCGCTGGGTCATATGGACTTGAGGCTTACGCGCTGCTCGAGCTTTTCGGCCTCTTCCTTTCGCTCGCTGTAGCGATCGGTGAGGTAGGCGGAGGCGTCACGGGTCAGGAGCGTGAACTTGACCAGTTCCTCGCAGACGTCCACTACCCGGTCGTAATAGGAAGACGGCTTCATGCGTCCGTCTGCGTCGAATTCCTGAAACGCTTTCGCGACCGACGACTGATTGGGGATCGTGATCATCCGCATCCAGCGGCCGAGAACGCGTAGCTGGTTGATCGCGTTGAACGATTGGGAGCCTCCGGAAACCTGCATGACCGCCAACGTCTTGCCCTGGGTCGGTCGCACCGAACCGACCGCAAGCGGAATCCAGTCGATCTGCGCTTTCATGATGCCGGTCATCGCGCCGTGGCGTTCCGGCGAAACCCAGACCTGGCCTTCCGACCAGGCGGACAAGTCGCGCAGCTCCTGCACTTTGGGGTGGCTCGCCGGTTCCGCATCGGGAAGCGGCAGGCCTGCCGGATCGAAGATCCGCACTTCGCAGCCGAAGTGCTCCAGCAGCCGCGCCGCTTCTTGCGCCAGAAGCCGGCTATAAGACACAGCCCGCAGAGAGCCGTAGAGGATCAGAATACGCGGTTTGTGCGATGAGAACGGAGGACGCAAAGCGTCCAGGTCTGGCTGACGAAGATGCGATAGGGATGCGGCAGGCAGATCAGACAACGCGCTTGCCCTCCGCATCGAGGACCTGTTCGCCATCTTCCTTGGTAAAGGCGCCTTTGTGGGTATCCGGCAGAATGTCCAGCACTACTTCGGATGGCCGCGCCAGGCGCGTGCCGAGCGGCGTCATGACCAGGGGCCGGTTGATCAGGATCGGGTCCTTAAGCATGGCGTCGAGCAACTGGTCATCGGTCAGCTCCGGGTTGTCGAGGCCCAGCTCCGCATAGGGCGTGCCCTTCTCGCGGATAGCCTGGCGCACGGTGAGGCCGGCGTCAGCGATCATCTTGACAAGCTGATCGCGGCTTGGCGGGGTTTTCAGGTATTCTATCACCGTCGGTTCAATGCCGGCGTTGCGAATTATTTCCAGCGTGTTGCGCGACGTACCGCAGGCGGGGTTATGGTAGATCGTGACATCCATCGTTTTCATGCCCTTTCGATGGTGGAAGTGGAGGAGCGGACGGCGGCGCCGCGCTCGTACCAGCCCTTGCTGCGGTTGACGATCCAGACCACCGACAGCATGACTGGCACCTCGATGAGGACGCCGACGACCGTGGCCAGCGCCGCGCCCGAGTTGAAGCCGAACAGGCTGATGGCGGCGGCCACCGCCAGTTCGAAAAAGTTGGACGCGCCGATCAAAGCCGACGGGCCGGCGACACAGTGCTCCTCCCCGCTCATGCGGTTGAGCAGGTAGGCGAGGCCGGAGTTGAAATAGACTTGGATGAGGATCGGAGCGGCCAGCAGGGCGATCACGCCCGGTTGCGCGAGGATCTGCTCGCCCTGAAAGCCGAACAGCAGCACCAGGGTCGCAAGCAACGCAACGAGAGACACCGGCTGCAGTCTGGCGCCAAGGCGGTTCACATCTCTCAGCCGGCGCAGGATTTGTGCCGCGACCACCGGCAGGACGATGTAGAGCACGACCGACAGGATCAACGTATCCCAAGGCACCGTGATGGCGGACAGACCCAACAGCAGCCCGACGATCGGCGCGAAGGCCACGACCATGATCGTGTCGTTCAGCGCGACCTGGCTCAGCGTGAAATGAGGCTCCCCTTTGGTCAGGTTCGACCAGACGAACACCATGGCGGTGCAGGGCGCGGCGGCCAGGATGATCAGGCCGGCGATATAGGAATCGATCTGGCCGGCCGGCAGGTACGGACGGAACAGATAGCCGATGAACAGCCAGCCAAGCAGCGCCATCGAAAATGGTTTTACGGCCCAGTTGATGAACAGGGTGACGCCGATCCCGCGCCAGTGTCGGCCGACCTGACCGAGGGACGCGAAATCGATCTTGAGCAGCATCGGAATGATCATCAGCCCGATCAGCACTGCGACCGGCAGGTTGACCTTGGCGACTTCGGCCGCACCGATCGCTTGGAAGGCGTCCGGCATGAGGTGGCCAAGCGCCACCCCGACGACGATGCAGGCAAAGACCCACACCGTCAGATAGCGTTCAAATGTGGACATGATTTTATCCTCAGATTGATTTGGCAAACAGGCCGGCAGACGCCGGGCACAAGCTTGCCGCCTGGCGTGTTTGCAGGATCGTCTCCGGCGCAGCCGTGCGCTCGACTTTCACGAACCCAAGATGTTCAAAGAACGCGGCAGCCGATTGAGTCAGCAGATAGACAGTACGGGCGCCGCCGCGCCCCGCCTCGTCAAGCAGCCGGCGGGAGATAGCTTCGCCATAACCGCGTCCGCGTTGTTCTGGCAGGACGACCACGGAGCGCAACAGCGCGCAGTCGCCATAGGGCTCCAGCCCGCCGAAGCCGACGATTTGACCCTTGTCGGCAAAGCGGAAGAAGGTGCGCCCACTTTGCTCCAGATCGTCGATCGGAAGTCCCGCCGCCTGCAGGGCTGCCCGCAGGTCCTGATCGCGCCCGCTGGCCGGCTGCTGATCCAAAACGTAGCTCACGCGACGTGGCCCTTGCGGCTGGTGCTGCCTTCCATCGTGCCGATGGTACGGAGCTGGGTTTCAAGCGCCAGCTTGTCAATCGAGGCTAGGGGCAGGCTTAAGAATGCGGTGATGCGGTTCTTGAGATAGCGGGCCGCCTGGGAGAAGGCCTGGCCCTTTTCGATGAGGGAGCCTTCGACAGCTGCCGGATCTTCAACGCCCCAGTGGGCAGTCATCGGATGGCCGATCCAGACCGGGCAGGCTTCACCAGCGGCATTGTCGCAAACCGTGAAGATGAAATCCATTTGCGGTGCGCCGGGCTCCGCGAAGACGTCCCAGCTTTTTGAGCTGAACCCCGTCGCTTCGTATCCGAGGCCACGCAGCGTATCCAGCGCTAACGGATGAACCTCGCCCTTGGGCTGGCTGCCAGCAGAGAACGCGCGGAACCGGCCCTTGCCTTCACCATTCAAAATCGACTCGGCGAGGATCGAACGGGCCGAATTGCCGGTGCAGAGGAATAGGACGTTGTAAATGCGATCAGCGGTCATTGCAGGTTCTCCTTCGGGGTTGGCGCGCAGCAGGCGGCGATTTCGGTGGCCGGTGCGCATATCTCCGGGTGCCCGGCGCAGCAGTCTTCCAACAGGAAGCGGACCAGTGCGCCCAGCCCGTCGTAATTGGCGGTGTAGATGATCGAGCGGGATTCGCGCTGCTGGTTGATTAGCCCGGCGCGTTCCAGTTCCTTCAGATGGAAAGACACATTCGAGGGCGATACCTCAGCCTTTTCCGCGATCGCACCGGCAGCCATTCCGTCCGGACCGGCCACCACCAGCATGCGGACGATGTGGAGCCTGGTTTCCTGCGACAGGGCCGCAAATGACATGAGGGCTTGACGTTCTTCCATATTTCTACAATCCTTGAATTATTGAAACATGAGTAGCCGAAATGAACGCATTCGACAAGTCCCTTCTCGAAACCGACATCAGCCTTGGCCGCCTGCTCGACACCATCGACGGCGTCCGGGACCTACCATTGATCTTTTCCTACGACGGCCGGCCGGTTAAGGGCGGCTATCACGTGACCGAGGTGAAGGCCGGGCAGTTCGCAGCACTCGACTGCGGCGCCGAGCACGAGGAGTGGTCGGAAATCTTCGTGCAGCTGTGGGACATTGATGAGGGTGACCGCACGCACATGTCGGCCGAGAAGTTCGCGGCAATCATCCGCAAGGTGTCGGAGCATGTGCAACTGGCCGGCTCGGCGAAATTGACCTTTGAGGTCAGTGACGGCGTCCGGCCGATGCAGCTTTATTGCGCGGCGGCCCCTGCCCTACACAGCGGCGCACTGCACGTCGATCTGGTGCCACGTCCCGCGAGCTGCAAGCCGCGCGATCGCTGGCTGGCGGAGGAAAACCAGAAAGCCTCGGCATCCTGCGGCCCGGTACAGCAAACAGGATCATGCTGCTCCTGAGTCCGCTTAATTAGTATGAGTCCGGCGAATTGGGAGAATGCCTTGTTCTTTGAAATCAGTCAGATAGAGTCCGCTCGATAAGGACGACCGACAAGTAAGAATCGGGGCAAATCACGGTCTCAGAGGCCGCCGAAACCGTCCTTTTGGAGCGCCTTTGGCCAAATCGAAGACATCACCGACCGCCGTCGAGCGGCGCGCCGAAGAGCTCGATACCATTGCGTCCGTCCTGCCGCTCGAACGCCGCGATGAGCTCACCGAGCTTCTGACCGACCAGGACATCGAAACGCTGCGCCATTTGGTCAACCAAGGTATGGGTGCCAACACGCTGCGAGCGCTTACGTCGGATCTGACCTGTCTCGAAGCCTGGGGCCTGGCAGCCACCGGGCAATCGATTCCATGGCCGGCGCCCGAGGCGCTGCTGCTAAAATTCGTTGCCCATCATCTTTGGGATCCGGAAAAGCGAGCCAACGAACCAGATCACGGCATGCCACCCGATGTGGACGACAATCTGCGACGTCAGGGGTTGCTGAAATCCGCCGGTCCACACGCACCCGACACGGTACGCCGCCGACTGGCCAGTTGGTCGACCTCACGAAATGGCGCGGCCTTAACGGAGCTTTCGCCTCCCTGCTCTCAAACCCGCCATTCGCCTCGCCGTGCGGGCCGTCCCAAGGCAACGTCGTCGCAAGAGTGCTAAGGCCGTCACCGGCGATGTGCTGACCAAGCTGCTGGCAAGCTGCGCCACCGATAGCCTGCGCGACGTCAGGGACCGGGCGATCCTGATGGTCGGCTTTGCCTCCGGCGGCCGACGGCGCAGCGAGGTCGCAGGCCTTCGCCTGGAACAACTGAGCGTGGAAGCTCCGATCGAGATCGAAGGCGGCCTTCCCCTCCCCTCTCTCGCCATCCATCTTGGCCGCACCAAGACCTCCGATGGCAAACAGGATGAGGTCGTCTATCTGACCGGCCGGCCGTGGAGGCGCTGAACGCCTGGCTGGCAGCCGCTAAAATCGACAAGGGCAGCGTATTCCGGGGGATCGGGCGCTGGGGCGCAGTCTCGAAGCGGGCACTCGATCCGCAGTCGGTCAATGCTATCCTCGAGCAGCGAACGGACATGGCCGGGCTGGAGCCTGGGTAGTTTTCCGCTCATGGCCTAAGGTCCGGCTATCTGACCGAGGCTGCCAACCGTGGGATCGCCCTCCCCGAGGCATGGAGCAGTCGCGTCATCGATCGGTGCCGCAGGCATCCAGCTATTACAACAACGCGACACGGCGTAGCGGTCGGGCCACGTGCCTCGTTATATAGATGAAATTATCCTTGCAATTGGGGAATATAACTCCATAAATGCAAGGATGATTGAACGAAGAATAGAAGCCGAACTTCTGGATCTGTTAGACGAAAGCCCTGCCGTTGCGCTGTTGGGCCCTCGTCAGGTCGGTAAAACGACATTAGCAATCAATATTAGCGAAACCCGGACATCCATTTATCTCGATCTAGAATCGGAAGCAGACCGGGCCAAGCTTTCGGAACCCGAACTCTATCTTGCAAGCCACAGTGAGAAGCTGGTCGTCCTCGATGAAGTTCACCGACTGCCAAGTATATTCCACATCCTACGGGGCCTGATTGATCGCAACGCCGGGCCGGAAGGCGCAGCGGTCAGTTCCTGCTGCTTGGCTCCGCTTCCATCGATCTCCTCAAGCAATCCGGAGAAACGCTGGCTGGCCGAATAGCCTATCTTGAGATGCAGCCTGTCGACGGATTGGAGGTCCCTGAAGACGCGCTCGAAAGGCTTTGGCTACGGGGTGGTTTTCCTGACAGTTTCCTTGCTTCTAGCGACCGTGCAAGTATGCGCTGGCGACAGGATTTCATTCGCACCTATCTCGAACGAGATATTCCGCTTTTCGGGCCGCGCATCCCCGCCGAGACGCTAAGGCGCTTCTGGACTATGCTGGCGCACCACCAGTCCGGTCTCCTCAACGCAGCCGAACTCGCCCGCTCCCTAGGGGTAGATGGGAAGACCGTCGCTTCTTACCTCGACCTTCTTGTCGACCTGCTACTGGTGCGTCGTCTCGAACCCTGGCATGCCAATGTCGGCAAGCGGTTGGTCAAATCACCAAAAGTCTATGTCAGAGACAGCGGCATTGCCCATGCGCTGCTTGGGCTTGGAACCACTGAACAATTACTTGGTCATCCAATTGTCGGCTCCAGTTGGGAGGGCTTCGTGATCGAAACACTGATCGCGTCCTCGCCTGAGGGCACTGCAGCCAACTTTTACCGTACAGCTGCCGGAGCCGAAATCGATCTCCTGCTGACCCCTCCAGGCGAAAAGCCCTGGGCGATAGAGATCAAGCGAAGCCTTACGCCGAAACTCGAAAAAGGGTTTTATCTGGCCTGCGAGGATTTGCAGCCGCAAAAGCGGATCGTTATCTATCCGGTCAAGAGTCCTTCCCTCTTCCGAACGGTGTGACGGTAATGTCCCTCTCTGCCGCCCGTCGCCTATTGCTTGACCGATAGCCAAATTCGCGTTGATGGGGATAGTGTGCGGGCCAGCGTAACGCCTCAACGCCGGTTTTCTCTAAAGGTCTGATAATCTTGCATTATCGGACATTTCTGTCATTATAGGGAAATGGCCCAAATCATCGGGCAAAACACCAAAATTCACGTCGAGGAGACCTCAGCACCGTCTTTTGGCTTCTGGCCGTGATATTTCCGCGCTGGAGGTGTGGGGCGATTACTCTCTCGTCGGCGAGGATCAGGCGCCAGCTCATCTCGCAGGCCTTGCCGATCGCGCCCGCGTTATGTCGAAGCGGCCAGCTCCGCCCACGCGCAAAGCTTATGCTGCCGACTGGAAGCACTTTTCAGCGTGGTGCCGGCGGTTCGCCTCTCTCCCTACCCCCGCACCCGCAGACCGTCGGGCTCTATATCACGGCCTGCGCTTCCGGCAGTGCCTTTGGCGCGGCGGAGCGCGGCGCCAAGGCCAACTCCGCCTCAACCATTCAACGACGCCTCTCCTCGCTCGCCTGGAACTATGCGCAGCGTGGCCTCTCGCTCGATCGCAAGGACCGGCATATCGCCACCGTGATGGCCGGCATCCGCAACAGTGCTGCGTTCTGGAGGAGCGTGGGTTCGATCGAAACCACGTCATGCCGTCCGACGTCGATACGACCCTCGCTGAGAAATAAGCCATCGCTGCTGGGGGGCAGGCACCACAGTCTCAAGAAGCTGCTGGATCACGGTGTGAAGACGCTAACCAAGAAGGCGGGAGCGGAGCATTCCCTGGCCTCGGCGTTGGCGTGCACTCAGATCTGGGTCGGCTTGATGGTGTCGACACGGATGTCGCCGTCGATCACTCCCCTCACCAGACCCTGTCGACCATGCTCCACCTCAATCACCGTATAGAGCTTCTCATCTCTAAAGCACTTGCATTCGACGTCGACACGTCTTCTGCTGGAAGGGCGTCGATCTCAAGGTAATCGAGTTCGGCACCTGCAGCGACAACCCGTGCATCACCCGCAGTCCGCGCAGCGACCACGACAGTTCCGTGGGGGGGCGCATTCTCCCAACGTGGGTCGTCCGGTGCTGCAACCGGCTCAAGGCGATAAACATTAAGGGTTTCGCCGACAACCGTTCCGCGTGCGATCACGCTTGCATCGTCAAACTGGGCCCGGCTTTCCGCCGAGTAGCCGAACCGGTTATCGGTAGTACCTGTGTTTCCATCGTAATCGTCATCCGTCGATTTTGCGTTAGACATGGTATCTCCTCTCTTTGACGTCTTAACCTCCGTTACAAACCACGGGCCTAGCCCAAATGTTCCAAGTGTGGTCAGAGCTCAGGCGTTGGCTAAACTGACAGCAAGGGAAATGTCCATCATCGATTAGACACGCCCTGCGGGCCATTGTCCGGCGTCATCGTTACTTTCGTGGGAGGTCCGGGGATGCCAACATCGCGGAGCTGCGTAATGGGAAACCCCATGGGATGACTCGTAGGGTGGTGCCCCGGTTGCCTCAATGCCGTGCCGTGGACGAAGGAGGGTGCAGATTATGCGCACTGAAGCAGTGCGCCAAAAACCTTGTCAGCTGACAAGGTTTTTGGCGGACCGAAGCATCCACCGACTGTTCGCCATGATACGACACTGAAAAGATCCGCCTGACTTCGCGACCCAATCGCCGCGGTGGAACCTTGTCAGCTGACAAGGTTTTAAGAGGAACCTAGCTGAAACAGATTTTCGCGCTAAGCCCCGGTTTATGATGAGTAGAACTGGACCAAGTGACTCAAGCTGGAGGGAGACCCGATTTGTCAACAATTGCTACTGCGGCGTGGTCCATACCCAAAACGGCCGCCGACCAGTTCCCGGAGGAGGGGAGTAGCCTTCAACGGTACGCCTCCATCTTTAACGGCGTCGAAATCAATTCCACTTTCTACCGTCGGCACAAGGCGTCCACCTTTGCGCGATGGGCTGAATCTGTGCCCGACACCTTTCGATTTTCTGCAAAGGTGCCCAAAGAGATTTCGCATAGGCGCAAAATGAACGACATCTCAGAGCCGTTTGAGACCTTTATAGAAGACCTTGCGCCACTAGGCCAAAAGCGTGGGCCGCTTTTGTGTCAGCTTCCGCCATCGTTGGCCTTTGATATCCAAACGTTAGATAACGCACTCAAGACGATGCGGGCGATCGACGAAGGCCAGATCGTCATTGAAGCTCGGCACGAAAGCTGGGCGTCGCAAGAGGCAGTTGATCTGCTGAAGACACACAAGATTGACCGCGTCTTCGCCGATCCTGCGCTCGTGTGGCCTGCCGAAGCCTTCGACGGACCCCCGCGATATGTTCGTCTGCACGGAAAGCCCAAGATCTACTATTCCGCTTATAACGACGACGAGATCAGATTCTTTTCTAAACTCGTGGCACCTGACGGCTGGTGCGTCTTCGACAACACCGCGTCAGGTGCGGCAATCGAGAATGCTTTAACGATGAAATGCACGCCTGGACGCCAACGTCCGCGCAAGACATCGGGATGAGGCAAGTGAACTTGTGCGATGACGGCCTCGCGGACGATTCAACGGTCGGCCTCATGTGCTTGATCATTCATCACGGAACCCCAACCCGTCATATCCCGGAGCCGACTCTTTGAAATTCCAAACATGCGGCGCTTCGCTTCCAAATCAGGCTGACACATGGCTTTCAATTTCGCTGGAGAGCAAACCACGGCGCTGCCGCGGCTGGGCGGCCCCGATTTGAACAGAACACCACGAACGTTACGGAGTTCCAAAGGGGAGGGGGCGAAAGAAGGGGACAGCGAGGGTCCAAGCAGCCCTCAGCATCAAATCGGCCGGGTTGAGGCGCGTTCAACGACTTCGGTTTTTAAGACCACCTTGCGGGTCGCTTGATCTGCGCCATTCAACCGCTCGACAAGCAATCTTGCCGCCGTCGCTCCGAGTTCATACACGGGTTGCCGGACAACGGTGATCGGAGGGCTGGTTACGGACGTCCAGTCCGCATCATGGAAAGAGATCAAGGACACATCGCCCGGAATATTTACTCCCAAATCGCGGTGAGCCTTGAATACCTCAAGGCCGATGATGCTGTCTGATGCGATAATCGCGGTCGGAGGGTTTGCCGATTGGAGCATTTCGACAACGATCCGGTGTGTGCGTTCCGGCGTGACGGCGCCGACCTTCACCCAGTCCTCTACGCCAACAAGGCCAGCCCTACGGCAGACGTCAAGATATCCCTCGATACGGCGCCGGACCGACCCTGTGCTGATGTCCTTTGACGTGTGGAAGCAATGATCCGGCGTGTCGCAGGCGGTTAGATAGGCAATGCGGCGGTGACCAAGCGCGATTAGTCGGCTCGTGACATTCTCGGCAGCATGACGATCGTCGGCAAGAACCGTGTCCACGTCGAGCGTGTCACTCCCGCGGTCAAGTAAAGCCAAGGGTAGTCCCGAGCGAATAGCCTCATGCAGGTGCTCGACATCATTTTCATTAGCTGGCGATACAATGAGTCCGTCTACGCGCCTGGCTAGCAAAGTGCGGATGGCCGCTTTCTCAACAAAAATATCCTCGCCCGAATTGATGAGAATGACGGTAAACCCCGCCTGCCGGGCGATATCCGTGATGCCGCGTACGGCGAGGCTGAAGAAGGGGTTCTCGATATCCCCCACTACGACGCCGATCGTGCCGGAACGGCCGGTTGTCATACTGCGGGCAAGCTCATTCGGGCGATAGTCAAGGGAACTTGCGGCAGCTGTGACGGCCTCGCGCACCCTGTCGCTAACAGTTCCGTAGCCGCCGAGCACGCGTGCAGCCGTTGCCTTCGAGACGCCGGCCCTGCGCGCCACGTCAGCCACGGTGACGGAAGGAGTTTTAGATAGGCTCTTATCCATAAACGGTAGCCTTACAAGAGAACTTGACGACTGGCAAATGCGAAGATAACAATTGCCAATAATCAAAGAGACCGGTCTCTTTCTTTCTGAGACCGGTCTCAAAATACAAAAAGACTTCCGACATGCGAACTGCATGGGCCGGGCAGGTGACGTTATGTCGCCGTCCGGATGGGACCCGTGCGTCTTGAATACATCGCAGACAACGACACCAGAGGAGACGAAACCAATGCGATTTACCGAAGCCTTCACTTCCGCCTTTACCAAAATCCGCGCCAGCGCTCTCGCGGTCACGCTCGGTATGCTTACAGGCGCGGCGTCCCCGGCGTTTGCCGACAATCCGCTTGGCCTCATTGATCCCACCACCATCAGTGTCGGCACGATGGGCGACGCCAAGCCCTATGCCTTCACCACAGCCGACGGTAACTTTACCGGTTTCGACATCGAGCTTTTCCTCAATGTCGCCGGACGTCTTGGCTTCAAGAAGGAGCAGGTGGTCTTCACCGGCCAAGAATTCTCCGCCCTGATGCCCTCGGTCGCCAACGGCCGCTTCGATGTTGCGGCCGCCGCAATAGGCACCACGGCCAAGCGCAAGGAGACCGTTGATTTCTCCGA
Organism: Agrobacterium tumefaciens; assembly: GCF_005221325.1. Taxonomy (NCBI): domain Bacteria; kingdom Pseudomonadati; phylum Pseudomonadota; class Alphaproteobacteria; order Hyphomicrobiales; family Rhizobiaceae; genus Agrobacterium; species Agrobacterium tumefaciens. The sequence continues at coordinate 8,388 of NZ_CP039890.1, read as the reverse complement.
TGGTTATCTTGCAGGTTTCCTGAGCGTTCTGACTTCGGAAGCCGCGATCACCGATGCTGCGGGCCTCAAGGACAAGCGTCTCGGCGTCGTGCAGGGCACGCTGCAGGAAATCTATGCCGAGAAAAATTTCGCAGGCACCGATCTCGTAAAATTCCCGGACAACAACTCAGCCGTTTCCGCACTCAACAACGGCACGGTCGATGCCCATTTCCTCGATTTCGAGGCTGCAAAGGATTATTCCGCCCGCTATCCGGCGCTAAAGATCGCGGTCAATATTCCGAGCTTCGATGCGCCGGCCGGCTTCGTCATCCGCAAGGATAACGAAGCATTGCGCCAGGCGCTCAACAAGGGCCTGAAAGAGGCCATGCAAGACGGCACCTGGAAGAAGCTTCACGAAAAATGGTTCCCCGGCACACCGATGCCGCCGGCATATCTTCCCAAGCAGTGATGCCGCCTTCCGGTCCGGCCTTCACCGGTCGGACCGGCCTTTCTTTCAAGGGATATCCTGATGAACTGGCTTGAAAACCTGCGCCGCAGCTTCCTCGACTGGAATGCCATGGCCGAAGTGCTGCCGACCATGATCACAGTCGGTCTGAAGAATACGCTGATCCTGGCTGCGACCTCGACGGTGCTCGGCGTCGCCATCGGCATGATGCTCGCTGTCATGGGCATTTCCCGTTCGCCCTGGCTGCGCATCCCCGCCCGTCTTTATACCGATATTTTCCGCGGGCTGCCGGCCATCGTGACAATCCTCCTGATCGGTCAGGGATTTGCCCGCATCGGCCGGGAATTGTTCGGACCGTCGCCTTATCCGCTTGGCATTCTGGCGCTCAGCCTGATCGCTGGCGCCTATATCGGCGAGATTTTTCGCTCCGGCATTCAGAGCGTCGACCGTGGCCAGATGGAGGCCTGCCGGGCATTGTCGATGAGCTACGGTCAGGGCATGCGCCTTATCGTCGTGCCGCAGGGTGTGCGCCGCGTACTGCCGGCTCTCGTCAACCAGTTCATCGGCAACGTGAAGGACTCGAGCCTTGTCTATTTCCTTGGGCTTTTGGCCTCCGAGCGCGAGATTTTTCGCGTGGGACAGGACCAGGCGGTGGTGACGGGCAATCTTTCGCCTTTGCTGCTGGCGGGCGTGTTTTATCTCGTCGTCACCGTGCCGCTCACCCATGTCGTCAATGCGATCGACAATCGCCTGCGAATTGGCAAGCAGCGTCCCTCCGTCATCACCAGTGGATTGGAGGAGGTCAGTGAACTCGACAGTGCAGCCCGCGCTTCCGGTGTCGCCTTCAAGGGCGGCAGCCTTGATGTGCGCCGTCTCGGCATGGCCTATGGCGATCTCGACGTGCTGAAGGGTGTCGACCTTTCGGTAAAGCCGGGCAGTGTCACCTGCATCATCGGCCCATCCGGTTCAGGTAAATCCACCCTGTTGCGTGGGCTCAACCGCCTGGTCGAGCCGAAGAGCGGCGATATTCTCATCGATGGTGAAAGCATTCTCTCCATGAAGCCGGAAACGCTGCGCCGCAGGGTCGGCATGGTCTTCCAGCATTTCAATCTCTTTCCGGATCACACGGCGCTGGAAAACGTCATGCTGTCGCTGAAGAAGATCAAGGGTCTGCCGGCAGCCGAGGCCGAGCGCATCGCCAAGGCAAGGCTTGCCGATGTTGGTCTTGCGAGCCGTCAACATCATCGTCCGGGCGGTCTTTCCGGCGGGCAGCAGCAGCGCGTCGCGATTGCCCGTGCGCTTGCCATGGAGCCGGAAGTCATCCTCTTCGACGAGGTGACGAGTGCGCTCGATCCGGAATTGGTCAAGGGCGTGCTCAACCTGATGGCCGAGCTCGGCACGCGCGGCATGACCATGGTCGTCGTGACGCATGAAATGGGATTTGCCCGCCGGGTCGCCGATCAGGTCGTCTTCATGGATGAGGGGAGGGTGGTGGAAACTGGCACGCCGGAGGCGATATTTGATAACCCGCAAAGCCCGCGCCTTCAACGCTTCCTTGCGGAAGTTCTCTGAGGGTAGGGGAGGAGAAAAAATGACACGAACGATACGATGGGGCGTACTCGGTTGCGCAGGCATTGCCGCCAAAGCGGTCATTCCCGCCATCCAGTCAAGCCGTCTGGGGCGCGTTGCGGCAATTGCCTCGCGCGATGCCGTCAAGGCGAAGAAGATGGCGGCCCGCTTCGGGATAGCCAAGTCCTATGGCAGCTACGAGGATTTGCTTGCCGATCCGGACATAGATGCAATCTATAACCCTTTGCCCAATCATCTACATGTGCCCATGACGATCAAGGCGCTGGAGCAGGGCAAACCCGTGCTTTGCGAGAAACCGATCGCGCTTGATGCCGCGCAGGCAATAGAACTGGCGGCCGCACAGAATGCAGTGGGACTGCCAGTCGCCGAAGCCTTCATGGTTCGCCACCATCCGCAATGGAAGAAAGCACGTGCGTTGATCGCCGAGGGGCGCCTGGGCGAGGTCAGGGCCATCCAGACGATCTTTTCCTATTATCTCGATGACCCCGGAAATGTGCGCAACCAGGCTGATATTGGTGGCGGCGGCCTGTTCGACGTCGGTTGTTATGCCATCAACACGGCGCGTTTCCTGTTCGACGCGGAACCGCAGCGAGCAATCGCTCTCGTGGAACGTGATCCTGTCTTCGGCACGGATCGGCTGACGAGCGGCTTGCTGGCGTTTCCGGAGGGAAGGCAGCTTGCCTTCACCTGTTCCACACAACTGTCCCTCACGCAGAAGGTCACGGTGCTCGGAACGCGCGGGCGGCTGAAAATTCCCATACCTTTCAATGCACCGGCCGATGAGCCGACTTTCCTTATCTTCGACGATGGCCGCGATCTTGCCGGCGGTGGACGCGACGAGATCATGATCGGGCCGGTCGACCAGTATCGTGAACAGGCCGATGCATTCGCCGAGGCCGTTCTCTCTGGAAAGCCACTCGATACCGGGCTTGGCGACGCGATTGCGAACATGAAGGTGATCGACGCACTTTTCCGCTCTGCCGCCAGCGGCCGCTGGGAAGAGCCCTGAACCGCTTTACCCCATCCCTATGACAATTCATTGAAAGCCAACTCCATGACCGACAACACTATCTCTTCGGCCGTCATCATCGGCGCCGGTATCTTCGGCGTTTCTACCGGCGTGCAGCTTGCGCGGCGCGGCATTCAGGTCACGATCCTCAATGACGGCCCGCCCGCCAACGGTGCCTCCGGCCGCTCGCTTTCCTGGTTAAACTCGGCGCGCATGCGCTCGGAACCCTATCATCAGTTGCGGATGGCCGGTATCGACCGTTATCGTACGCTCGCGGCACAGAACCCTGATGCGGAATGGCTTCGTTTCGATGGCGGGCTGACTTGGGATGCGGATGACGAGCACAACGAGATTGACGAGGCCTATCGCCACGAGGTTTCGCTCGCCTATGACGCGCAGCGGCTTTCCGCAGCCGAAGTCGCAAGCGTCGCGCCCGGTCTCGACGCACGTGCAATCACCCCCCAAGGTGCCATCTTCAATCCCGGCGAAGGCTGGGTCGATCTGCCAACGTTGATCGGGGTGCTTCTGGAAGAGTTTTCCGCGCTCGGGGGTGTTCTGGTGACGGACCAGGGTGCCGCGCGGGTCGTGGTTGAGGGTGGTCGTGCCGTTGGTGCGGAAACCGCAGAAGACTATCTCCATCTGGCCGACGCAGTTGTGCTCGCGACAGGCCCGGCCGTGCCGAAGATGGCTGCGGAAAGCGGACAGACCATCGGCGACGGAACACCGATCGCGCTTCTCGTGCAGACCAAACCGTTCGCCCATCCCCTGCGCGCTGTCCTTAACACACCGCGTGTCGCTGTCCGTCCCGCGCCGGGTGGTACCTTCTCGCTGGATGCCGACTGGGCGGCTGATGAGGGTGTGACAGTGCGTGCGGACGGCACCTATGAGATTGATAACAGCATTGTTGCCGAGCTTCTGGTGGAGGCTGCCAAGGTGATGGAAGGCAATCCGCAACTCGAAGTGGCTTCGATCGGTGTTGGTGGGAAACCGATCCCGGGCGACGGCGAGCCGGTGATTGGAGCCATCAAGGCCATTCCCGGTTATTACTTGGCCTTCAGCCATAGCGGCGCAACACTTGGCCTTATCGTGGGCGAATTGCTTGCTTTCGAGATTGTTACAGGAACCGAACATCCCATGCTCGCGACTTTCCGACCGGAGCGTTTCTCGAGCTAACCAACTACAGGAACGTTATGCAAAATAATCCCGCCGAACTAAAGGCGGGTTTATTTGCGGCACGCCGTTGTAGAAACGCCGTTTCTGTTTTTGACAGGGCAGGGCGGCCAGGTCCCTTACCAATTATCCGCGCGACGCGGAAATCGATCGGATCACGCCGGCTCAGCACGCGGTTCAGCTTGGACCTGTTAAGCAGAAAACCGGTTTCAGCGAATCCGGAGACACTAGCCAGAGGCATTGTTGCCCGGCTGCTCGGTGAACCTCTGCGATCGAGGTGTTTTGATCGTTGACCCGCCTCCTGAAGCCGGGAAGTGTTGAGATTCTAGTATTGACGGGATTTGGTCGCCAAGTTCCATGGCTCACCAGCTCGGCCAGATGAAAGTACCGGACAATGGAGGGCAGGGAAGGGTGGTCGCTTCATGCTGTGAGCAAGCAAACGCCTTCCCATTGACCAAGGTTCCAAAGCGCAGGCTAAGACCGCCATGACGATATCACCTCTGCAAGCAACCATCATCCTGCGGCTTTGATCTGGTGGCCGCCAGCTCGCAGCAGAGCCATAAGCACCGGACCAAGTGAGAATTCACCGCGCTTCGCCTTATTTGTCAAATCCCGGAGATATCCACCTGGCGAATTAATGTGACCGCCACGTTCCAGGATGCAGGCGATCGTCACCGCAGCATTCTCTGGACCCATTACCTCACAGGCCTCCTGATATGCGGAGGGGCTGACCCCAAGCATCGACCTGACGACCACGGCGGCTGTCATGAGCTCCCGCCAACTCCCGATTTGTCCCTCAGGCCCGTAGTTCGAAATCTCGGGGCAGGCCCGCAAGACAAGACCAATTGGGAAAGCCTTGATCGGCACATGGACGGCCCGCTTATTCTCACTCGGCTTCGCCTCCAGCTCGTTTCTAGAGCTAGGTTCAAGTTCATTTGGAGGGTTGGTATTTGAATTCTGTATGTGACGCTCAATATGGGCATCATTGCTGATCATTTCTGAAGAAAAATCATCGGAATTCAGGAGTTTGAGGATGTCCTCACGCAGGCCGCCCATCCTGGCATACAGATCGCTAAGTTCGCCCAGGTTCGGATTGCGCGGAATTTGCCTCACGAGCAGGAGATATCGCTCCTCAAGCTCGTCCCAATCGCCTGGAGCACCTTCTTCAATGGCAGCCGTGATTAGCTTGCGGATATCACGCCGGCAGATGGTCAGGTTTTCCTTTGCTCGTCTAAAGGCAACGCGATCAGCAGCAACCTGCTGGGCAAGGCATGCGAGCTCCTCGGCTCGCATAAGAAGCGGCGATATATCGAATCCGAAGGCGTGCTCGATTGATCCGCCGTCATCTTTTTGAGCGTATCGTTTGCCGTTCGCACTGTCCTTGCGGATGATCAGTCCGGCCTCAACGAGAAGGGCAAGGTGCCGCCGCAAAGTGGCGCCTGCAATGCCATGAGCGCGAATTGACAACTGGATGTTTGATGGGAAGACGATGAGCTGTGCTTCCTGACGCAGTTCATTTTCCGGATAGAAGCTCAACAGCGCGTCAAGCACGGCGAGGCTACGATCCTGCAGACCGAGCACTTCTCGAGCTTCCGATGCGTCGCGGAAAACCTTCCACTTGTTTGCCGACTTGCCTTCCTCGATCCTGCTCGTGGCAATTTGCCGCTTCACAAGCGCAAGCGTAACCTGTCGCCGCCCAAAGGGCGTCGTCACTTGTCCACCTTCCATGTCTTCGCCTCTCAAAAAGGCAAAAGATCAACGCTCACCGAAATGGTGCCAAAGACTCTTGACTAGGATTCATGGAAATGCGATTCTCTAGCTCTCACACGACGAGAAGGGCTTCCATGACGGCAACGTTTCGGGGGCCTTTTTCTTTTGCGCGATTTCCTTCCTTAAAATCGTTTCGAAGTCCGCTTTGGCTTCGATTAGTTCTTTAATTTCTCATGAGCGAAGCGTTCAGCCAGCGCCGGCAGCTCCGATTCAATAAAGCTCAGGAATTCCGCCCCGGCCCGCGTATCCGCCGAAATGCGAACCTCCTTGGCCGTGCGCAAATATCTGCCCAGCTGCTCACCTGCGGGACCAGCAATGGTTTTGCCGGTTTCCTGCAATGGCGCTCTGGGCTTCAGAGCATTCAAAGCTGCCAGAAACTTCTGGTCGGACCCGAAGCGCTTTCCGGCGGTGACCGATAGCACCTTGCGCACTTCGTCATGCAGATCAGGGCTTTCGGAGAACGTCTTTGCAAACTCGGCCCATCTCGGACGACCCACCTTGGCCGCCCTACCGATTGCTTCTATGATTTCGATCGGAACGGCGCGGTAGACTAACCGCATGCGCGCAAGCTCGGGATCGTCGATCGACAGGGCCGCCTTGATATCCCGTGGCTTCACGTCGGCATCGTCCATACGGCGTGCAAACAGGGCGCGCTCAATCCAGCTCAGATCCTGGCGATCGGCGTTTTCGATACCCTGTGCGATGACGAGTTCGACGTCGGAAATCTCGACTTCGATAGCCTTGACCGGAACACCGAGATCTTTGGCTGCCTGCAGCCGGCGGTGGCCGTAAATTACCTGATAGCGGTCAGGTGAGGCCGGTGATTTGCGGACCTGGATGGGAACCTTCTGGCCTTCGGATCGGATTGAGTTCCTGAAACTCTCGAAATCAGAGCCGTCGTCGTCAGGAAGACGATCGGGAAAAGGCGAGGGGTCGACCTTTGACGGATCGAGTTCGCGGATCGCGCCTCCACCGGCTTCGACAAGCGCCTTCAGGCGGTCGCGTTCCGACTTGATGTCGTCGATTGCCCGGTGCGCCGCACCGATCACGCCGGCGCCGACACGCGCGGGTGGGGCCGGTTGGGGAGCGGTGCCAGGGTTCTCCGTTGACAGCCGGTTTTCCAGCTCTGCAGACAGCAGTCCGAAGTTCGCTACGATGGATTTACGCGATGACTTGCTGGTCATGTGCGCCCCCAGCTGGTGTTGATGAGTTTCACGATCGCTTCGTTGACGGCATCGACCGCCTCGCGGGCTCGCTTGTGCGTATCACGACCGATCTGGCCCATTTCGAGTTCGTAGATTGAGCGTTTCGCAAGTCCCGCTGCCTCGACAGCCGTGCTTTCGATCAGGGTTGGTAGAAGCACATCGGTGCCGAACAGATGGCGCATCATCGCGACAACCTGCGACTGCGGTGCGTCGTTCGGATCATGGCGGGTGATGAGATAGCGGATGAAATCCTGATCAAGCTGCGCGCCGTTTTCGTTTAGCACGCCGATCAAATCGCCCATCATCAACAGGAACTGGCTCATGGAAGCCACGTCAAGCATCGCCGGATGGACGGTGATAATCATACTGGTCGCAGCATAGATTGCGCTGAGCGTCAGAAATCCAAGGGACGGAGGCGTATCGAGGATAACGACGTCGTAATCCTGATCGACTTCGGCCAGCGCGAGCTTCAATCGCTCGAAGAAAATTGCCCCTGAACCGGATTTCTGGGCCAGTACCCTTGGCGTCTCGTGCTCATATTCCATGACCTCGAGGTTACCTGGGATAAGGTCGATGCCGTCAAAATAGGTCTTGCGAATAATGTCACGGATTGATCGGCGCTCGGCGTCGTCATAGCGCAGCGCCGCATAGATGGTCTCATTGGCGCCGACGTCAAACTCGGGCTGAGCACCGAAAAGTGCCGAAAGCGATGCCTGTGGATCGAGATCGAGTGCGAGGACGCGGTAGCCCTGCAGCGCTAGATAATGGGCAAGGTGAACGCAGGTCGTGGTCTTGGCACTGCCGCCCTTGAAGTTGGCGATCGCCACGACCTGAAGGTGTTCGCCCTCGCGGCGGCGCGGCGAAAATCTCAACGCCTCCGAGGGCTTCTGGCTTGCGAAGAGTTCCCGCAACTCGTTGATCTGGGCCAGTGTATAGACCCGATGATTATTTTCCAGACGTCCTGGAATCGGGCCACGCCCTTCACTCGACAGGAGTTTCAGGGTGGAATCAGGTATGGATGTGAGCTTGGAAACCTCGTTGGTCAGGAATGGACGCAGGCTTTTCTCCGACTTCGGCGGATACATGCGTGTGCGCAGTTCCTGCAATTGCTGCGACAAAAGGCTCGCATGGCGGGCTATCTTACCGCCTGCATCTTCCTTCCGAGCAATCGTTGCTTCAATCTTATCCGCTATCGCCAT